>JBFELU010000061.1:0-15594 GCA_041551965.1 Acidimicrobiia bacterium
CAGCGATGGAGCACGGCGGCGGCGAGAGTCCCGGTCCTGCGACCGGCCCCGGGATGGACGACCATCCCTGCCGGCTTCTCGATCACGGCCAAGTGATCGTCGTGGTACGGCACGACGAGGGGCAGCGCCTCCGGCTGCAGACCCCGGGGCGGCCGGGGTTCGGTGATCTCGAGGATCTGTCCGGAGCGGGCTCGATGCCGAGCGTCCACCATCTCTCCATCGAGCAGCACGCCCCCCTCGCGAACCAGGCGACCCGCCACCGCGCGGGAGATCCCCGCCACCCTGGCGACGATCCGGTCGATCCGCTGTCCGGCGTCGTCGGGGCCGACGACGGCTCTCATCGCTGCCGGATCGCCAACAAGACGGCCAACGCCGCCCCGATCGTGATGGCGCTGTCCGCCACGTTGAAGGTCGGGAAGAAGTCGAAGTCGATGAAGTCGACGACCTTGCCGTCGAGCAGACCGGGGCCTCGGAAGATGCGATCGATGAGGTTGCCGATCGCTCCCCCGAGCACCAGACCCAACGCGGCCGCCTCGAAGCGGGTCTCCATGCGCCGGACCATCAGCACGATCAGGACGGCCGCGGCGATGGCCGCCAAGGCAATCAGCGAACCGGCGCCGCGCAGCAACGAGAACGCCGCACCCGGGTTGCGAACGAGACGGAACTGGAGAAACCCGTCGATCAACACGACCGGGCCGTCACTGAGGGCGGCGACGACCCAGGCCTTGGTCGCCTGATCGAAGGCGATGACGATCGCGGCGACCCCCGGGGCGAGCCGCCGAGGGCTCAGCGTGTCGATGCGCACTCCACGCACAGGGTGGCGTAGGGCAACGCGTCGAGGCGAGCCACCGGGATCGCCTTGCCGCATTCCACGCAATTCCCGTACGAACCTTCCTCGATGCGGCCCATCGCCTCGTCGACCTTGGCCAGCAGATCCTCGGCGTTCTTGGCCACCGAGAGTTCCTTCTCCAGCTCGAACGCGAGCGACCCGCCTTCGGCCGTGTTCGGGTCGGGACTCCGCTCCGAGGAGGTCTCGGACAGCCGGACTTCCTCCCGCTCTTCCTCGATCTCCCGGATCACCTCGAGAAGACGATCACGCTCCTCGCTCAGCCGTCCCTGAAAGCGACGGAGCGTCGATTTTGCGAGCTCTCTGGCCACGATTCCCTCCTCGGATCGGCGACCCTAGCAGGTAGCCGAGCTCTTACGAGCCATACCCTCGCCCCTCCATCCCGAGGCTCTCGAGCCTCCGCCTGACGTCGCGCTTCGTGGTGCCGGGCAGCAGAACCCCCTTGCGGCGGGAACCCAACCCGGTCACCACCCGGGCCCGCTCGACCCCCAGGGCCCGGCCCACCACCTCGCCGACCATGCGGTTGGCCCGGCCCCCCTCCGGAGGGGCTTCGACTCTGACCTTGATCGCATCGCCGTGCCGCCCGGCGAGTTCCGTGCGCGACGCTCCCGGCACCACCCAGACGGTCAACACCGCGCCGTCGGGGGTCTCTCGCACCGGTCCGGAGGGTTGTGACACCGCCGGGAGCCTAGGCAACCTTGAGGTGACGCGGCGGCGGGTGTACGATCCGCCGCCACGGCGACGATGGGGACCCTCCCCGCGAGGCATCACCCCGGAGCCGCGGGAAGAACGGCGCATACCGCTCAGTAGAACCCGCCGGTCCCCCCTCCGAGATGGGGCAATGAAGGGGCCGTCCGACGGGCGGCAAGCCGGGTGGTACCGCGGGCCCACGCCGTCCCGGCGGCAGCGACGGCCGACGAGGACGAGAGAGATGCCAGACCGCAAGCCCTTCGCCCGGGTCCCCTCCACCGTGGATTTCCCCGCGCTCGAAAGCGACGTCTTGACGCTGTGGGACGAGATTCGAGCCTTCGAGGTCTCGGTCGAGATGCGCTCTCCCGAGAGCGAGTTCACCTTCTACGACGGCCCTCCCTTCCCGACCGGAAGCCCCCACTACGGCAACCTGCTCGCCGGGGTTCTCAAGGACATCGTCCCCCGCTACTGGACCATGCGGGGGCACCGGGTCGAGCGCCGATTCGGCTGGGACACCCACGGGCTTCCCATCGAATTGGAGGTGCAGCAGCAACTCGGGCTCTCGGGTCCTGCCGAGATCGAGGAGTACGGCGTCGCCCGCTTCAACGAGGCCGCTCGCGAGCGCGTGATGGCGAACACCGAGGTGTGGCAGGCCATCACCCGTCGCATCGGTCGCTGGGTCGACTTCGAGAACGACTACTCGACCATGGATCTCCCGTTCATGGAGTCGGTCTGGTGGGTCTTCAAGCAGTTGTGGGACAAGGGCTATGTGTATCGGGACTTCAAGGTCCTTCCCTACTCCTTCGGTGCGGCCACCCCGCTGTCGAACTTCGAGGTGAACCTCGGTGCCTACCGGGACGTCGAGGACCCGTCGCTGACCGTCAGGCTCGAGGTGACCGAGGGGGCCGGTCCGGTGGAGGCCGGCGACTATCTCCTGGTCTGGACCACGACGCCCTGGACGATGCCCTCGAACCTCGGGGTCGCCGTCGGCACCGACATCGACTACGTGCGGATCCAAGCCGCACCCGGCGGGCTGGAGGGCCGCTACTGGATCGCCGCCGACCGGGTGGAGGCCTACTGGGGTGAGCATGCGCCGGCCCCGACGGCCGAGGGGCGTGGTTCGGAGATGATCGGTGCCCGCTACCGGCCGGTCTTCGACTACTTCGCCGATCTCGCCGCCGACGGGGCCTTCGTGGTGATCCCCAGCGAGGAGACCACCACCGAGGAGGGAACCGGGCTGGTCCACATGGCCCCGGCCTACGGCGAGGCGGACTTCCTCGCCTTCCAGGACGCCGGCCTCGACGTGCTCGTCGACCCGGTCGATCCCGAAGGTCGGTTCACCGATCAGGTCCCCGACGTGGCGGGCATGAACGTCAAGGACGCCGACGGCCCCCTTCTCGATCTCATGCGGCAACGCGATGCATTGGTCCAGTCCGGCCGCCTCGTACACTCCTACCCCTTCTGCTGGCGCACCGACACCCCCCTCATCTACAAGGCGATACCGACCTGGTTCGTGAAGGTGGAGGAGTTTCGCGACCGCATGGCGGCCCTCAACGAGACGATCCACTGGGTGCCCGATCACGTCGGTTCGCGCCGATTCGGCAACTGGTTGGAGCAAGCCAGGGATTGGGCGATCAGCCGGAATCGGTTCTGGGGGTCGTGCATCCCGGTGTGGGAGTGCGAGGAGTGTGGGGCCCAGGAGTGCCTCGGATCGATCGATGAGTTGGAGGAACGGTCGGGCGTCCGCCTCGACGACCTTCACAAGCACTACGTCGACCCGGTGACCTTCCCATGCTCCGACTGCGGTGCCACGATGCGCCGCGTGCCGGAGGTCCTCGACGTGTGGTTCGAGTCGGGCACGATGCCCTACGCCCAGCACCATTACCCCTTCGAGAACGCCGACACCTTCCATCGCAAGTTCCCCGCCGACTACATCGCCGAGGGGCTCGACCAGACGCGGGGCTGGTTCTACACCTTGGTCGTCCACGCCGCCGCGATCTTCGACACCGTGCCGTTCCGCAACTGCGTGGTGAACGGGATGATCCTCGCCGAGGACGGCCGCAAGATGTCGAAGAGCTTGAAGAACTACCCCGATCCCTTCGAACTCATCCAATCGACCGGTGCGGATGCGGTGCGGGCCTATCTGATCAACTCGCCGGTGGTCCGTGCCGAGCCGCTGCGCTTCTCAGAGGCCGGCGTGCGCGAGGTGATCCGCACCGTCCTGCTGCCGTTCTGGAACGCCTACTCGTTCTTCACCACGTACGCCGCTGCAGACGGCTTGACGGCCGACGACCTCGTCGAAGCCCCGTCGGCCGCCGATCGAGCCGAGATCGATCGGTGGATCCTGTCCGTCCTGCAGACCCTCATCAAGCAGGTGAACGACGAGATGGAGGGCTACTACCTCTACGCGGTGATCCCGCCTCTCATCGACTTCGTGGACGACCTCACCAACTGGTACATCCGCCGTTCCCGGCGGCGGTTCTGGAGGCAGCGCGACCAGGGAGGCGCCGCCACCCAGCGAGACACCCTGGCGGCGTTCGCCACCCTCTACGAGGTCCTCGTCACCTTCAGCCAGCTCATGGCGCCGGTGCTGCCGTTCATCACCGAGGTCATGTATCAGGGCTTGGTGGTGGGGCAACGGGAAGGTGACGGTCCGGCCAGCGTCCACCACACCGATTACCCCGAAGCCGATCTCGGGCTCATCGACCCGCAACTCGAAGCCGACATGGCCGTGGTGCGCAAGGTGGTCTCGCTCGGACGGGCGCTGCGGGTCTCGACGTCGATCCGAATCCGCCAGCCCCTGCGCGGCATCACCGTGGTGAGCCACGACCCGACCGTCCGAGGAGCGATCGAAGGCCACGCGGACCTGATCGGCGAGGAGTTGAATGTCAAATCGGTCGCCACCAGCGAGGACGAGCAGGCCCACGCCCACCTCAGCGCCAAGCCCGATTACCGGGTGCTCGGACCCCGGCTCGGGAGCGCCATTCGCGACGTGGCCGCCGCCATCGAGGCCTTCGACGAAGACACCGTGGCGGCGCTGATCGCTGGTGAGACCCGAGACGCCGCCGGCCACAACGTGGGGCTGGCCGACGTGGTGGTCAGCCGTCGGCCCCGGGCCGGCGTCGTGGTCACCGCCGATGAGGACCTGGCGGTGGCGCTCGACACCACGCTGACGCCCGAGCTCGAGCGTGAGGGCCTGGCCCGGGAGGTGGTCAAGGTGGTCCAGGCCGCCCGCCGCGATGCCGATCTCGACGTCTCCGATCGGATCACCCTGCGGTGGGACACCGACGCCGCCGACGTCGCAGCCGCCATCGAGGAGCATCGCGACTGGATCGCCGCCGAGGTCCTGGCCGTGACGATGACTCGGGATCCCGATGCCGTCGACGCGGTCGACGTCCTCGGCGAGAGACTGGCGCTCGACATCCGCAGGGGGGACGACCCAGAGCGATAATCGGGTCGAGTAGACACCTTCACCGCCGCGGTATCATCCGATCAGAGGCGATGGGGCCCGCCTACAACCGCCCGGCTTGGGCTGATGGCTTCTGTGATCGAGGGTGATCACCATGATCATCACGATGCGTTGCCCCCCACCACCCGCCTCTTCCGCTCACCTCCAGAGCTCCGGTGTCGCGTGGGATGGCACGGCGGCGTACCGCGGGACTCCTTGCGATCGTGATGACGCCGTGAGCGGTTGCCCGGTTGGTGGGGTCAACGATGCCGCGCACCGTCGCGTATCGGGAACGCTGCGCTTTTCAAGACAGACTCGATGATCTCTTCCCCCGAGGCGCCATGTGCGCGGTCCTCGAGGAGATCGACGGCCGACTCCAGGCCAACCGGATCGTCGGTTCCACGGGAAGGCTGTTCTGCTGCGATGTCCGTCGCACGCTCGGCGCCGACCGATGGGAGTACCAGATCCTCATCGACCCACGTCGGTCGGATCGAGGATCGGCCGAACCCACTCGCCTCTGGATAACCGGCCTGGTCCGCAAGACCACCGTCGAAGGGCTCTGGGAAGCCGACGTCGTGGCGGGCGCACCCAACAAGCGCGAATTGCTGCGTCTCAACGCCAACCCGCCCGCCCACGTCCGGCCTTCGAGTCGGATGCGATCCCTCATGACGCGAATTCACGAAGCGAGGCTGTTCCCGCACGGCCTTCCGAGCACCACCGGTTCTCCCGATGCCGGAGGCTCCGGGATGTGACGGCCGGTACCTGATGTCGAAGCGTGCCATCGGCCACGTCGCCGGCGGAGCCCTCTCCGTCGTTGGGATCGTGATGACCAGCCCGGCGGTCGTCGCGGCCCTCGTTCGGGAGTGGTCCGACGTCTTGCCGCTTCTCGTCTCTGCCTCCGTCACCTTTGCCGTCGGCGGGGCCATGCGGCGCGTCTCGGGTCCGCCGCGGCAACTTTCCACGAGGGAAGCGTTTGCGACTGTGGGGGCCGTCTGGGTGGCGATCACCCTGTTCGGCGCGCTCCCCTACCTCGCCACGGGAGCCATCGGCTCGCCGACGAATGCCTTCTTCGAGTCCGCCTCGGGCTTCACCGCCACAGGAGCATCGGTCGTTGCCGATCCGTCGTCGCTCGGCAAGGGAGTCCTGTTCTGGCGGGCGCTCACCCAGTGGCTCGGAGGCATGGGGGTCGTGGTTCTCGCCGTCGCGGTCCTCCCTCTCCTGGGCCTCGGCGCCTTGCGGCTCACCGAGGCCGAGGCGCCGGGCCCCCGAGCCGAAAGGCTCACACCGAGGTTCCAACGCACGGCCCGCCGGTTGTGGCTTCTCTTCGCCGGCTTCACCGCGCTCCAGACGCTGATGCTGTGGGCCGGCGACATGACCCTCTTCGAGGCGCTCGTCCACTCGTTCACCACCCTCTCCGGGGGTGGGTTCAGCACGGAGGCCCGCTCCCTCGCTGCCTTCTCGGCATACGCCCAATGGGTCGTCATCGTCTTCATGCTCATCGGGGGAACCTCCTTCGCTCTCCACTTCCGGGCGCTTCGCCGCCCCCTTCAGTACGCCAGAAGCGCCGAGTTCCGCCTCTACCTCCTCGTTGTGGCCGCGGCATCGATGGTGTTCGTGGTGGGGAACTGGGGAGCCGGAATCCACGATGTCGTTCGCGATGCCGTCTTCACGGCATCGTCGATCCTGACCACGACCGGGTTCGCCACGGCCGATTTCGGGCTCTGGGCGGCACCGCTCCAGATCTTCATCGTGGGGTTGATGTTCGTCGGCGCCATGGCCGGTTCGACGTCGGGATCGATCAAGGTATTCCGGCTCTCCGTGCTGGCGGGTACGATGCGCGCCCACGTCAAGAGGTTGCTGCACAGGCGTTCCGTCGCCGTCGCCAGGTTCGGGGGCACCCGGGTACCGGCCCCGGTCGTCGAATCGGTACGAACCTTCTTCCTGCTCTACCTCTTCGTGTTCGCAGCCGGGACGATCGGCCTCGCGCTCGTCTCCTCGTTCGGCTCGACCGAAGCCAGCGTTCCGACGATCGTGTCCGCCGTGGCTTCCTCGCTCGGGAACATCGGCCCCGGGTTGGAGTTGGTGGGACCGACGGAGACCTACCTCGTCGTCCCGGCGGTGGGGAAATGGCTGCTCGCTGCGCTGATGATCGTCGGCAGGCTCGAGATTCTCCCTATCGTGATGCTGTGCAGCCGCGAAGCGTGGCGCCGATGAATCGCGAGGTGGCACCGTGACGACCGTCGACGACCGGCCCCACAAGATGGGAATGCGGTTGGTGGCCGGCCTGGCGATCGCAGCGGTCTTCTCGACGTCTTGCTCCGACGCACCCTCACCCGTCGGATGGGCCGAGGACTGGCGAGCCGTGGTCTCCGCCGTGCCGTCGATCGACACACTCCTGGCCGCCGATGACGACACCCGAGCGGCGCTTTGCAGCGAGACGGTCGGTGCGCTCCGCAGTGCGGCCGTCGAGGCCGAACTGGCACCGGACGACGACGTGGAAAGAGCCGCGCTCGACTACCTGGAGTTCGCCGAGGCCGTGTTCTTCGAATGCCCGCTGGCCCATGGATCGCATGCCGGATTCGAGGCGGGCTACGCCGAGATGGGCCGCCTGGCGGCCGTCGTGGAGACGTTGCTCGAAATCGAACCCTGATCTCTCAGCAGATCGCGCCGGCCAGCAGGCTCAACGCTATGAGCAGGACGAGGGGCGAGAGATCGATGCCCACCCCACCCATCCTCACCGGCGGGATGATCGAACGCAGCGGCTGCAGCAGCGGGTCGGTGACGGCCCGGAAGACCCGGCGCACCCTCGCCACCGGATGGTCGGCGGTGACCGGGATGTACTCGAGGATGATCCGGGCGATCACCACGAGCGAATAGACCTGCAGGATGCGGCAGATGATCTCGCTCACGACGTCCGCCGTTCAGCCTTCGGGGGACTGGTAGTAGCCGAGGCTCGCCAACCGCCGCCGCTCGTCCCGCGTGATGTTCACGTTCGCCGGGAGCACCAGGATCACGCCTTGACCCACCTTGCGCATCGACCCTCCGAGCGCATAGGTGAGCCCGCTGGCGAAGTCGACCAGGCGTCTCACCATCGCCGGCTCCACCTTGCGGAGATCCAAGACGACGGGGATGTTGGCGCGGATATGGTCGGCGAGCATCTGGGCATCCGAGTAGGACCGGGCCTCGATGATCTCGGTCTCGAGATCATCGTTGGTGAGAGTTCGCACCGATGGCGTTTCCTCTCCCCCCCTCACGATGACCCCGGCTTCCGCCAGGGCGCTGTCCGATGAGGACCGCCGCCTCGCCGTCAGCGGCGGTTCCACGCGTCGGCCGGCCACGCCGGACCCCCCGGTCCGGTGTTCCTGACGCTGTTCCTGACGCTGTTCCTGACGCCTGGGATCGATCACCCGCCGCGTCTCGAACTCCGGACCCGGCTCGCGAACCATCGGTTGCTCACCGGCCGGCGCATCCTCATCGACGAGACCCAAGTAGAACAGCGTCTTCTGCCACAGGCTTGCCATCAGCGCTCACGACCCATCTTCGAACGGCCCAAAGATAGCCCGTCCCACCCGCAAGATGGTGGCACCTTCGGCGACGGCGACCTCGAAATCGTCGGTCATCCCCATCGACAGCTCGGTGAGTCCGGGGAACTCACCGCGCATGGCGTCGGCGATCCCCGTCAGCGCTCGGAACCAGGGGCGGGAATCCTCCGGGCGCTCTCCCTGCGGCGGGATCGCCATCAGACCCCGCACATCGAGGCCGAGCGCCACGGCCTCGGCGACCAGGGCCGGAGCTTCTTCCGGGGCAACTCCGCCCTTCTGCGGTTCGCCTCCCACGTTGACCTGCACCAAGACCGGTGGCGGGCTCCCCGGGCCCTTCAGCCAATAGCGGATCAGCGCCGGTCGATCGAGGGAGTGCAACAGGCTGGTGATCCCTCGAATCCGGGGAACCTTGTTGCCCTGGAGGCGGCCGATGAAGTGCCAGCGAGCATCGTCGGGCACCCCGGCCGAGGCGGCCACCAGTTCGGCGGCGCGGTTCTCGCCGAAATCGCGGTGGCCCTCCAGGTAGGCCTCGCTCAGCTGCTCGGGGGTCGCCGATTTGGTGACCACCACCAGGCGAACCTCGTCGGCCTCGCGACCGGCCCGATCGGCCGCTGCGGCAATCCGTTCCCGGATCTCGGTCAACCGGATGGAACCCATGCCACCGCCACCTGCCGTTCCTTCGTCCGATCTCGTCGGTACGAGTGGTAGCCCACCCCACAGTAGGTGCACTCCCCGGTCACCACCGTCGGGATGCCGTCCAACTGGGCTCTGACGGCGGCGATCAGATCCACCGACGCCGTTCCCCACCCGGTGGAGGCGCCAAACCCGTCGAACCTTCCTGCCACCTCCGGGCCCACCTCGAAGCAGCAGGGGCCGATCCCGGGGCCGATCGCTGCCTGCTGTGGGGGTGCACCGACCGCAATCATCGCCTCCACCACATTGGCGATCACCCCGGCGGCCGCTCCCCGCCAGCCGGCGTGAGCGATCCCGGCTGCTCCCCGCCCGCGCAACACGACGGGTAGGCAATCGGCGACGGCCACCGCCATCGGGAGCATCGGGATCGTGGTGACCAGCGCGTCCGCCTCGCCCTGCAGGCCGGGTCCGGAGGCCGACAACACCGCCCCACCGTGGACTTGGCGGAGGTAGGCCCACTGCTCCGGGATGCCGAGTTCCGCCGAGATCGCCGCCCGGGCCTCCGAAGAACGCCGGCCGTCGCCGTCGACCGCCGCGCCGAAAGCGGCGCCCTCGAAAGGCCGGATCATCCCTTGAGGAAGTCGGGGATCTCGACGTCGCCGATCTCGCCCTCGTCGATGTCGGCGGAGGTGTCGGCCGCCTCGTCGGTGGGTTCCAGTTCGGTACGACCGGCGGTCGGCGCCTGCAGCGTCGGCCGCCCGCGGCCCTTGTGGAATCCGGCTGCGATCACCGTCACCCGCATCTCGTCCCCCATGGAGTCGTCGATGAAGGCCCCGAAGATCACATTGGCGTCCGGCTCGCAATACTCGGCAACCGCGATGGCGGCGGCATTCACCTCGTGGAGGGTCATCCCCGAGGGGCCGGCGATCGAGAGCAACACCCCATCTGCGCCCTCCATCGAAACCTCCAACATGGGACTGGCGATCGCCTTCTCGGCCGCTTGCTGCGCCCGGTTCTCGCCGGCGGCGCGGCCGATTCCCATCACCGCCGTTCCGGCACCCTCCATCACCGACTTCACATCGGCGAAATCGACGTTGATGAGGCCCGGGGTAGTGATGAGGTCGGTGATCCCTCCCACCCCGTGGAGCAGGATCTCGTCGGCCATCCGGAACGCCTCCAGCATCGAGACGTTGGGATCGGCCAGCTCCAGGAGCCGCTCGTTGGGGATCACGATCAGGGTATCCACCTGTTCCCGAAGCGCCTGGATGCCCTGCTCCGCCTGGACCGAGCGACGGTGTCCCTCGAACCCGAAGGGACGGGTCACCACCGCCACGGTCAGGGCCCCCACGCTGCGGGCGACCTCGGCCACGATCGGGGCCCCGCCGGTCCCGGTTCCGCCCCCCTCCCCGGCCGTGATGAACACCATGTCGGCCCCGCGGAGGGCATCTTCGATCTCGTCCCGGTGCGACTCGGCGGCGGAACGCCCGATCTCGGGATCGGCGCCCGCTCCCAGGCCACGGGTGAGATCGCGACCGATGTCGAGTTTGAGGTCCGCATCGGACATCAGCAGCGCCTGGGCGTCGGTGTTGATGGCCACGAACTCCACGCCGCGCAGCCCGGCCTCGATCATTCGGTTGATGGCATTCACCCCTCCGCCACCAACGCCGATCACCTTGATGACGGCCAGGTAGGACTGTGGGGTATAGGGTTCACTGGTCACGGCTGTCCCCAGGCATCGCTGACCAGGCTCGAGGGAGCCTGGATCCAGAGTCTAACGGCAGGTCGCTCCCGTCAGCCCCCGGAAGCCTCAACCTCTGGTACATCCTCAGCCTCGGGGGACGGAACCGGTGACGTCACCCTCGATCAATGCTGGAGGTGGCGGCGTGACCGCCGGGCGCCGCGGCGCCACCAGGTCCACGACGGATCCGGTCTCGATGCCGTTCGCCAGCAAGCTCTGGAGCACGAGCCCTTTCTCCCCCAGGTCGATCGGGTGACCGAGGCGCACCCGGTGGCCCGGGATCTCCAGCCAGAACTCCGAGAGCTGTCGAACCAATCGGCTCTGCCCGGCGAGCTGCGGCTCCAAGACCGACCCCAGCGCCACGAATTCGTCCCAGACGGGGTCGTCGGGATGAGCGCCGGCAGGAACGTCGGAGAAGGGGACTGCCACGGTCAGGATCCCGTCCCCCGGCTGTGAGGCCACCTCGACCACCGCGCCGTCGTCCCCGACCAGCATCCAGGTCACGAGACCTTCCACCCACGCGATGGGGCGCCGCTCGTCGACCTCCACGACCAGCCTGTTCGGAAACACCCGCTCCACTGCCACCCCGACGACCCACGGGTCGGCCAGGATCGCTTCCTCCACGGCGGTGGTGTCCAGCCAGATCATGATCGCCCCCGGCCCGATGCCGGCCCCCTCGAGACGCCCGGTGGCATCGACCCGATCGGCGCCCACGATCTCGATCTCATGGACCGACAACCACGGCGAATGGAGCACCACTCCCACCACGAGCAGCAGCAAGAGGAGGCCGACGGCCACCCACGGTCCCCACCGACGCCGCGCCGGTCCCTCGACGAGGCCGCCCCCGGTCATCATGCGAAAGCCCCCACGAACCGGATCTCCGGCTCCAGCACGATCCCGGTGGCGTCGTGCACCCGCCGGGCGACCTCGGCGACCAGCTCGTAGACGTCTCGGGGCGTGGCTCCCTCTTCGGCCACGAAGAAGTTGGCGTGGCGCTCCGACACGAAGGCCCCCCCGATGCGGAAACCCTTGAGCCCCACTTGCTCGATGATCCGCCCGGCGGCGTCGCCCTCCGGGTTCTTGAACACGCTGCCGGCGTTGAAAGTGCCGCCCGGTTGGTGATCCCGACGCCAGCGGGTGATCTCGCGTATCCGTCTCTCGGCGTCGCCGGGTGGTTTCGGCCGGGCGTGGAGGCTGGCCTCGATCACCACCTGGCCCGGCCCGATGTTGCTGTGCCGGTACCGCATCTCCAGATCCTCGGGGGTCCGGTCGAAAACCTGCGCCTGCGCCAGGTCGAAGACCCGGGCCTTCACCAACACGTCCCTGGTCTCGGTGCCGTGGCACCCGGCGTTCATGGCGACCGCGCCGCCGACGGAACCGGGGATGCCCGCCATGAACTCCAAGCCGCCCAACCCGGCGGCGGCGGCTCGCCGAGCCACCACCGGCTGAGGGACCCCGGCCCCGGCGGTCACCAACCCCTCGGGGCGCAGCTCGAGGTGGTTCATCGATGGGATCAAGACGAGCCCGTCGAAGCCCCGCTCCGAGACGACAACGTTGCTGCCTCGGCCCAACACGAACACCGGACCGTCCCACCCCTCGGCAAGGGCACGGAGCTCCTCCTCGTCGCCGGGTTCGGCCAGGTATCGGGCGGGGCCCCCGAACTTGTACGTGGTGAACGGCGCGAGATCAACGTGCTCCCGCACCAGACCTTCGGCAACCAGCGCGGAAAGTGAGTTCATCCGTCCGAACCGAGAAGGGCGGCCACCTCGTCGGCCACCAAGGTGATGTCCCCGGCCCCCATGAGGAGCACCAGGTCACCGGCGCGGGCTTCGGCCACGACCGAACGGGCCATGTCTGCCCGGTGGGGCACGTAGTCGACTTCGGCTCCGGCTGCGGCGGCGGCATCGGCGACCAATCTCCCCGTCACCCCGGGTACCGGAGCCTCGCCGGCGGCGTACACGTCGGTGACCAGGACCCGATCTGCGGTCGCCAGTGCCGGACCGAATGCGGCGGCGAGCTCTCGGGTCCGCGAATAGCGGTGGGGTTGGAAGACGGCCACGATCCGCTCCGCCCCACCGAGCGCTGCCGCGGCAATGGTCGCGGCGACCTCGGTCGGGTGGTGGGCGTAGTCGTCGACCACGGTGATCCCCCCCACCCGGGCCTTGACCTCGAAGCGCCTCCTGACACCGCCAAAGGAAGCGAGACCCCTGGCGGCAGCCGCCACGTCCAGACCCAGCCCACCGATGAGAGCGAGCACGCCGGCCGCATTCCGGGCGTTGTGCTCGCCCTGCCGGGACACCGACACGCGCCATCGCTCCCTCCCGCGGATGAGATCGAAGCTCACCGCGCCGACGGCGTGCCGAACGTCGCCGATCACCCAGTCTGCGTCGGGATCCGAACCGTAGGTCACGACCCCGACCACGTCCCGGGCCAGTGCCCGCGAGCCGGGCTCATCGAGACACGCCACCACGGGGCCCTCGACCCGTCGGGCGACGTCGCGGAAAGCCTCCTCCAGGTGCTCCACGGTCACGTAGTGATCGAGGTGATCGGCCTCGATGCTGGTGACGACGAGTCCCCCCAACCGCAGGTCGACGAAGGTTCCAAACGCCTCATCCGCCTCCAACACGAACAACCCCTCTTCGCCTCGATGAGCGTTGGTGTTGAGATCGGTGAGAACACCTCCGACCATGAAGGACGGATCTCGGCCCAGCGCCCGCAACGCGGCGACCGTCATGGCGGTGGTCGTCGTCTTGCCGTGGGTGCCGGTGACTCCCAGGGCCGGGGTGGCCGCCGTCATCGCGGCCAGCAGCGCCGGCCGCTCCCACACCTCGGCGCCGATCTCGGCCGCCGCCAGGAGTTCGGGATCGCGCCCCGGCACCGCCGAGGAGGCCACCACGAGGTCCCACTGCGCGGCCCGCTCCGGCTGATGACCGACCCACGTGTCCACCCCGAGGGCACGGAGGGCGGCCATCGAACGGCTCGGCTTCAGGTCGGACCCGCTCACGATGTGACCCGACTGCACCAGCAGCTTGGCGAGCCCGCTCATGCCGGCACCTCCCACCCCCACGATGTGGACTCGGGGGAAGCCGTCGAGCCCCTTCATCGGAAGACCTCCAGCACGGCATCGGCGATCTCTCCGGCGGCATCGCCCCGGTGCAGACCGTGCGCGGAAGCCGCCATCTCGCGGAGGCGCTGCGGATCGCCGAGCAGGTCTTCCACCGCTCGGGGGAGCTCGCTGCGGTCCCGCTGGAAGACCACGACCGCACCGCCGGTTTCGGCCAGCGCCGCCGCATTCGCCTGCTGACCGACCGACTCGAGGGGCACGAGCACGGCCGGCGTGGAGGTGGCGGCGAGCTCGCTCACCGTCATCGCTCCCGCCCGGGCCACCACCAGGTCGGCTGCGGCATAGAAGAGCTCCATTCGATCCTCGTACGCGAGGCATCGCCACCGTACCGGGCCGCCGTCGCTCATCGACGTCATGTCGGCGGCCGGGCCGGTGAGATGGACCACGGCGCCGCCCCCGTCCCCCACGGCCCGGGCGATCGCCGGCGCCGCCTCATTCAGGACCTGCGCCCCGAGGCTGCCGCCGAGGATCCCCACCGTGGGGCTGCCGTCGTCGAGTCCATACCGAGCCCGGGCCTCGGCGCGCAATGCCGCCCTGTCGAACTCCCGGAACGAGGAGCGAAGCGGATTGCCCATCACCCTGGATCGGGCGAGGCGCTCCGACGAACCGGGCAGGCCCAGGAAGGTGGCCACGGCCCTGCGCGCGGCGAAGCGGCTCGCAAGACCGGGCGAGGCGTTCTGCTCCTGGAGGAAGAACGGGAGGTCGCGACGGCGGGCAGCCATCGCTGCGGGAACCGTCACGTAGCCGCTCATGCCGAGGACCGCTCCGGCCTGGAGCCGATCGAGGGCCGTCGCCATCGCTCGCGTCGTTCGCCGCAAGGCCCGAGGGATCTGCAGGTTCTCGATCGTCCAGGCCCGACGCAGCCGGGGCAGTTCGAAACCGGTGAACGGATACCCGGCTTCGGGGACCGCCACGGCGGCGAGGCGCTCTCCGCCGAAGAACGCCACCTCCCCCCGAGGCACACCCCGTTCCACCAGCGCTTCCGCAACGGCCAACGCCGGATAGACATGGCCACCGGTGCCGGCGGCCGCGAGCACGATCGTCACGCGACCACGACCTCTCGCGGCTCGCGGGCGACGCTGATCAGGATCCCCACCGCGGCCATTTCGGCGACCAGGGCGCTCCCACCGTAGGAGACGAAGGGGAGCGGCACGCCGGTGATCGGCAGCACCCCGGTAACCCCGCCGATGTTCACCAGCGCCTGGGTGATCAGCCAGGTCGTGATCCCGATCGCCATCAGCCGTCCGAACCGATCCGCGGCGTGATAGGCGACCACCGTCCCGGCCACCGTCAGCGCCACGAACAGTGCCACCACCGCCAACGAGCCCACCAGGCCCGTCTCCTCCCCGACGATCGAGAAGATGAAATCGGTGTGGGCGTTGGGGAGGAACGACCACCGAGCCCTGCTGGCTCCGAGGCCCACTCCGAACAATCCCCCGGTTCCCAGCGCGACCAGGCTCTGGACCGCCTGATAGCTCCCGCCGAGCGGGTCCGAGCTCGCGTCGAGGAAGGACGTGACCCGCGCCCACCGATAGGGAGAGACGACGGCCGCCACCATGGCCGCCCCCGCCC
>JBFELU010000062.1:0-15537 GCA_041551965.1 Acidimicrobiia bacterium
ACGACGACGCCGTCGATCACGACGACGACCTCGACCACGACCACCACGACGCCGACCCTTCCCGACGACCCGTTGGCCGCCTTCGGCCTGCAGCCGGTGATGGTCGGGGACCAGGAGTGGATCGTGGCGTTCGCCGACGAACCCGCCGAAAGGAGGCAGGGCCTGATGGGGGTCACCGACCTCGGTGTCGTGGACGGGATGCTGTTCGTTTGGGAAGAAGACGTGTTCACGGCCTTCTGGATGAAGGACACGCTGATCCCACTCGACATCGCGTTCTTCACGGCGTCGGGGGAACTCATCGAGGTCATCTCGATGGTGCCGTGCGAGGCCGACCCGTGTGAGCTCTACCGCCCGAGTCTTCCCTTTCGTTTTGCCTTGGAGGCCGATCCGGGCCGGTTCATCGATGCGGGACGCCTGACCCTGCTCCCATGACCGACCGGATCGGCAGCGTCGACTTCCGCGACCCGCCGGAGTCGCGGTACACTCTCCGCCTTCCCCAACCTGCCCCTATGGGGGCCTTCCGCTGCGACGCGGATGTCCGAAGGAGGTGGAGCGCACCGTGCGCACGTATGAACTGGTGACCATCTTTCGGCCGGACATGGCCGAGACCGACGTCCGGTCCGAGGTGTCGCGTATCGAGGGGGCGCTCGCAGAGCGCGGAGCCGATGTGCGGGAAACGGACTTCTGGGGCAAACGCCGTCTGGCCTACGAGATCCAGCATCTCAGCGAGGGTTACTACGCCGTGGTCACCTTCGCCGCCGAGGCGAACGCCGTGACCGACGTAGACCGGGCCTTGAGCCTGTCCGACAACGTGTTGCGCCACAAGTTCATCCGTCCCGAGTAACCGGCGCGTCACACCCACGGCTCACAATGTGAGTACACGAACGAGACGAGGAATGCGATGGCATCGAACACTGTGACGCTGATCGGCAATCTGGTCGACGACCCGGAGCTGCGATTCACCCCATCGGGGGTGGCGATGGCCAAGGTCCGGTTCGCCGTGAACCGGCGCTATCAGCGCCAGGGCGAGTGGCAGGAGGAGACGTCGTTCTTCGGCGGCACGCTGTGGCGTGACGCCGCCGAGAACGCCGCCGAGTCGCTGCAGAAGGGCATGCGGGTGATCGTCACCGGGCGGCTCGAGCAGCGCACCTGGGAGACCCAGGAAGGGGACAAGCGGTCGATCGTCGAGGTGGCGATCGATGAGATCGGGCCGTCCCTGCGGTGGGCCACGGCCACGGTCACCCGGTCGCCGCGATCGGAGGATCGCTTTGGTGGCGGAGGTCCCGATGAGGTGCCTCCGGCGCCGGTGGTCCCTCGCGACGACTACGGACCCGACGAGGCTCCCTTCTAAGGAGGACGCATGCCACGGAGAGCCAAGAGCCGGCGACGCCGCGAGGAACGAGGCGGCCGCCGCTTCAAGAAGAAGGTCTGCTTCTTCTGCGCGCAGAAGATGGACTACGTCGACTACAAGGACGTAGGCCTGCTCCGCAAGTACATGTCCGATCGAGCCAAGATCCGCTCCTCGCGGGTCACCGGGAACTGCGTGCAACATCAGCGCAAGGTGGCGCGCGCCATCAAGAACGCCCGTGAGCTGGCTCTGCTCCCCTATTCCAACCGATGAAGGTCATCCTCATGCAGGACGTGTCGGGGCTCGGCCACAAGGGTGATGTGGTCGAGGTCGCCGACGGTCATGCTCGCAACTACCTGGTCCCTCGATCCCTGGCGGTCGAGGCGTCGGCCGGGGCTCTCAAGAACGCCGAGGCATTGCGCCGAGCCCGGGACGAGGCGGTGCGCAAGGCTCGCGAGGAGGCCGAGCAGTTCGCCGAGGGGCTGGCCGGTTCCCACGTCGTGGTTGCCGCCCGGTCTGCCGACGAAGGCAAGCTGTTCGGTTCGATCGGCGCCCGCGACGTCGCCGAGGCAATCCACAAGTACACCGGCATCGAAGTCGATCGGGATTTCGTCGAGTTGGAGTCTCCGATCAAGGAGATCGGGCTGCACGAGGTGACGATTCGCCCCCATCCCGACGTTGCGTTCCAGCTGACCCTCGACGTCGTTCCGGCATGAAATGACCACGCAACTCGAGGGCTCGGCGAGAACCGGGGCTCAGGTCCCCCCACACAATGTCGAGGCCGAGGAGTCGGTGCTCGGAGCGATCATGCTCTCTGCCGACGCGGCCAATGAGGTCCTCGAGAAGCTGCGGGCCGAGGATTTCTATCGGCCCGTGCACCAGGTCGTCTTCGAGGCGATCGTAGGTCTGTTCGATGCCAACCAGCCGATTGACGCCATCACCGTCGCCGAGGCCCTCCGTCGCTCAGAGCAATTGGAACGGATCGGGGGCGTCCAGTACCTGACGACGCTGCTCGATGCGGTACCCGCCACCTCGAACGTCGGCTACTACGCCGACATCATCGAGGAAACGGCGGCCCGGCGTCGTCTGATGCGGGCGGGATCCGAGGTGGGAAGCCTCGCGATGCAGGGGGAGGTTCCCATCGAGGAGGTTCTCGATCGGGCCGAGGCGGAGGTCTTTCGGGTCGCCGAACGGCGGGTCGGTGAGGGCCTCGTCGCCGTCGGGCCGATGCTGCAGACGACGCTGGAGCGGATCGAGGAGCTCGGATCGCGCGGAGAGGAGATCACCGGGCTGCCGACCGGGTTCCGGGATCTCGATCGCAAGCTGGCCGGGTTGCAGCCCGCCAATCTGGTGGTGATCGCGGCCCGTCCCAGCATGGGCAAGAGTGCGCTCGCGCTCAACATCGCGCAGAGCGCTGCCGCGGCGGGGACCCCGGTGGCGGTGTTCACCCTGGAGATGAGCCGGGAAGAGGTGGTGACCCGGCTGTTGTCGTCGATGGCCAGCGTCGACTCCCATCGGCTGCGGACCGGCCAATTGGGCCCCGAGCTGTGGCAGAAGGTGGTTCGGGAAGCGTCGCACCTGTATCAGATGCCGCTGTACGTCGACGATTCCTCCGACCTCACCGTGACGGCGATTCGGGCCAAGGCACGCCGCATGAGGCGTCGCCAGGGCCTGGGGCTGGTGGTGGTCGACTACCTGCAGCTCATGCAGGGAATGGCCCGCTCGGAGAGCCGCCAGCAGGAGATCGCCGACATCAGTCGTTCCCTCAAGAACCTCGCCCGCGAGCTCCACCTTCCGGTGATCGCGGTGTCCCAGCTCAATCGGGCTCTGGAAGCGAGGGAGAACAAGCGCCCTCGCCTCGGCGACCTGCGGGAGTCCGGGGCCATCGAGCAGGACGCCGACATCGTCCTGTTCATCTACCGCGACGAGTACTACAACCCCGACAAGGCCGAGTCGCGGGGTCTCGCCGAGGTCAACATCGCCAAGCATCGCGCCGGGGCCACCGGCCTGATCTCGATGACGTTTGCGGCCGAGTTCACTCGATTCCGCAACTACACGTCGGTCGAACCGATCTGAGAGCCATCAGTGCGACAGCCCCCTCCGGTGGGAGAGGGGGCTGCCGCTGCTCGGCCGGCTCGCTCGCAGGAGGAGTCGGAGGAAGGGGGTCCCTCCATGTCCGGTGGAGTGGGACAAAGCGAACTCCGCCGAGTACTGATGTCATCGGCAGATTCCGGGGAATCTTGAGGGGGCGGTCGCGTCGGGCGGTCAGGAGAACCCGGGGTTGGCGCAGGAGATCATCGGTTTCCCCCGGAGACCCAGCACGAGATTCTCGGCGGCGAGATCGGCCATCGCCTCGCGGGTTCGGTGACTCGACGAACCGAGATGGGGAACAATCACACAGCGGGGATGAGCGACCAGGGGATGATCGGCTGGGATCGGCTCGGGTTCGGTGACGTCGAGCCCGGCCGCGGCGATCTCGCCCTCGTCGAGTGCCCTGAGTAGGGCACCGTGATCGACCGTTCCACCGCGGGACACGTTGACCAGGGTTGCCGTCGGCTTCATCAATCGCAGGGCTTTGGCGTCGATGAGGTGGCGGGTGGCGTCGGTGAGCGGGGTCGCCACGACCACGTGATCGCTCTCCGTCAGCAGCTCGCCGAGGGGCCGATATTCGGCGAGCGGCGTCGATCCCTCGGTTCGCGATGAGAAGAGCACCCGCATGCCGAACCCGGCCGCCCTCCGAGCGATCGCCGACCCGATCCGGCCCAAGCCGATGATCCCGAGGACCGATCCGCCGACATCGTGACCCAGAAGGAGGTCGGGTTCCCACTGTTGCCAGCGTCCGGCCTTCACGTAGTCGGAGCCCTCGACGATGCGCCGGGACGCCGCCAGGAGGAGAGCGAAGGCGGTGTCGGCTGTGGTCTCGGTGAGCACGTCCGGCGTATGCCCGACCGGGATCCGGCGCTCCGTGCAGAGCGCCAGGTCGATGTTGTCGGTCCCGACCGCCATCTGGCTGATGACCCGCAGGTGCGGTGCGGCATCGAGGAGCGTTCGGTCGACGACGTCGGTCAGCATGCTGTAGAGGGCGGTTGCGTCGACGATGCGATCCAGCAGGATCTCCCGGGGGAGGGGCCGGTTCTCCTCCCACACCCACACCGATCCGTGGTCGCGCAGCCGGTCGGGGGCGCTGCCGGGGGGCTGGCGGGTGATCACGATTCGTTCGCCGGTCATGGCTCAGAGGTCACGATCGTGGAGCCAATCGAGGATCGATCGGGCGACCTGCTCCCAGCGGGGATCGAGCATGAGGTCGTGCCCGGCGCCGGGGATCATCACCACGGTGGCCCCATAGGCGTCGGCGGTGCGTCGCATCTCGCCGGGCCCGAAGAGGCGGTCGTATTCGGCCCCGACCACCAGGACCGGGGTGTCTACCCGGCGGGGACGGGGCGGGCGGAAGAGCATCTCGAGATAGGCCCGGTACGACTCGTCCTGGAGGCGGGACCAGTAGCGGTCGGCGTCGGTCTCGGACATGTCGGGAGCAAAGAACATGTCCCGGGCCCGTTTGGGTTCGGCGACGATGGGCCAAAGCCGCATGGTGGCGTTGGCCTTGACGAACGCCACAGGATGGCGGCGGGCGACCCGGAGCGTGGCTCGCCACACCCCACCGACGGGATCGGGGGCGACGAGGACGGCGGCGGGCGCCGAGCTCTTCTCGAGGTAGCGCTGCACGACGAGGCCCCCCATCGAGTGCCCGACGAGGACCGGATGCGTGTCGAGGGTGTCGACGACGCGACCCACGTCGGCGACGTAGTCGGCGATGCCGGTGAATCGCAGCGAGCGGCGGTTGCCGCTGGCTCCGTGGCCGCGGAGGTCGATGGCATGGCTCTCGTAGCCGTGGGCGGCGAAGAAGGGCAAAAAGTGCTCGTCCCAGCACCAGGCGCCGTGCCATGCCCCGTGGACGAAGAGCAGGGGTGTCGGCTGGGGCTCGGTCTCCGGCCGGCGCGTGATCACCTCGAGATGCATGGCCGAAGCGTACGCGCGGCTCAGCCGAGGAACTGCTCGATCTTCTGTCGGGCGGACTCCATGACCTGCAAGGCCAGATCCCCGAGAGCACGGGCGGTGGCGAGTTCCTCACCCACGATCGGCATCGGCCGATCGGAGGGGTTCCGTTTCGCCCGTCCCGTCGCCTCGAAGTGGTCTCCTCGCAGATTCAGTTCGGCGAAGACGAGTGTGTTGGTTTCGTCCTCGTCGATGCGGAGATCGATGGTGAGATCCTGATGCATGTCTCCTCCTGGACGCACCGTCGCGCCCCCGAGCCCGGGCGTCAAGGCCGAATTCGATCGATGGCGACGGGGTTACGCTGCGAGGAGGTGAACGAGGAGGATCGGTGAGAGAGATGACCTACGGGATCGGCGTGACGGTGGGTGCCCCCGTTGAGGAGGCGGAGGCGTTGGTGCGGGCCGAGCTCGCCGAAGAGGGGTTCGGCGTGCTCACCGAGATCGACGTCGCGGAGACGCTGCGCACCAAGATCGGGGTCGAGCGCGATCCCTACAAGATCCTGGGCGCCTGCAACCCGGTCCTGGCCAACCGCGCCCTCGAGGTGGACGGTGATATCGGGCTCCTGCTGCCGTGCAACGTGATCGTCGTCGATACCGGGGAGGGGACCGTGGTGGCGGCGATGGAGCCGCGCATCATGGCCGAGTTGTCGGACGATCCTCGGCTCCAGTCCATCGCGAACGAAGCGAGGGAGCGGCTCATCCGGGCCTTGGAGCGGGTCGAGGCGGCCGCCGGGTGAACGGAGCCCCTTTGTTCGAGGTCGAAGGGCTTTCGATAGGCCTCGACGGCCCCGACGGCGTCGAAACGGTGATCGAGGACGCCGCCTTCACTGTCGCGCGGGGGGAGTCGCTGGCGCTCGTGGGCGAGTCGGGTTCGGGGAAGAGCCTCATCGCCATGGGCACCCTCGATCTCCTCACGCCCGGGGCGCGAGTCCTCGCCGGTCGGACCCGATTCGAAGGTCGGGAACTGCAGGAACTCGAGGACGACGCCAGGAGGCGGCTTGTCGGTCTGGGCATCGGCGTCCTGTTTCAGGATGCAATCGGGGCCTGGGATCCCCTCTACCTGATCGGAACCCAGTCGGGGGAGGTGCTCGAGGAACACCTCTCCTTGCCGGCCGACGAGATACGGGCCCGGGTGCTCGACTCTCTGGGCGAGGTGCGGTTGCCCAAGAGGTTCAAGTACCGGTCGTTCTCACACGAGTTGAGTCGCGGTGAGGCCCAGAGAGCGATGCTGGCCGCCGCCCTCCTCTCGGCGCCCCGGCTGCTCATCGCCGACGAGCCTTTGAGCGGGCTCGACGTGACGGTGGCCCAGGCCGTGCTCTCCCTCATCGACGACATGCGCACGAAGCGGGGTATGAGCCTCGTGCTCGTGACCCACAACCTCGGTGTCGTGGCATCGGTGGCCGATCGGGTCGCCGTGTTGTACGGGGGGATGATCGTTGAGGAGGCCCCGACGACCTCTTTGTACCGCGAGCCCCGTCACCCCTACACCGAGGGTCTGCTCGGATCGTTTCCCGGCCTTGCGCGGGGCCGGTTGCGGCCGATCCCCGGCGAACCGCCCGATCTGCGCCGGGTGCCGGCCGGGTGCCCGTTCGCCGATCGCTGTGTTCATGTCGTCGAGAGGTGCCGGGCCGAGCGCCCGCCGCTCCGGTCGATCGGGGACGGGACCGTGGCCTGCTTCCGGGCCGAGGAGCTTCGGCTGGCGGGTATCTCCGGCCCATCGTCGCGGTCGTGAGTCGGGCGCGTCGTGTGACGAGCGGTGCCCTTCACCATCCGGATCGGACCCGACCGGTCACCGGAAGCCGGCCCGGCGGAGCCCCGGTCCAGGTCGCCAGGGCCTCACCCATCGAAATCCTCGTGGATCCGGCTCGGGGTCGGTCCCCGCTGACCCTGGTACTTGGATCCGGCGGCCCTCGTGCCGTAGGGCGTCTCGGCGGGACTGCTCAATTCGTAGAAGGAGAGCTGGCCGATCTTCATGCCCGGGTAGATGGCGATGGGGAGGGTCGCCACGTTGGAGAGCTCGAGGGTCAGATGCCCTTCGAACCCGGGATCGACGAACCCGGCCGTTGAGTGGATGAGCAGGCCGAGCCGACCCAGGCTCGATTTGCCTTCGAGGCGGGCGACGATGTCGTTTCTCAGCCTGACCAACTCCAGCGTCGACCCGAGGACGAACTCTCCGGGGTGCAGCATGAACGGATAGTCCATGCCGGTCTCGACCTCGGTGGTGAGATCGGGTTGGCTCTGCTTGGGATCGATGTGGGGGTAGCGGTGGTTCTCGAAGACCCGGAAGTAGCGGTCGATGCGCAGGTCGATGCTCGAGGGTTGGATCATCGCCGAGTCGAAGGGCTCGATCACGATGCGGCCCTCTTCGATGGCGGTTCGGATGGAGCGGTCGGAGAGGATCATCGGCACGCGCATGGTAGGCCGGAAGAAGGTGATGCCGCCCGGGCGATAGCCTCGGTGGGACGGGAGGATCGAGATGGCATTCGAAGAGTTGGGAAGCACCTACGAGCTCATGCCGGGCACGGTGACGATCGACACCAACGACGCCGCCCGGCTGGCGGAGTGGTGGGCCGGACTGCTGGGCGTGGAGACGGTCCCGTTCGGCGACGATTACGTCGCACTCAGATCACAGAAAGGCGGGCGCGTCAATCTCGCTTTCCAGAACGTGCCGGAGCCGAAGCAGGGGAAGAACAGGGTCCACGTCGACTTCGTCGTCCGCGACTTGGATGCGGTGACGAGTCGCATCCGGGAATCCGGCGGCGACCTGTTGGCCGAGCACACGATGGGCCCGTACACGTGGCGGGTCGTCGCCGACCCCGACGGCAACGAGTTCTGCATCGTTCTGTTGGAGGAGGACTCTTAGGGCTGCAGCGGCCAGAAGACGGGGAGCACGAGCAGCACCACGGTCAGACACACGAGAGTGAGGGGGAGTCCCACCTTGGTGTAGTCGCTGAAGCGATACCCCCCGGGGCCCATGATCAGGACGTTGGCGGGGTGGGCCACCGGGCTCATGAAGCTCGCCGAGGCCGACAGGGCCACGGTCATCAGTAGCGCCTCCGGGGAGAGGCCCAGGTCCGCCGCCGTATTGAGCGCAATCGGAGCCATGAGAATCGCAACGGCGGCCGTGGGCATCACCTGGGCCCCGAGAGCGGTGACCACATAGAGGCCGGCGACGATGAGGAGTGGGCTACCCTCCCCGATGAGATCGATGACTCGGTCGGTGAGCCAGAGCGCTGCTCCCGTTTCTTGCAGGGCGATGCCCATGGGCAGCATCCCGGCGATGAGGAACACCGCCCGCCACTCGATGGCCCGATAGGCGTCATCCATCGTCAGGCACCCGGTCAGCACCATGAGCAGTGCTCCGGAGGCCGCCGCCACCTGGATCGGAAGCCATCCGGTGACCACGGCCGAGACGACGCCGGCCATGATGATCGCCGCGATCGGGGCACGGACGGTGTCCACCGGATCCTGGGTTGCCTGGGTGAGCACGAGGAAATCCGGCTCGTGGCCGAGGACTTGGAGCCGGTGACGGTCGCCGTGCAAGAGCAGGGCGTCCCCGAAGCGCAACTCGAGATCGCCGAGCCCGTTCCGGAGGATCCGCCCCTCACGGGAGATCGCCATCACGGTGAGGCCGTACTTCTCGCGGAAATGCAGCTCGCGGAGGGTGCGACCGGCCAGGGTCGTTCGGGGTGACAGGACGACCTCCGCGAGGCCGACCTCGTCTGACTCGAGAGCGTTGAAATCGAAGGCCTCTTCCCGCCTGATCTCGAGGCTCAGCAATCCCTCGACGCTGGCCAGGTTCTCGCGGCGCCCTTTGATCAGGAGGGTGTCGCCCTCCTGGAGGCGCTCGTCGGGCTCGGGGAGCAACCGGGTGACGCCGTCACGGAGGATGCCCATGATGCCGAGATCGAACCCCTCCCCGAGCCGCGCTTCGACGAGGCTCTTGCCGGCCAGGGCCGAGTTCTCCGGCACGCGAACCGCCATGAGCCGGGGTTCGAGCTCGTAGGCGTCGGCGGTTTCTATGCCTTCGACGACGACGGTCGGCTCGGCGGCGAGACGAGAAAGGTTCTCGCTCGTGCCCTGAACGAGGAGGACGTCGTCGGCTCGAAGAGGGATGGTCTCGAGACGCGTGCGGATGAGGTTTTCGGTGCGGCGAAGCGCCAGCACCACGATGCCGTATGCGCGGCGGAAGTTCAGGTCGCGCAGTGTCTGCCCGATGAAGGGCGATCCCTCAGTACATCGGATCTCCGCCATCTCGATCCCGGCGGAGACGAGGCGCTCGACGGGGAGGTCCTCGTCCGCCAGGGTCAAGTACTCCTTGCCCTGGAGTGCTGAGAGTTGCTCGAGGCCTCCCTGGACCAGCAGCCGGTCGCCCGAGTGGAGGGTGGTGGCCGGGCCGGGGGCCAGGATGCTCGCTCCCCGACGGAAGATCGCCACGACCTCGAGCCCCAGCGCCGAGCGCAAGCGGCTGGCGGCCAGCGTCTTGCCCTCGAGCGCGGAGCGCGGCGGAAGTGAGATGAAGGACAGGTTGGCGCCCAACTCGTAGATCTCCTCGAGGTCGACGGTGGCCGTTTGACGTCTCGGATCCTGATCGGGGAGCAGGCGGCGGCCGATCACGATCATGAATGCGATGCCCGCCAGCACCACCGAGACACCGACGGGGGTGAAATCGAACATCGTGAACGGATCTCCGCCGCGCTCGGCGAGGGCATCCGTGACGAGCAGGTTGGGAGGGGTGCCGATCAGTGTGGTGAGACCACCGAGCAATGAGCTGAACGCCAGGGGAATCAGGAGCTTGGAGGGGGCGTGTCCGGTGCGCCGGGAGATGTCCATGACAACCGGGAGCAGGAGCGCTGCCACCCCGACGTTGTTCATGAACGCCGACAGTCCGGCTGCGGTGAGCATGATGAGGGCAATGAGCCGGACCTGGCCGTTGCCGGCCAACAGAAGCACCCGTTGACCGATCATCCCGGCGACACCAGTGTGGGCCAGGCCTCCGCTCAGGATGAACACCGCCCAGACGGTGATCACGGCGGGGTTGCTGAAGCCGGAGAGGGCCTGCTCCGGGGTGATCAGATCGGTCACGGCGAGCGCCACGAGGACCCCGAGCGCCACGACGTCGACGCGGATCCAACCGGTGACGAAGAAGAAGACGGCGATCCCGAGAATCGCAAAGACGAGACCCATATCGAACGTCACGGCACGGTCCGGTCGGTCACCTCACCCACGATCGCAGGGAAGACCGGCGACCTCAACCGGAGACGGCGCAGTCCGGTCGGGTTGGGGTCACGGTCGCCGCCGAGTTGGAGCCCCGTCGGGCGAAAGAGGCCCGTCCGGGCTGAGGGAGTTCCCCCGGCGGCGGTTCCCCGGCACCGCGTCGCGGGTAATGTCGCTGCCGTCAGGACACCCTTGGGAAGGGGAGGAGGCCACGATGGGCGAGTACACCAAGGTGACTCTGGATGAGTCGGAGATGCCGACGCAGTGGTACAACGTGATTCCCGACCTGCCGGAACCCCCGCCGCCGGTGCTGCACCCCGGCACGCACGAGCCGGTGGGGCCGGACGATCTCGCTCCCCTCTTCCCGATGGAACTGATCATGCAGGAGGTCAGCCAGGATCGGTACATCGACATCCCCGGCGAGGTCATGGATGTCTACCGGCTGTGGCGTCCTTCGCCCCTCTATCGAGCCCGGAACCTCGAGAAGATGCTCGATACCCCGGCGAAGATCTTCTACAAGTACGAGGGCGTGAGCCCGGCCGGGTCCCACAAGCCGAACACGGCGGTGCCGCAGGCGTACTACAGCGCCAAGGAGGGCGTGAGGAAGCTGACCACCGAGACCGGTGCCGGGCAGTGGGGCTCAGCCCTCGCCTTTGCCTGCTCCCAGTTCGGACTCGAGTGCGAGGTCTGGATGGTGCGCACCTCCTACGACCACAAGCCTTACCGCAAGACGATGATGCAGGTGTGGGGGGCCACGGTGCACCCGAGCCCGTCGGAGGTCACCGAGGCCGGACGGAAGATCCTGGCCGAGCAGCCCGATACGCCGGGCAGTCTCGGGATCGCCATCTCGGAGGCGGTGGAAGCCGCCGCACCGAATCCCGACGTGAAGTACTCCCTCGGCTCCGTGCTCAATCACGTCCTGATGCATCAGACCGTCATCGGGGAGGAGGCCCTGCTGCAGTTTGCCAAGATCGGAGAGACGCCGGATGTGCTCGTCGGGTGCACCGGGGGAGGCTCGAACTTCAGCGGTCTTTCCTTCCCCTTCCTCAGGGAGAAGATGGCAGGCAACATCGACCCCACCATCCGGTGTGTCGAGCCGGCGGCGTGTCCATCGCTCACAAAAGGCGAGTACCGCTACGACTTCGGTGACACGATGGGGATGACCCCCCTCGTGAAGATGCACACGCTCGGTCACGACTTCATCCCGGATCCGATCCACGCCGGTGGATTGCGGTACCACGGAATGGCGCCCCTGGTGTCACACCTGTACGAGTTGGGCCTGGTCGAGGCCGAGGCCATTCACCAGACGGAATGCTTCGAAGCTGCGGTCAAGTTCGCTCGGACGGAGGGCATCGTGCCCGCCCCGGAGCCTTCCCACGCGATTGCCGCAGCCGTGCGGGAAGCGCTGCGGTGTAAGGAGACGGGCGAGGAGAAGGTCATCCTGACCGCCGTCTGCGGTCACGGACACTTCGATCTGGCGTCTTACGAGACGTTCCTCGCGGGAGAGCTCGTCGACTACGACTATCCCGAAGAGGCCGTCGCCGATGCCATGGAGAGGGTCCCGATCGTCGCCCCGAACTCCTGACGGGCAGCCCCCTCGGTGGGGTGACGGCCGCCGTGGGGTCGGGGTCCCGCTGGTGGAGGAGGCCGGAACGGCCGCTTTCGGGTCGTGGTCGTAGCCGAAGGCGTCGCGACACCGCGCCCCATTGGGGGTGTCTCTCGGATCTCGGTTATCCGGCCTGTCTGTGAGACCGGGACCGCCACGCATGACCGACCTATGCCGGGTGGTCTCGGGGCCATCACCGCATGCGGCGCGGAGTCTCGTCCTTGAGAAGCATGGAGATGCGTTGCCGGGTGACGCCGAAGAGTTGGGCGATTTGCTCCATGGTGTAGCCGTGGGCTCTGAGGGCGGCCGCCTCGGCCTTGCGGAGGGTTGCGCCGACATCATGCAGGGCTTCGATGTTGGCGGTGATGAGTGTGGGGATGCGAGGGGGCGTTTCGGCTTCGACGATCTCGGCGAGCCCCTCCCCGGTTTCGAGGCGGGTGAGGAGGTGGTGGATCCGGGCCTTGATCTGCTGGGAGCGATCGATGTTGGCTTGGGCCATGTCGTCGAGTTGGCGGAGTACCTCTATGAGGCGCCGGGTTGCCGCTCTTCTGGTCTCGGGGGTCATGAAGCCAGCTTGGGGGGTGCAGAACAAATTGTCAATGCTTATTGCCGCAATGGCTATTGACATAGATCGTGGTGAGGGGGAGAATCGTGGTGTGGTGGCTCGTCGAAGGAGTCGTCGATGGCATCGCTGACGCTGAATCGCCGGGACGATGAGTGGCTCGACACCCACAGCGGGCTTTGGGTTGAAGCCGGCCTCATCTCCTCGGCCCAGGCTCTTGGGATCAAGGGGTTTGAGCATGATGCTCGGGAGGCGCCGCAGCGGTTGACGCTGGCGACCGAGGTGGCGTCGTACGTTGGCAGTGTTCTCGCCCTTATGGGCGGGGCAGCCGTCATTGGGAAGTCCTGGGACGATCTTTCACTGATCGCGCAATTGGGCTTGGCCTTCGGTGTCGTGGCGGTGGGCTTTGTCACCGGGACCTGGCTCGTGCGGTTCGGCCAACAGGGAACCCGGCGTCTTGGCTCGTTCCTTTGGGCGGTCGGCACGGGTGGTGTGGCGATGGGGGCGTTTGCCGTCATGAAGGAGATCGATCCCGACAATGACGGTGCCGTGGCGATCGTCGTCGGGGCATCCGTCTTCGCGGTGAGCGTCGCGTTGTGGCGGAATCTGGCCCGCCCCGTCCAGCTCGTCACGGCTGCGATCGGGCTTGGCATCACTCTGGGTGGTCTGGGGGAGATGACCGACTCGCCCGACTGGGTGGCCGGTCTCGTGCTCATGAGTGCAGGCTTCGCCCTCGCCGGTGGAGCTGCGACCCGCAAGCTTGAACCGCGTCAGCTCGGTTTGAGCATCGGTGCGGTTGCGGCCTACTCCGGCGGCTTTCTACTGGCCTCGATCAGCGAGATTGCCGGCCCTGCCGTCGCTCTTGCGATCGCCATCCTCGTGTTGGTCTTCGGGCTGCGGGAACGGCTCATCCCGTTGCTGGTCCTCGGGGTCGCCGGCTCGTTGATTGCAACGGGGAACCTGATCGCCACCGCCTTCACCGGCGCCCTGGCAGCATTCGTCGTCACCCTGCTCGGGTTTGCGATCGTGGTCACGGCGATCGGGCGGACCATACGGAGACCGGTGATAGCAACCCCAGATCCGCAGGAGACGAGTACCCACTCGGCAGCCTGATCAAAGCCGCAAGCGGGTGAGGGGAATCGGTCCGCCGGTTGCGGGCCGTGGGGTGGGCCTCGTGGTCGGCTCTTGGAGCGGGTGAGGGGAATCGAACCCCCGTTACAAGCTTGGGAAGCTCGTGTTCTACCACTGAACTACACCCGCGCGGAACGTGGATGGTACCCGCACCCGGGGGCCCACTCAACGCTGGGATCTCAGATCATCAAGCTTGCCAGGCCCCATACGGCGATCACCAACCCCACCCCTGCCAGGAACCAGGCCCGAGAACGGCGCAACTCTCCGGTCGAGCCCTGGGGTCGCACTCCCCGCCGGTCCATGACGATGGCGTAGAGGTTGCCGATCAGCAGCGACGCCCCCAGGGCGAGAATCAGCTGGGCGAGAAGGTTGTCGAGATCGAACCAGTCGGCCATGGTCTGCGAGACGATACCGGTCCTGCGATGCCCTAGGGTCCTGAGGATGCGCCATTGCTACGTGCTGAGGGTCTTCACCAAGGGGGCCGAAGGGGGAAACCACCTCGGGGTGATCACTGATATGACCGGTCTTCCCGATGAAGCGATGCAGGACATCGCCGCCGACCTCGGTTTCTCGGAGACCGTGTTCGTCGATTGGCGCACCCAGGGCATTCCGACGGTGCGGATCTTCACTCCGGCGACGGAGCTGCCCTTCGCCGGGCACCCTCTCGTGGGTACCGCCTGGGTGCTCGGCGTCGCGGGTCCGGGGACCGTGTCGGCGGTGCGGTGCGGCGTGGGCGAGATCCCCTTCCGCATCGAGGAGGGAGTCGTGTGGATCGACGCGCCGCTGGTGACTGATGTGGAGCCGACGGATCCGACTCCGGCCGAGGCCGCAGGTCTCCCGGCCACGGGTCGGGCGTGGTGGGCGCGGATGCCGATCCCGTATCTCATGGTCGAAGCCGCCTCGCCCGAGGATGTGGCCGAGAGCATCCCGGACATCGAAACGCTCAGGTCGGGTCCCGCCGGGCGGGCACTGTGCCTCTACGCCCGATCGGGAGATCGGGTTCGGTCCCGGTTCTTCGCTCCGGGTCTCGGGGTCGATGAGGATCCGGCCACGGGCAGCGCCGCGGCGGCCCTGGCGGCGGTGTTTGCCTTCGAGGGGGAACCCTCGGGGAGTGTCACGATCGAGCAGGGCGCCGAGATCGGATTCCCCTCTGAGATCAGGCTCACTTGGGGGAACCGGCTGGCCTCGCTCGGGGGCACGGTCGCTCGCGACGAGGTTCGCACACTCGAGACATGACGGTGGACGTCGTCGCCGAGGAATCGGGGCGGGGTTTCTCCTTCGAAACGTGGCGGTTCGCCGGTTCCCAAGGTGACGAGGTCCTGGCGGATGCCTACCTCGCTCCGGAGCCCGGGCCGGTCATCCTCATCGGACACGGCAAGGGAAACAGCCGCAAGGCCCAGTACGTGAGAGGTCCCGGTGCGCTGTGGGCCCGAACGGGTCTCAGTGTCGTGGCCGCGGATGCGCCCCTCCACGGCGACCGGGCGGGCTCGGCGCCGATACCCGAGGTCACCGCCGCCGACCCGGAACTCGTTCGGTGGTGGCTGGCCGACGGCCGGGCCCTGATCGATGTGATCGGGGAACGGATGGGTGGGGTCCCGCTCGGCTACGTGGGCTTCTCCAT
>JBFELU010000063.1:0-14932 GCA_041551965.1 Acidimicrobiia bacterium
ACCTCATGGGTAAGGCGAAGTTTGAGCGGACGAAGCCTCATGTGAATGTGGGGACGATGGGTCATATTGATCATGGGAAGACGACGTTGACGGCGGCGATTACTCGGGTGTTGGCTGAGTCGAATCCGAATGTGACGTTTACGGCGTTTGATGAGATTGATAAGGCTCCGGAGGAGAAGGAGCGGGGGATCACGATTGCGATTGCGCATGTGGAGTATGAGACGGATAACCGTCATTACGCGCATGTGGATATGCCGGGGCATGCGGATTACATCAAGAACATGATTACGGGTGCTGCGCAGGTGGATGGGGCGATTTTGGTGGTGGGGGCTGATGATGGTCCGATGCCGCAGACGCGGGAGCATGTGTTGTTGGCGCGTCAGGTGGGTGTGCCGTACATCGTGGTGTATTTGAACAAGGTTGATTTGGTGGATGATCCTGAGCTGTTGGATTTGGTGGAGTTGGAGGTTCGGGATCTGTTGACGGAGTACGAGTTTCCGGGTGATGAGATTCCGGTGGTTCGTGGTTCTGCGTTGAAGGCTCTGGAGGGGGATGAGGGGGAGGCGGAGCGGATCTTGGAGTTGATGGCTGCGGTGGATACGTATATTCCGGAGCCGACTCGGGATACGGAAAAGCCGTTCCAGATGCCGGTGGAGGATGTGTTTTCGATTACCGGTCGGGGGACGGTGGTGACGGGTCGGGTGGAGCAGGGGATCTTGGAGGTGGGGACCGAGGTCGAGATTGTGGGGATCCGTGATACGCAGAAGACGACGGTGACCGGGGTGGAGATGTTCCGGAAGCTGTTGGATGAGGCGCGTGCGGGTGACAATGTGGGGTTGTTGTTGCGGGGGGTTGGGAAGGATCAGGTGGAGCGGGGTCAGGTGATTTGTTTGCCTGGGTCGATTACGCCTCATACCGAGTTCGAGGCGCAGGTGTATGTGTTGACTCGGGATGAGGGTGGTCGGCATAACCCGTTCTTTTCTGGGTATCGGCCGCAGTTCTATTTCCGGACGACGGATGTGACGGGGTCGATCGAGTTGCCGGGTGGCACCGAGATGGTGATGCCGGGGGACAACACCGAGGTGAAGGTGGAGTTGATCTCCCCGATTGCGATGGATGAGGGCCGCACGTTCGCCATTCGTGAGGGTGGCCGCACCGTGGGGGCCGGCCGAGTCACCAAGATCATCAAATAGAGGATCACCATGCCATCCGACAAGCGCCCACCCATCACGCTCGCCTGCGACGAGTGCAAGCGACGCAACTACGTGACGGTGAAGAACCGAACCAATACCCGCGACCGGCTGGAACTCAAGAAGTACTGCCGGTGGTGCCGCAAGCACACCTCGCATCGGGAGACCCGGTGACGGCCGGGGGCTGAAGGGCCTTGCCGGTCGACATCGAGGGGCGCTCCTACGGACCGGCGCCCGTCGACGCCGGGGTCGACGGCGTCGCCCGCTTCGTGGCGGCAACCGGCGATCACCCCGAACGATGGACCGATCATGCGCCGCCGGCCTTTGCGTCGGCGGCGCTGTTCGCGGTTGCGCCCCGGTTCTTGGCCGATCCCGAAGTCGCCTCCCACACTCGATCGCTGATTCACTCGGAGCAAGTGTTCCGATGGCATCGGCCCCTCACCGTGGGAGAGCGCCTGGAAGTGATCGGGAGGGTCGCCGGAGTGCGCACCCGGCGCTCCCTCACGTTGGTGACGTTCGGTTTCGACGCCGGCAACACCGAACCGTGGTTGGAGGGAGAAGCCACGTTCCTCCTCTCCGACGAGGCGGCCGGCTCGGCGGAGGAGGAGCCGGAACCGGCCCACGACGCGCGAGCAATCGACGAACCACCGGCGCCGGCGCCTCTTCCCGCTGCCGGCGGTTCGGTGCCGGAGGTCCTCCGTTCGGCGAGCCGGGCCGACCTGGTGCGCTACGCCGGCGCAACGGGTGACTGGAACCCGATTCATTGGGATCACGACGCCGCGGTCGCGGCCGGTCTCCCGGGGATCGTGGTCCACGGGCTGTTGATGGCGGCCTGGATCACCCAGTCCGCGTGCCGGCACGACCCGGGGCCGGACCCCATCCGGTCGCTGCAACTGCGTTTCCGCCGGCCGCTGCGTCCCGCCAGCCAGGCCCGGGTTTCCGGCACCGTCGATGAGGTGACCGACGACGGCGCCCGGCTCGGGTTGCGCCTTTCGCGTGACCGCACGGACCTGGTGACCGCCAAGGCCCTGGTAACCGCGTGAAGCGCCGTCGGGTCCAACGGGAAGAGAGCGACCTCGTCGACCGGGCCCGAGGCGGGGACCGGGAAGCATTCGGCGAGTTGGTCTGGAGGTATCAGGACACCGTGCACACGCTGGCGATCCGCCTGGTGGGACCGGACCTGGCCGCCGATGTGGCCCAGGAAGCGCTCATCCGCGCCTGGCGGGCCATGCCCCGCTTCCGGGGGGAGGCGGCCTTCGGGACGTGGCTTCATCGAATCACGGTGAACACCGCCTGGACGCTGCGGAAGCGAGCGGCGCGTCACGAGGCTTCCCCGCTCGACGACCGGTTCGAGGATCCCGGCCTCAGCCCGGAACACGCCGGAGAGATGGTCGACCTGCGTTCGCGACTTCGCGAGGAGATCGCCGAGCTCTCCCCGGGGCTGCGTTCGGTGCTGGTGCTGCGCGACATCTATGGGTGGAGCCACGCCGAAGTCGCCCGGGAGTTGGGGATCACCCAGACCACCGCCAAGGTGCGTCTGCACCGGGCGCGGAAGCGGCTTCGGGAACGGCTGGAGGCGCCATGAACCCGACGGTGTGTCGCATGGCTCGTCTTGCGCCGCTCAGTCCCAAGGCCCGCGCTCACCGGGCTGCGTGTCTGCGATGCCAGGCGGCGGACGCCCGGTCCCGCATGGTGCATCGGGAGTTGGCCGCCATGGAGGATGAGGTCGTTCCGGCGCCGCGGCAGTTGGCCAGTTCGGTGGTGACCAGGCTCGGAACCCAGGACGCCATCGACCCTCGGCGGCCTCTGGTCGCCCGGCTGGCCGCCCGCTACGCAGCCGCGGCCGGAGTGGGGGCGGCCACGGTGGCGGCGGTGGTCACCGGGATCCTGCGTCGCAAGTCGCGGGCGGCCGGGTAGGGGAGGCGGAGTCGGCCGGAATTGCCGGTCGGGACGTCTTGGTTACAATATCCTGCCGTTCGCCCCGTAGAATCTGCGCGGGTTTCTCCCGAGGGGCGTAGCTCAACTGGCAGAGCACTGGTCTCCAAAACCAGCGGTTGGGGGTTCGAGTCCCTCCGCCCCTGCCAATCGGAAGGACGAACCATGAACAGAGAGCTGCGAAGGCTGCAAGAGAAGGAAGAGAAGCGCCAGCGCGATCGTCGCGCCAGCGGTCAGGCGCGCCGTCCCAAGCGCGAGCGCGTCGGCTTTCGCCAGTTCCTGTCCGAGGTCCGCACCGAACTGAAGCGCGTGGCGTGGCCGTCGCGGCGCGAAGTGACCATGTTCACCACCGTGACGCTCATCACGAGCGGCTTCGTGACTCTCTTCGTCTTCGGCATGGACGTGGCGTTCAAGCAGAGTGTGCTCTTCCTCATCGAGAGGATTTCGTGACCGATCGACCCGGCGACCTCGCCGAAGAAGCCCGCACGGAGATGCCCGAAGACCCGGGTGTTCCTTCGCGGGCCGAGCAGGCCGCCGATCCCGATTCACCGCTCGCCGGCCTCGCCGATGCGCTGGCGTCGACCGAGTCGGCCGCCGAGGAGAGTCCGCCGGAGGCCGCCGAGGACGCCGTCGAACCCGACCCCGAACCCGACCCCGATTCGCCCTTCGCCGGGCTCGCCGAGCTGCTGGTGGCCCCGGCCACCAAGGAAGAACCGGCCGAGGAGGAGGAGGAGGAGGAGCAACCCGCTGCGGTCGAGGAGCAGGCCGAGGCCGTTCCCGGAGAACCGGCCGCCGTCGCCGAGGAGAAGCCTGCGGCGGAAGAGGCATCCGACGGGGGGGAGCCTGAGGCGGAGGCGGCACCCGATGAGGTGGCCGAGGAAGAAGAAGCAGACGAGGCGGGCGCGCCGCTGGGGCCCTCCAGCCCCTACGACCTCCCCGGTTCGTGGTACGTGATCCACTCCTACAGCGGCTACGAGAACAAGGTGAAGGCGAACATCCAGACCCGCATCCACTCGATGCACATGGAGGAGTCGATCTTCGACGTCGTGATCCACATGGAGGACGTCGTCGAGTTCAAGGGCGGCCGCAAGGTGACGGTTCCCAAGAAGCAGTTCCCCGGCTATCTGCTGGTCCGCATGTACCTCGACGACGACTCGTGGTCGGTGACCCGCAACACCCCCGGCGTGACCGGGTTCGTTGGCTCCGGGAACAAGCCGACCCCGCTGTCGCGACGCGAGGTGGAGCGTATCCTCGGCGTCCGCAAGGACGAGGAGAAGAAGACTCCCCGCTTCAAGCCCGATTGGGAGATCGGCGAGACGGTGCGGGTGGTCGAAGGTCCGTTTGCGGACTTCAACGGCGTCATCGAGGACATCAACGTGGACCAATCCAAGGTGCGGGTCCTCGTCGACATCTTCGGTCGGGAGACGCCGGTGGAGCTCAGTTTCGAGCAGATTCAGAAGTTCTAGTCAGGGGTCAGGAATGGGTCGCAAGAAGGTCGCCGCGCTCTTGAAGCTGCAAATCCCCGCCGGGCAGGCGAGCCCCGCCCCCCCGGTGGGCCCGGCGCTGGGTCAGCACGGCGTGAACATCATGGATTTCGTCAAGGCCTACAACTCGGCGACCGAGAGCCAGGCGGGGACGATCATTCCCGTGGAGATCACGATCTACGAGGATCGGTCGTTCACGTTCATCACCAAGACGCCGCCGGCCGCGGTGATGCTGCGCCAGGCCGCCCGCGTCGAGAAGGGCTCGCCGGAGCCGCACACCACCAAGGTGGGGTCGGTCACCCGCGACCAGGTCCGTCACATCGCCGAGACGAAGATGGCCGACCTCAACGCCAACGACATCGATGCGGCGATGAAGATCGTCGAAGGAACCGCCCGGTCGATGGGACTGACCGTCGAGGGCTGATGTGGGAGGCCCGCACCGCGGGCCGTGAGCACCACGAGGAGAAGACATGAGCAAGAAGCGGACCGATGCGGCCGGCCGGTACGACCGGACGGCCACGTATCAACCCGATGAGGCGATGCGCCTCGTCAAGGAGCTGGCAACGGCGAAGTTCGACGAGACCGTCGAAGCCGCCTTCATGCTGGGGATCGATGCCCGCCAGGCCGATCAGGGGGTGCGCGGGACCGTGACGCTCCCGAACGGCACCGGCAAGACCGTCCGCGTCGCCGTCTTCGCCGACGGCGAAGGTCTGCGTGAAGCGGAAGAGGCCGGTGCCGACCTGGTGGGGGGAGCCGAATTGGCGGAGGCGGTGGCCTCGGGCTCGCAGTCGCTCGATTGGGACGTGACGATCGCCATGCCCTCGATGATGAGTGAGGTCGGCAAGCTGGGCCGGCTGCTGGGTCCGCGCGGGATCATGCCCAACCCCAAGTCGGGGACGGTCACCACCGACGTCGGCAAGGCCGTGACGGAGTTCAAGGGCGGGCGGGTCGAGTACCGCAACGACCGCTACGGCAACGTGCATGTGGTGCTCGGCAAGGTGTCGTTCACGGAGGAGGCGCTCCGCCAGAACCTGGCCGCGGTCGTCGACGAGATCACCCGAGCCAGGCCGGCGGCGACCAAGGGCCGCTACATCCGCAAGCTCACCTTGTCATCGACGATGGGCCTGGGGGTGAAGGTGGACACCAACTCCCTCGACGACCTGTTGGAGCTCGTCCGCTAGGCCCCATCTTGCCGTCCGGCGGCGAGAGGTCTACGCTCACGGCCGCACATTCCAACCGACCCGAGACCGCAGGTCCCCGCACGGGGCGAAGGATCAGGAGATCGCCGGCGCAGGTCGCTCCTCATCGGGGCTCCCGTGTCTTGGATCGGGGGCCCTCTCTCATGGGCCCGGGAAACACGAGGAGAAACGGATGCCACGTCCCGAGAAAGTCCAGGCGGTGGCCGAGATCAAAGAGCGGCTCGAGGAGTCGCCCGCGGTCTTTGTTGCCGAGTACGCCGGGCTGTCGGTCAAGGAGCAGCAGGAGCTCCGCCGGGGACTGCGGGCCGCCGACAGTGAGTTCAAGGTCGTGAAGATGACGCTGGCCCGCCGTGCGGCGAGCGAGCTCGGTCATGACGATCTGGTGGAGTTGCTGATCGGGCCCACCGGGCTGACCTTTGCGTCCGGCGACGCCGCCGTGACCGCCAAGGTGCTCAACGACTTCGCCAAGGAGCACGCCCAGTTGGTGCTCAAAGGTGCTCTGTTCTCGGGAGAGCTGTTGCCCCCCGAGCGCGTGGCCGAGCTCGCCGAGCTCGAGCCCCGTGAGGTCCTGCTGGCCAAGATCGCCGGCATGCTGCAAGCGCCGATGGCGAAGGCGGCCGGCCTGATGGTGGCGATGCCCCGGAACCTGGCAACCATGCTGCAGCAGCTGATCGACAAGCTCTCCGCGGAGGACCCGGCTCCCGAGCCGGCCGCAGCGGGTGACGCCGTCGAGGAGGCTCCTGCAGAGGAAGCCGCAGCCGAGGTGGAGGAATCCGCCGAGACAGCCCCGGCCGCCGAGACGGCCGAGGCACCTGAAGACGATGAGACGGCCGAGCCGGAAGGCGAGGCCGGTGACGACGAGGCCGAGCCGGAAGGCGAGGCTGAAGAGGCCGAGGAGGCTTAGGAACCATGGCCAAGATCAACACCGACGAGCTGCTCGAGACCTTTGAGGGCATGACCGTGCTGGAGCTCTCCGAGTTCCTGAAGGCATTCGAGGAGAAGTTCGACGTGACCGCCGCGGCCCCCATGGCGGTGGCTGCCGCCCCGGTCGCCGGCGCCGGTGCCGCGGCCGAGGAGGAGAAGGACGAGTTCGATGTCGTCCTCACCGCCGCCGGCGACAAGAAGATCCAGGTGATCAAGGAGGTGCGCGCCCTCACCAGCCTCGGGCTGAAGGAAGCCAAGGCACTCGTGGACGAGGCACCCAAGCCGGTCCTGGAGGCCGTGTCCAAGGAGGAGGCCGAAAAGGCCAAGGAGATCCTCGAGGGGGCCGGGGCCACCGTCGATCTCAAGTAAGACCGAATCCTCCTCGGTCCGAGAGGCGGGCACTGCGGTGCCCGCCTCTTTCGTTACCCTGACGACGATGATCGGACCGATCCTGTTGGTGGGCGTCATGGTGACGATCGGGGCCCTCACCGAGGGCGTCGCCGGTGCCGTGGGAGCGGGTCTCGCCGCGCTCGGCATGGTGGCTGCGGTGGCGGCCGGGGCCGCCCTGTGGGCGGTGCGGATGGGCCGGATGATGGAGCCCGCCGATGCCTGGCGGCTGGCGCCGCGACCCCCCCTGTTCGCCCGGTTGTGCGAGGCGGTCTATCGCCGTCTCCTTCCCCGCCCAGGATCTTGACCCCCCCGGTCGGGAGGGGTATGCTGACGCCACAATTGAAGCGAAGCTGAAATGGCCGGCACCGCCGAGCCGGGGTAGCTCTACGCTATCCTGGCTTGCTGGCGTCTCCAGGCAGATTCCCGAGAAACCGTCCGCCGCATCGATGGAGGAGAAGATCGTTGGCTCGTGCGCGCACCGATCGCTTGTCGTTCGCAAAGATCCCCCAAGTCCTTCCCCTACCCGACCTGCTATCCGTCCAACACGATTCGTTCTCGTGGTTCCTTGAGCGCGGCCTGAAGGAGATCTTCGAGGAGATCTCACCGATCGAGGACTTCACCGGCACGCTGGCGCTCGAGCTGACCGATCACCGCTTCGAAGACCCGACGATGGCGATCGAGGAGGCCAAGGAGAGGGACTCCAACTACTCCCGACCGCTGTTCGTCACCGCCCGGTTCATGAACCGCCAGACCGGGGAGATCAAGGAGCAGCAGGTCTTCCTGGGGGACTTCCCGATGATGACGCCCAACGGCACCTTCATCATCAACGGCACCGAACGGGTGGTGGTGAGCCAGCTGGTTCGCTCCCCGGGTGTCTACTTCGACCAGAGCGTCGACAAGACCTCCGATCGCGACATCTACACGGCCAAGGTCATCCCCGGACGGGGGGCCTGGCTGGAGTTCGACATCGACAAGAAGGACACGGTCGGGGTGAGGGTCGACCGCAAGCGCCGCCAGTACGTGTCGACGTTCCTGCGGGCGCTCGACTTCGCCCAGACGGACGAGGAGATCCTGGCCCTCCTCGACGGTGCCCCGAGCGTCCAGGAGACGCTCGAGAAGGATTCCACCGAGGATCGTGACGAAGCGTTGCTGGATCTGTATCGCAAGCTGCGCCCCGGAGAGCTGACCACCGTCGAATCGGCCCGCAGCCTGATCAACACGCTCTTCTACAACCCCAAGCGGTACGACCTCACCCGGGTGGGCCGGTACAAGCTCAATCAGAAGTTCGGGCGGCCCACGGTGAGCGTCGAGGACGTCGACGCCTACCGGCGGGATGAGATGGGCCTGCTGTCCAAGGAGGACATCCTCGACACCATCCGCTATCTCGTGAAGCTCCATGAGCGTGATCCGGAATACCGGACCGACGACATCGACCACTTCGGCAACCGCAGGGTGCGCACGGTCGGAGAGTTGATTCAGAACCAGATCCGGGTGGGTCTCACTCGGCTCGAGCGGGTGGTTCGAGAGCGGATGACGACACAGGATCCCGAGGCGATCACGCCCCAGAGCCTCATCAACATCCGCCCGGTCGTGGCGTCGATCAAGGAGTTCTTCGGGACTTCCCAGCTCAGCCAGTTCATGGACCAGCCGAACCCCTTGGCCGGGCTCACCCACCGGCGCCGCCTGTCGGCGCTGGGTCCGGGTGGGTTGTCCCGGGAGCGGGCCGGCTTCGAGGTTCGCGACGTGCACTCGTCGCACTACGGACGCATGTGCCCGATCGAGACCCCCGAGGGGCCCAACATCGGCCTCATCGGTTCGCTGGCCACCTACGCCCAGGTCAATCGGTTCGGGTTTATCGAGACCCCCTATCGTCGGGTGGCCGACGGCAAGGTCACCGGGAGGGTCGACTACCTCACCGCCACGGAGGAGGAGCGGCACGTCATCGCCCAGGCCAATGCCCTGCTCGACGAGAACGGCAACTTCCTCAACGACCGCGTCCTGGTTCGCCGCAGCGGGGGAGAGGTCGACTACGTCGAGCCGATCGAGATCGACTACATGGACGTCTCCCCGAAGCAGGTGGTCTCGGTGGCGACGGCGCTCATCCCCTTCCTGGAGCACGACGATGCCAACCGGGCGTTGATGGGATCCAACATGCAGCGTCAGGCGGTGCCCTTGCTGCGGTCGGAAGCACCGCTGGTGGGGACCGGAGTGGAGTCGCGGGCCGCCCAGGATTCAGGCGACATGATCGTTGCCGAAGCCGATGGTGAGATCGCCAACGTCACCGGGGACGAGATCGTCGTCTCGGGCACCGGGGGCCGCAAGACCTATCCGCTCAAGAAGTTCGTCCGCTCCAACCAGGGGACCTGCATCAACCAGAAGCCGGTGGTGGCGGTGGGCGACAAGGTCCGCGAGGGCGACGTGCTCGCCGACGGCCCCAGCACCGATCAGGGAGAGCTGGCCCTCGGCAAGAACCTGCTGGTGGCCTTCATGCCGTGGCAGGGCCACAACTACGAGGATGCCATTGTGATCTCGCAGCGCCTCGTCGAAGACGACGTGCTCACCTCGATCCACATCGAGGAATACGAGATCGAGGCTCGCGATACGAAGCTCGGCGCCGAGGAGATCACCCGGGACATTCCCAACGTGGCGGAAGAGGTACTGAGCGATCTCGACGACCGGGGCATCATCCGCATCGGCGCCGAGGTCGGCCCCGGCGACTATCTCGTCGGCAAGGTCACCCCCAAGGGGGAGACCGAGCTGACCCCCGAGGAGCGTCTGCTTCGGGCGATCTTCGGCGAGAAGGCGCGCGAGGTGCGTGACATGTCGCTGAAGGTGCCCCACGGCGAAGGAGGCAAGGCCATCGCCGTCAAGGTGTTCCGCCGCGAGGACGGCGATGAGCTGCCGCCGGGGATGAATGAGCTGGTTCGGGTCTACGTGGCCCAGCAGCGCAAGATCTCCGAGGGCGACAAGCTGGCAGGGCGCCACGGCAACAAGGGCGTCATCGCCAAGATCCTCCCGGTCGAGGACATGCCGTTCACCGAGGACGGCACGCCGGTCGACATCATCCTGTCGCCGCTCGGTGTGCCCTCCCGGATGAATCTGGGTCAGATCCTCGAGACCCATCTCGGATGGGCCGCCGCTCAGGGCTGGGAGCCCTTCGAGGGCGAAGGGATACCGGCCCAGGGCGCCAAGCCGTGGACCAGGGTGGCCACTCCGGTCTTCGACGGCGCCCGGGAGACCGAGATCATCTCGGTCCTCGAGAAGAGCCGTCCCTCGGCCGACGGTCTCCACCTCGTGGATGGGAGGGGCAAGGCGATCCTCTACGACGGCCGCACCGGGGACCCGTTCGACTCGCCGATCACGGTGGGTTACATCTACATCTTGAAGCTGCTCCACCTGGTGGACGACAAGATCCACGCCCGGTCGACCGGCCCCTACTCGATGATCACCCAGCAGCCGCTGGGGGGAAAGGCCCAGTTCGGAGGGCAGCGCTTCGGGGAGATGGAGGTGTGGGCCCTCGAGGCCTACGGAGCCGCCTACGCGCTCCAGGAGCTGCTGACGATCAAGTCGGACGACGTCCGGGGCCGGGTCAAGGTCTACGAGGCGATCGTCAAGGGGGAGAACATCCCGGAACCGGGTATCCCCGAATCCTTCAAGGTGCTCGTCAAGGAGATGCAGAGCCTCTGCCTCAACGTCGAGATGCTCTCGGCCGGCGAGGAAGTGGAGCTCCGCGAACTCGACGAAGACGCCTTCCGTACGGCCGAGTCACTCGGCATCGATATTTCCCGACCCGAGCGGGGTGACGAATGACGACAGAACTGAGAACTCCCGGGACTGCGACCCTGGCACAGTTCTTCGACGAGCTGCGCATCGGTCTGGCGACCGCCGACCAGATCCGCGCTTGGTCGCACGGTGAGGTCAAGAAGCCGGAGACGATCAACTACCGGACTCTGAAGCCGGAGAAGGACGGCCTCTTCGACGAGCGGATCTTCGGACCCTCGCGCGACTGGGAGTGCTATTGCGGCAAGTACAAGCGAGTGAGATTCCGCGGCATCATCTGCGAGCGCTGCGGTGTCGAAGTCACCCGGTCCAAGGTGCGTCGTGAGCGGATGGGCCACATCGAGCTGGCTGCTCCCGTCACCCACATCTGGTACTTCAAGGGTGTGCCCAGCAGGCTCGGGTATCTGCTGGACATGTCGCCGAAGGATCTGGAGAAGGTCATCTACTTTGCGGCCTACCTGATCACCCACGTCGACGACGAGAAACGGCAGAAGGACCTGCCGGAGCTCGAAGAGGCCATGGAGACCGAGCTCGTGCTGGTGGCCAAGGACTTCGACGAGTGGAACGAGGCTCGTCTGGAGCGGCTCGAATCGGAGCTGGCCCAGATGGAGGAGGCCGGCGCCAAGCCGCAGGAGATCTCGGCCGCTCGCCGCGAAGCCGAGCGGGAGATTCGCGACCGCAAGGAGCGTTCCGAGTACGAAGAGGAGCTCATCCGGGAAGCCTTCGACACCTTCCGCACGATGAAGGTCAAGGATCTCGTCGAGTCCGAGCAGCTGTGGCGGGAGATCTTCGACCGCTACGGCGAGTACTACTCGGGCGGCATGGGGGCAGAGGCGATCAAGGACCTGGTCGCTCGCTTCGACCTCGACGCCGAGATCGAGCGGCTGCGCGACGATCTCGACAGCGACTCGGCGCAACGACGCCAGCGCGCCACCAAGCGCCTCAAGGTCGTGGCGCCGTTCGCCTCTCGAGTCAACGATCCTCAAGCGATGATCCTCGAGTCCGTGCCGGTGATCCCCCCCGATCTCCGGCCGATGGTCCAGCTCGACGGTGGACGGTTTGCGACCAGCGACCTCAACGACCTGTACCGGCGTGTCATCAACCGCAACAACCGTCTCAAGCGGCTGCTCGATCTCGGTGCTCCCGAGATCATCGTCAACAACGAGAAGCGCATGCTGCAGGAGGCGGTGGACGCCCTCTTCGACAACGGTCGGCGCGGTCGGGCGGTGACGGGTCCGGGCAATCGACCCCTCAAGTCGCTCTCCGACATGCTGAAGGGCAAGCAGGGCCGGTTCCGTCAGAACCTGCTCGGCAAGCGCGTCGACTACTCGGGTCGGTCGGTGATCGTGGTGGGACCGCAACTGCGTCTCCACCAGTGCGGCCTCCCCAAGGCGATGGCGCTCGAGCTGTTCAAGCCGTTCGTGATGAAGCGGCTCGTCGACCTCGATGTGGCGCAGAACATCAAGGCGGCCAAGCGCATGGTCGAGCGGCACCGTCCCCAGGTGTGGGATGTGCTTGCCGAAGTGATCCAGGAGCACCCGGTGCTCCTCAACCGGGCCCCCACGCTCCACCGGCTGGGCATCCAGGCCTTCGAGCCGGTGCTCGTCGAGGGCAAGGCGATCCAAATCCACCCGCTCGTGTGTGAGGCGTTCAACGCCGACTTCGACGGGGATCAGATGGCGGTGCACCTGCCCCTGTCGGCGGAGGCTCAGGCCGAGGCCCGGGTGCTGATGCTCTCGACCAACAACGTGCTCTCCCCGGCGCACGGCCGGCCGATCGTCACCCCGTCGCAGGACATGGTGATCGGCATCTAGTACCTGTCGGAGCTGGTGGAGGACGGCCCCGGGGCCGGCCGGATCTTCGCGGACATCGAAGAGGCCCAGATGGCCTACGACCTCGGCGAGCTGGGGATCCACTCCCCGATCAAGCTGCGGGTGGGAGAGCTGGCCGGAGACCCCGATCTGTTCGCGGATCTGCCCGAGCAGCTCCAGCGCCTCACCGGCACCGAGGGAATCGACGGCAACGGCCTCACCGAGACGACCCTCGGCCGGGCCCTGCTCAACCGGGCCTTCCCGGCGGACTTCCCCTACGTCAATGGGGTCGTCATGAAGGGCGATGTCCGGGTTCTGATCGAGGAGGTCATCGAGCGGTACGACAAGGCGATCGTCGAGGGGTTCCTCGATGCTTTGAAGGATCTCGGGTTCCGCTTCGCCACCCGGGCCGGTCTCACCATCGGCTTGGAGGACGTGAAGACGCCGCCGAACAAGGCGGAGATCCTCGCCGAGTACGAGGCGAGGGCGGCCAAGGTGGAGGATCTCTATCAGAAGGGAATCATCACCGACGACGAGCGCCGTCAGGAGCTCATCGAGATCTGGACCGAGGCCACCGACCGGGTCAAGGAGGCGATGGAAGAGAGCCTGAAGGCCGATCGGTTCAACCCGATCGACATGATGGTCCGCTCCGGTGCCAGGGGGAATGTGATGCAGGTGCGTCAGATCGCGGGAATGCGCGGTCTGGTGGCCAACCCCCGCGGTGACATCATCCCGCGGCCGATCCTCTCGAACTTCCGTGAGGGGTTGTCGGTGCTGGAGTACTTCATCTCGACCCACGGTGCCCGGAAGGGCCTCGCCGACACCGCGCTGCGGACGGCCGACTCCGGGTATCTGACTCGGCGGCTCGTCGATGTGAGCCAGGAGGTCATCGTTCGCTCCGCCGACTGTGAGACCGATCGGGGTATCTCGATAACGATCCGCGATGCGGCCGGCAACCCGATCCGCAATCTGCGGAACCGCGTCTTCGGGCGATCTCTGGCCGAAGACGTCAAGGTCGAGCGCAAGCTCGTCGAGTCGGCGGCCGGCATCAAACTGCGTGCAGGCACCCTGATCAGGCGCAAGGAAATGGACGCACTGGAGGCCCGGGAGGAGGTCTCGGTGATCCGGGTGCGATCGGTGTTGACGTGCGCCGAACGGCACGGGGTGTGTGGAGCCTGCTACGGACTCAGCCTCGCCACGGGCAAGCCGGTCGAGGAGGGCGAGGCGGTCGGCATCGTCGCCGCCCAGTCGATCGGTGAGCCGGGTACCCAGCTCACCATGCGGACATTCCATACCGGCGGTGTGGCCGGAGAAGACATCACCCACGGCTTGCCCCGGGTGGTCGAGCTCTTCGAAGCCAGGACCCCGCGCGGCAAGGCGGCGATCGCCGAGATCGGCGGCACCGTGTCGATGCGCGAGGACGAGGGTGGGCGCCGCCTGGTCGTCACCGACAAGGACGAGGAAGCCGAGTACCCCTTGTCACGGTTCGCCCGGCTCCGGGTGCGCGAAGGTGATCAGATCGACCCCGGTACCCAGCTGACCGAGGGCCCCCTCGATCCGAAGGAGGTGCTCGAGGTCCAGGGTGTGCGTGCGGCCCAGCAGTACCTCGTGGACCAGGTGCAGGAGGTGTACCGGAGCCAGGGCGTCGACATCCACGACAAGCACATCGAGATGATCGTGCGCCAGATGCTGCGGAGGGTCAGGGTCGTCAATCCCGGCGATTCGACCTACCTGCCGGCCGAACTGGTCGACGATCGCGAGTTCGTGGAGACCAACCGCGATCTGGTCAAGGACGGCAAGGCCCCGGCCGAGGGCCGTCCCGAGCTGATGGGGATCACCAAGGCGTCGCTGGCGACCGAATCGTGGCTGTCGGCGGCCTCCTTCCAGGAGACCACCCGGGTGCTCACCGAGGCGGCGCTCCAGGGGAGGTCGGACTTCCTCCGTGGTCTCAAGGAGAATGTCATCATCGGCAAGCTGATCCCGGCGGGTACCGGCGCCGACGTGTACCAGGCGGTTCGGCCGTCGCTCCCCGACGCCACCGTGGTGAGTGCCCTCGGTCTCTTCGGCGATGTGCCGTCCGAGACCGAGGAGGAGGAGCTCCCCGCCGATCCGGCCCAGTGGCTGGCATCGCTCGGAGCCCAGCGCGAAGGTGAAGAGGAGGGCGGCGACTCGGACGAGTAGTCGGCTTCTCTCTCGATCCGTCGATCCCGGCCCCGAAA
>JBFELU010000064.1:0-14777 GCA_041551965.1 Acidimicrobiia bacterium
ACCGAGTGCGGGATCGACCTGGGCGAGTCGGGCTGAGGCCGCGGCCAGGCCGCGAGACAACCCGCCGTGGCGTGGCCCCAGGACCTCGTCCCAAAGCAGGTGCGCTACCAAGCTGCGCCACAGCCCGTTCGGTCATTGTGCCACTGATCGGCACCGATCCGCCCGACCTGAGAAGGATTGCACCGTTGCTACAGTGTCTCCGGGTCGCTAGCTCAATTTGGCAGAGCAACGGACTCTTAATCCGCAGGTTCGGGGTTCGAGTCCCCGGCGACCCACAACGAGGCCCACAACCAGGGCCGTCCGCGTCCTGCGCTCCCGGGTGCTGCTCTTCTCTGAGCAACGCCCTGAGGGGCGAAGGTTCGAGCCCCCGGCGACCCACAACGAGGGCCGTCACATGCCGGGGCCGACTTCGCCCCACAGGCCGAACAGGCGCCGGTCGGCCCTCCTCCCCCGAGTGGGGACCCACCACCCGCTCACCTAGCTCGAGGCCGGGCCTCCCAGTCCGTAGCGCCGTCGGAGCTTCTTGTGGACGGCACCCATGCAAGCGTCCATGACCACGGTCAATCCCCCGGCTCGAGCGATCCGCTCTGCGCCGGATGACACGATCCCGAGTTGGAGCCAGAACACTCGGGCTCCCGCGGCAATGGCTCCCCGCGCCAGTTCCGGGGCTTCCTCGGCGGGGCGGAACACCTGAACGGCATCGATGGGCTCGCGAACCTCGGCGAGTGCGGCCACCACCGGCTCACCAAAGAGCTCGCCGCCCTGCGGGTTCACGGGAACGATCCGGTAGCCCTGAGACTGGAGGTAGCGCGGAATCCGGTGAGCCGGCTTGGACTCGTCGAACGACGCGCCCACCACGGCAATCGTGGTGATGCTGCGGAACAGATCGATCAGCTCATCGGTGCTCGGCAACATGAAGACTCCTGCATCGCGCTCGATCCTGGGGTAGGTACCGTCACACCTCGGGCAGGCGGCGGAGCGCATACTCGATCGGGCCCAGGTGCCGGGGTCCCTCGTCGGGTTGCCGGGCAACTCCCCGGGCATGCGCGATCCGTTCCGCCTCAGGGCTCGCTTCGATCATCTCGGCGGTGAGTTCGGTGAGATCTCGCAGCCGGGTCGCCAACTCGCCGAGAACCGCAAACGCCACCTCGGGGTCGCTGTGGATCAGTCCCCGGAGATGTGCCCGGGAGAACTCGAGCGCCCTGACATCGCCGATCGCCACCACGTCTGCCGAGCGAGGGGCATCGGTGAGCAGCGCCAGCTCCCCGAAATGCTTGCCGGGACCGAAGACGCCGACCGGCTCGCCGCCGACGCGGATCTCCACCTCGCCCTCGAGCAGAACCCACATCGATTCGGCTCCTTCGGACCCCGCACGAACGATCACGTCACCGGGCTGATAGGTCCGCGTGCGTCCGACCTTGGGGACCACTTCCAGTTGCTCCTCGTTGAAGCGGGCGAACAGGGTCGTGCGCCGCAGCACTTCGAGGACGTCTTGCTGTCCCATCGTCGTTCCTCTCACTCGGTTCCGGGGTCGACTCAGTGGTGCTCGGGGAGGGCGGTGCCCGCCTCGTGGTCATAGCACCACGCCCAATCTTCTCCCGGTTCCTTCGATCGAATCACGGGGTGACCGGACCCGACGGCGTGCTTGCGCGCATGCCGGTTCTTCGAGTCGTCGCAGCACCTCGTCTCGCGACACGTGACGCAGAACCTGAGATGCACCCAGGTGTCGCCGATCGCAAGGCATTCGAGACACCCCCCCGGCGGCATCGGATCGAGAGGTACGTCCCGCAGCTCTGGGCAGAGTTTGCTGCCGATCGAAGGCATCCCGGCACGATAGCCAGCGGGTCCCGACCCCGCTCACCTGCGCCAGCCCCCCAACCGGCCGAGTACCTCGGCCACGGGGAAGGCCATCGATGGCAACGCTCTCTTGCACGGTGTCGAGCACCTGTCCACACCGAGAAGAGTGGCCCTTGCAGCGAGCGCAGCGCGAGCATCGCAGGTACATTCCTCCGCACTCAGAGAGGGCGGGTATGGCCATGACGGACTCGCGGTCCCAGCACCCCGGTACCGAACGCCGCGTCGTCACGCTCCTTTTCGCCGATGTCGTGGGTTCGACGACGCTGGCCGAAGCGATGGATCCCGAGGACTGGGGGGAGATCGTCAACGAGGTGATCGCCGACATGGCGCGTCGAGTGGAGCGCTACGGCGGAACGGTGGCCCAGTTCGCAGGGGATTCGATCCTCGCCCTGTTCGGCGCACCGGTCGCCCATGAGGACGATCCCTACCGAGCGATTCGAGCCGGAGTGGAGATCGTGGCCTCGGGTTCCGCAGTGGCGGCCGGGTTGGCGGATACCGGCATCAGCGTCCGGGTCGGGATCAACACGGGTCTCGTCGTCGTCGGTGATGTCGATGCCGGTTCCCTGAGCGTCTACTCGGCACTCGGTGACGCGGCCAACGTCGCTGCCCGAGTGCAATCGCTCACTCGACCCGGCTCCGTGGCCATATCGGAGGACACCTATCGATTGGTCTCCAACGACGTCGAGGTTGCCGATCTGGGTCCGACCGACCTGAAAGGCAAGGCCGAGCCGATCGCAATCTACGAGGTCACCGGGATACGCGGATTCGACGAGCGCACCCGAGGGATCCCAGGATTGGTGAGCCCGATAGTTGGACGCGACGATGAGCTGGCCATTCTTCGCGGTCAATTGACGGCGGCGGCGGCAGGCACCGGGCGGGTCGTGGCAGTCATCGGGGAACCCGGTGTCGGCAAGAGCCGGCTCGCCGAGGAGCTCCGCGCCGGAATTGACCCGGCCAAGACCACGCTCTGGGCGATAGGGAAGTGCGTACCGTACGACGACGAGCTCCCCTACCACCTCGTTGCGTCGCTCGTCCGCTCCCTGGCGGGCGTCACCAGCGCCCAAGACCCGGACGTCATCAGCAAGGCGATCACTGATCTCGCCGAGCGGGCTGGGGCGCCACAGGAGACCGATCGACTCCGGCGGCTCGTCGGCCTTCAAGACGAAGCTCCCGACCTGGATCCCGAGACGCTCGCCGCCGAGTATGCCGAGGCCCTGCACGGAGTGGTAGCAGGCACCGCCGCCGACCATCGTCCGGTCGTTCTGGTGTGCGAGGACGTCCATTGGGCCGACGCCTCATCGGTCGATCTGATGTCGGCACTCCTCGGGAAGGTGCCATCGACACCGGTGCTGCTGCTGTTGGTGATGCGTCCGGAGCGCGAATCGAAGGGATGGGATCTCCTTGAGTCGGCCCGGCGGCAGCTCGCTGCGACGCTGGTGGAGATCGCTCTGAATCCTCTGTCCGAGGAGCACAGCCGAGCCCTGGTCGCCAATCTCCTCGCGATCGAATCGCTTCCGCCCATGCTGCGCCGGATGGTGCTCGACAAGGCGGAGGGGAATCCCTTCTTCCTGGAAGAAGTGGTGCGAATGCTCGTCGGGAGAGAGGTCGTCGTGCGACGTCATGGCCGATGGGTGGCGCAGCCCGGGATCGATGAGATCGACGTGCCCGAAACCCTTCAGGGCCTCCTCGCCTCGCGAATCGACCTCCTCCCGGGTCCCGTACGACACGCCGGACGGGTGGCTGCAGTGATAGGCAGGGAATTCTCGGCGGGCCTGCTCGCAGAGATTCACCCGGTCCCGCAGGGCGCGGAGGGGGCGACTCTCCACCCCCACGTTGCCGAACTCGAGGCACACGGGATGGTGGAACTCTCGTCGACACGTCCCGAGATCGAGTTCATATTCCGCCACGCGCTGATCCACGACGTCATGTACGAAGGCCTGCTCAAGCGCAAGCGGAAGGCCCTCCACGGTGAGGTGGCTGATGCCATCGAACGCAGGTATCCAGATCGCCTCAGGGACCTGGCCCCTGCCCTCGCGCGGCATCACGCCGAGGCCGGGCATGTGCGCCGTGCGATCAGCTACCTGATGACAGCCGGAAGGTTGGCGCTCGCACGCGGAGCACGGACGGAGGCTCACGGTTTCTTCGAGCACGCAGTGGAACTCTTGAAATCATCTCCCGAACCAGACCCTTCCCTTTTGGTCGAGGCCGCCATGCAGCGGGCGTGGAGCGGCATGGCTTTCATCCCGGGCCCCCAGGCCATCGCCGGTCTCGAAGAGATCCTGCCCATGGCTCAGAAACTCGGTGACCCGGACAAGCTCGCCGCGGTCTACGTGCAAATGATCCGGATCAGGAGCATGCAGGGCGAGAGCTACGGGGATACCGCCTATCGAGAGCAATTGGAGGCTGGGTACGCGCTGGTGCCCGACCTCACCGATCGCGGGATGAAGGCAATGCTGCAGGGGATGATGGGATTGGCCCTGCGCTCAGCCGATGAGTACGCCGCCTCCCTGGCACCTCTCGGAGAGTCCATCGACGGGTTGGAGGAGGCAGGTCGCCTTGTCGATGCCTCGCTCAATGCGTCCTTCCTGGCCGACTCCTACAGCACGCTCGGCCGGTTCGCCGATGCGGAGAGCATGATCGTCAGAGCGCGCGACCTCGGGGAGCGAAGCGGCGATCCCAACGCCGTTGCCGATGCCGACCTGATTCGGGGTCGAATCGCCGCCGAGCGGGGGGACCTCCAGGATGCTCTGGTGCACACCCGGCGGGGACTCGAGGCTGCCGAAGCAGTAGGGAACACGTTCTGCACGCTCGCGGGGAACTTCCTGGTGGCCGACCAGAAGCTGCGACTCGGTGAGGTTGAAGAGGCCATCACTCATCTCGAGACCAGCACCGGCTTGGCGGAGTACTGCAACGCCGGGGGATACGAGGCACTCGGTCAAGCATGGCTCGCCGCGGCAAGGGCACGTCTAGGGGATCATGACCCGAGGGAGTTCACGGCGCCACTGGATGCAGCGATGACCTCGGGGAGCCGCAGCGGCGAAGCGCTGGTCCGTCTCCACCGCGCCGTCGCCGTGGCCAGCAGGGGGAGGCCCGAGGAAGCCTTTGACGACTTCCGGCGAGCGATCTCCCTGTTCTCGGAGTACGGGGGACGGCCGAATGAGGGGCGTGCCCACCACGCCTTCGCTCAAGCACTCGAGGCCTTGGGAATGACCGATCGGGCCCAGGAGCACTTCCGGGCCGCCGACCAGATCTTCGACGATCTCGGCATTCGGCCTGATCCATCCAACTAGCGACCCGACGAGAGGAGCCTGCCGTGCAATCCGCCGATGTCATCGTGCTCGGGGTCGGGACCTGCGGCGAAGACGTAGCCCTCCGCCTTCTCGACTCCGGATGGGAAGTGATCGGCGTCGAGCCGAATCTGATCGGTGGTGAGTGTGCCTATTGGGCTTGCCTCCCCTCGAAGACGATGATCCGCTCCGCCAATCTCCTCCAGGAAGCCAGACGCGCCGACGGCTTGGTGGGGCGGGTCAACGTCGAGGCGGACTGGTCGTTGCTGGCGGAAAGGGTCCGCAGCGAGGTGACCGGAGGTTGGGACGATTCGTTCGCCGCCGCCCGGTTCGAGGGGAAGGGCGGCCAGATCGTACGCGGCTACGGCCGAATAGACGGCCCCGGGGTCGTCGAAGTCGACGGAATGCGGTATCGGGCTCGCCGAGGCATTGTGATCGCCACCGGTTCACAACCGATGATTCCGCCGGTTCCGGGCCTGGATACCGTGCAGTACTGGACCACCCACGATGCGATTGCAGTGGAGAACCTGCCGCGCTCATTGGTGATCCTCGGTGGCGGGGCCGTGGGTTGTGAACTGGGCCAGGTGTTCGCCCGCTACGGCGTGGACGTCACGCTCGTTGAGGGTCGAAGTCGGTTGTTGCCGAACGTGGAGCCGGAAGCATCGGCCGCTCTGATGGAGGCGCTGCGCTCCGAAGGGATCACGATCCACTGCGGAAATCGGGTCTCGTCGGTGGCTGCCAATGACCGCTATGGCATCGTGGCGAGTCTGGAGAACGGCAGGCAAGTGCGGGCCGACAAGCTGCTGGTGGCGACCGGCCGGACGGTGCAAATCGACGGCCTGGGCCTGGACGCGATCGGGATCGACATGCCGGGCGGTTTCGTCGAGGTCGATGAGCGAATGCGGGCGGCCGACGGTGTGTGGGCTGTTGGAGATGTCACTGGGAAGGGACTGTTCACGCATGTAGCTGCGTATCAGGCAACGATCGCGGTTGGAGACATCCTCGGAGCCGATCCGGCTCCGGCCGACTACTCGGCCGTGCCCAGGGTGACGTTCACCGATCCCGAGGTCGGTGTGGTGGGCCTCTCCGAGGCCGAGGCACGCTCCCAAGGTCTCGATATTGCGGTCGCCGTCAAGGAGCTGCCGATGACCTTCCGCGGGTGGCTGCATGGCACCGGCAACAGTGGGGTGATCAAGCTGGTGGTCGACCGTTCCGCCGGTGTGTTGGTGGGAGCCGCCGTCGTCGGCCCCCGGGCAGCCGACGTACTCGGGATGCTCGGTCTCGCCGTCCGCACCCGGATCCCCGTCGGCGAGCTGGTCAACATGATCTATGCCTTCCCCACCTTCTATGGCGGGATCGGGGAGGCGCTCGGCGCCTACGGTCGCGGGGTCGGTCGGGTTCTCGATCCCGACACCGAGCCCATGTTCGACGATTAGCGGAAACGGGCTCGCACAACATCGCGCGGCCGCCGGGCACACATCGCCCGGCGCCTCCGAAGCCGGCTCCGGGTCGTCGCCCGACTCGTCCCGGCTCCCCCGAGCCCGCTGCGAGGACCGCTCCTCGATCACGTGCTCGATGGAGGGCTGGTAGATCGACTCCAGCAGTCCCAGCGAACCAATGCCCCGGGGTCGCGGGTTGTGCTTGTTGTAGACCCAGCCGCGCTCCCCCGCCCACCGGGAGGAGAGCGCCCAGGCGACCAGGAGAATGAAGAGGAGCACCACCCCGAAGAGGCCGATGGCGATCGCGGCCGGCATGGGGGCATCTTCCCACGGGGTGACCGGTGCGTTCCGCTCTAGAGTCGGTCGCCCCGCACAGGAGCACACGCCATGACCGCGGTCGTCACCGGGGCCTCGGGTCATCTGGGAGCCAACCTGGTCCGGGCGCTCCTCGACCGGGGGCGCCGGGTCCGGGTGCTCATCCATCGCAACACGGAGGCGGTCCGGGGGCTGGACGTCGAGATCGCCCGGGGCGATGTGCTCGACCCCGCAACCCTCCGCGATGCCTTCTCGGGGGCCGAGGTCGTCTACCACCTGGCCGCGGTGATCTCACTCTCCGGGGACCGGGACGGCCGAGTCCACGCCGTCAACGTCGAGGGGACCGACCACGTCGCCCGCACCGCACTGAAGAGTGGGGTACGCCGCCTGGTCCACTGTTCCTCGGTCCACGCCTTCGACCTGCGGGCGGGTCCGGCCGCGATCGACGAGACGGCTCCTCGCGTTCCTCCCGCGTCGCGGTCCCACACGTCGTACGACCGCTCCAAGGCCGACGGCGAGCGCCGGGTCCGCGCCCGCATCGAGGAGGGTCTCGATGCGGTGATACTCCACCCCACCAGCGTGATCGGCCCCCTCGACTTCGAGCCGTCCCGCATGGGCCGGTTCTTCCTCCACCTCCACCGGCGGAGCCTGCCGAGCCTGGTCGCCGGTGGCTTCGACTTCGTCGACGTCAGGGACGTCGCCGAGGGCCTCGTCGCCGCAGCGGAAGCGGGGCGAAGCGGCGAGAGCTACCTCCTGTCGGGCCGCCACCACCGGGTTCGCGCCCTGGCCGAGATCGCCGCCGAGGTCACCGGGGTGCCGCCACCCCGGCTCACGGCCCCGATGTGGGCGGCCCGGCTCGGGGCCCCGATCATGGGGCTGGTGGCCCGGGAGAGACGCAGCGAACCCCTCTACACGACCGAGTCCCTCGCCGTCCTTCGGTCGAGAGTCCGGGTCGATCACGCCAAGGCCTCGGCGGAATTGGGCCACCGCCCGCGACCGACCGCAGAGACGGTGCGCGACCTCTATCGCTGGTTCGCGGAACGCGGCATGCTCTCCCGAACGCCGGCCTCCCGATGACGGAAGCCGGTTTCCACTCGGGGTTGACGTGGGCCGAGATCATCCTCGCCGGAATCACCTTCGTCCTGCTCCTGGTGGTGGCGGCCCCCTACGGGCGGCACCAGCGTCCCGGATGGGGTCCCCGCATGGCCAACGCCGCCGGATGGGTGGTGATGGAGCTCCCGGCCGTCGCTCTGTTCGCGGCGGTCCACCTCCGCGGCGAGCATCGATTCGAGGCCGTGCCTCTGGTCTTCGCCGGGCTGTGGATGTTCCACTACCTGCAGCGCACCTTCGTGTTTCCCTTCCGGCTTCGCACAGTGGGCAAGGAGATGCCGGTCGTGATCGTCGTCATGGGCTTCGCCTTCAACGTCCTCAACGCCTACGTGATCGCCCGCTGGACGTCGCACCTTGGCCGCTACGACACCGACTGGCTGATGGACCCCCGTTTCGTCATCGGGATCGCGGTGTTCTTCGCCGGATACGCCGTCAACCAGAAGGCCGACGCCATGCTCATCGGGCTGCGGCAGCCCGGGGAGACCGGCTACCGGCTGCCGTCCGGGTGGCTCTACGAGCACGTGGCCTGTCCCAACTACCTGGGGGAGATCGTGGAGTGGACCGGGTTCGCCATTGCGACCTGGTCGCTTCCCGGATTGGCCTTCGCCCTCTTCACCGCCGCCAACGTGGGCCCTCGGGCCGTCGCCAACCTTCGCTGGTACCGGGAGACATTCCCCGACTACCCCGAGGGCCGCAAGGCGCTCATCCCGTTCGTGGTGTAGGAGTCCACATGCCCCCTGGGCTCGTCTAAGGTCCACCATCGCACCCGATCCCGAGGACCACCATGAATCGCCGCCTCGTTCCAACCCTCACCTTGCTGCTGTTGCTCGCCGCCTGCGGCGGGGGAACCGACACCGCCACCCACGTGGAGGCCGTCGAGACCGTCTCGCCCAATGCGATCAGCGAGATCCTGTCGTCCGACGAGCACGTGATCCTCGACATCCGGACGCCCGACGAGTTCGCCGGTCCCCGTCTCGAGGGCGCCGTCAACATCGACTTCTACGAGCCCACCTTTGCGTCCGAGATCGCCGCGCTCGATCCCGACGCCTCCTATGTGGTGTATTGCCGCAGCGGAAGCCGGTCGGGCCAGGCCATGGACCTCATCCGTGACCTCGGCTTCTCCGACGTCCACGAGATCGACGGAGGCATCGTGGCGTGGGCCGAGGCGGGCCTCCCCGTCGTCGGTCCCTGAGGTCACCGCTAGCCTCGCCTACGAGCGGGCGTAGCCGAATTGGCACAGGCGCCAGATTTAGGATCTGGTGGGTTCTCCCGATGTGGGTTCGAGTCCCACCGCCCGCACCGTCACGGAGCGTGCGGGAGTGACACGGCGGACAGGACGCCCACCACGCCCTCCACCCGCGGGATGAGCTCGGCGACGACGGTGCCGTCGACGGCCACGCGTAGGAGGGCGGATTCGCTCTGATCGCACCCGTCCCAGGTGTGGAGGACGGCGTCGGAGTCGATGGTGCCGATCACCCGGTGGGGCCCCGCCCCATCATCGAGCAGTGGCCCGCCGCCGAGCAGCCGATCCACTCGGGCGGCGGCACAATCGCCGGCCCACTGTAGGAACACCTCATCGCCCGCCCGCCAGGCGTCGGTGTAGCCGAAGTCGACGACGTCGGGCATCTCGGCCGGAACCGAGGTCACCGGCAACGGATTCGACCCGTCGAGGGGCACCAGCCACAGCTGATGGAAGAAGCTGTCGGCGGCGGCCCAGTCGGCGGGGATGCACGATGCGAGGATCAGGTCCTCCTGCCACCACTTGAGGGGCCGACAACCGGCTCCGAGCGACGCCAGATCGGTCAGGAACTCCCCATCGTTGCCGTAGACATGGAGTCCGGCCGAATCGCCGATCACGACGATGGTCCCCTCCGGCCCGAAGAGCCAGGTCAGCGGGGCCACGTGGTCGTGGGGCTGCTCCGCCAGCGTCGAGAAGGGGCTGAGGTCAGCCCGCACCACCTCGAGACGTTCGGTGATCCCATCGGTCGTCCACAGCACCAGGTCCCGTCCGGTCGGTTTGGTGAATCCGGCCCGGTTGTCGCCCAGCTCGGTCGGAGGCATGACCGGCGCCTCTGATCCGTCTTCGAGTGTCACCATCCGGATCTCGTTGTGGCCGTCGCTGCCGGCGAACCCGACGAGGGCCCGGCGCCCGTCCGGCGACCAGTCGTGGATGAACCAGGGCACCGACGGCCCCCACTCCCAGGCCCGGATCTCGAAGCGGGCGCCTGTTCCATCGATGAGGTAGAGGACCCGAGGTCCCGGCTCCACGGTGCCCTCCAGAGGATCCCCGCTCACCAGTGCCAGCGTCCAGGCCCCACCCACCTGTTCCCAGGGAACAGCGTCCCGATGCTCGGTGGAGGGCAGCCCCGGGCCTTCGGTCACCGGTTTGGGCGGGATGGTCGTCGTGGTCGTCGACGTCGTGGTCGTCGACGTCGTGGTCGTCGACGTCGTGGCCGGAGTCGTCGACGTGGTGGAAACGTCTTCCGCGTCGCCGGAGCCGCAGGCCGCGACGACGAGCATCACTGCGACCAGCAGGAGACCAACCCGTTTCATGCCGACCGTCCCCATTTCGTCGTTCCGACGCTCCATCGCCCGGTTCGAGTTCCCATCTAGGGAACGATCAACACGGGACATGGTGCGTAATGGGCCAGCCGATCGGCCACAGACCCCATCACCAACCGTTCGACGATGCCGGCCCCGCGCCGTCCCACCACGAGCACGTCGGCGTTCCGCTCGTTGCAGACGTCGGAGAGCGCCGAGGCCGGTTCACCGATCTCCTCCATCGCTTCCCAGGTGACGCCCTCGAGATCGAGTTGTCCCACGGCAACGTCGAGAATGCTCTGCTGTGCCTTGCTCATCGACGACGTCAGCGCATCGGCCGGAGGGGGCGACCCGACGATGCCCCACCAGCCCTCGGGAGGCCGCACCACGGTGACGATGAAGAGGCGGGCGTCGCTCTCACGAGCCAGGGCGGCGGCGACGCCTGCGGCCCGGGTGCTCTGTTCCGATCCGTCGACACCCACGACGACCACATCGGGGTTCCAGACCGACATCACTACCTCCTATTCCCCTTCCGAACCTAGCGGTCCGGGGAGCAATCAGAGGGCGATGATGCCCCCGCCCGCGCCCCCGCCGCCGCCGCCGCTGCCGGGACACGCCTCGCCGGTGTAACCGGCCTCACCGGCCGGAATGTTGCAGGGGTGGGTGGTGATCACGGTGGGAGACGCCGAGTAGGTCCAATCGAAGGTCTCCACCTTCACCTCACCGTCGGGATAGGTGATGGTGCGATCGACGCTGATGCTGAATCCGGCCTGGCCGGGACTGCGCGACTCGTCGGCGGGACCCATCGATGCGTCCGCTTCGTAGACGACCGCCGACGTGGTGAACGTGCCACACGCCCCCCGGGCCTCCTCCACCTCGGGGAAAATGCTCGTGCCGGGGGCATTGCAGGAGTGAGTGGCGGTGACCGTCCGCCCCCCGTGGTTGCCCCAGAACTTGACCCGGATATTCGTCCCGCTCCACGGGGTGAAATGGGTCGTGATCAGCACCGCGCTGTCGGTGTCGTTGCGGAATGCCACATCGAGACCGGGGTACCCCATCGTGGCCTCCCGCCCCGCCGGGTAGCGGGAGAAGTACAGGGTGTGGGGGGTGTGGTCGACTTCCTCCAGCCCGCTGAAGAAGATGGCGTTGTAGATCGTGGTCCCGAACTGGCTGGTCCCCCCGCCCAAGTTGGCTGATTGGTCGCAGCACTGGACGTACCCGCCGATGATCGCCCCGGCCAGCACGTAGCCCTTCTCGGCCGTCCGCCGACCCACCACCGTGTTGACAGTGAACGTCTCGCCGGGCAGCACGAGGTAGCCGTCGACGGTGCCGGCCATCGTCTGGATGTTGATCACCCGGTTCTGGCAGCACGCATGGTGGGTGGTGAAGTCGCTCAGCTTCTCGGGTGCCCGGAACATGAGCACCTCGGCATCGGTGACGTACTCCCGGATGCCGGTCCTGTCGTTACCCCGTTTGCCGACCCCCACCAGATCGTTGCCCCTGCCACCGGTCATTTCGTCGCGGCTGGGCGACTCGCTGTTGAAGAGGAAGTCGTCGCCGGCGCGCCCGTTCAGCTCGTCGGCCCCGGTCCCCCCGTGGAGCACGTCGTTGCCGCCGCCGCCGTTGAGCGTGTCCCTGCCGGCGCCGCCCGCGGCGGTGTCGGCGCCGCTGCTCCCGACCAGCCGGTCGTTGCCCTTGCCGCCCACCAGGACGTCGTCGCCGCTCCCTCCTTTGAGGGTGTCGGCGCCCGACCCACCTCGGAGCTCATCGTTGCCGTCTCCCCCGAAGATCACGTCGTCGCCGCCCCGACCGCACACGATGTCGTCGCCACCCTTGCCGTTGATCCGGTCGTTTCCGGCGGTGCCCAGGATCACATCGCGACCCGGCGTGCCGATCACCTTCTCTCCCGGCGCCAGGTTGAGGGCCTCCACGTCGATCGTGACCGGATAGCCGCCACAGCCCGTCCCGACCGTCACGTCGAACGAGGCCGAATCGGAGCCGCCGTCGTCGTCGTGGATCGTCAGCGACACCCGGAACGTCCCCTCGTTGCTATAGCGGTGGGTCAGGTGAGCCACCCGATCACCGTCCGGGACCACCACGTCGCGATCCTCGGTGCCGTCGCCCCAGTCGATCCGAGTCACGATGTGGGCGTCTCCCGTGCCCGGATCCCCGAAACCGATGTCGGCCGTGAACAAGCCGTCGAGCGGGGCGAAGGCTTCCTCGAGGGGATCGATGGTCGGTGCCACGTTGGCCACCGCGACGGTGGCCCGCCCCCGGTACTCCTCGCCGTCGGCGGCGGGGACCTTCACCGTGATACCGAAGGAACCGTCGTCCCCGTAGCGATGGCCATCAGTGGCCTCGAAGGGGGCGGCGGCGTCGGAGGTGGTGACGATCGAGACGTCGGAGCCGTCACCCCACCGGATGCGGAAGTCGGTCGGATCGCCGCCGCGGCCGTCGTAGGAAGCCACCACCTCGAGGCGGGTCCCCTCGTCGATCGAGAGCACCGAGGGGGTGACCGTGACGCCGGCGTCGATGGGGGCCGCCGCGGCCGGCGGTGGGGCCGGGACGACGGCGGTCACGGCGACGACGATCCCGGCCAGCGAGATGCGAGTCATTCGTTGCAGCACGGCGCCGGAGGATAACCCGAGGTGGCGTCGGGCGGAACACGTCCGCCCGACGCCCACGGATCCTGGTGAGGGAATCAGGGCACCCCGAGGTGCCGACCCCCCACGCTGGCGCCTCGACTACGAGGCGTGTCAGACGAGACCGGAAGCACCATTCCCCGTCGTCGTGAGCCGGTCCACCAGGGCGGTGAGGGCCCGGGCCCGATGGCTGATCCGGTTCTTGGCCTCCTCGGACATCTCGGCGAGAGTGATCCCTTCGACCTCGAAGATCGGGTCGTACCCGAATCCGCCGTCGCCCCGCTCGGCGGTGGTGATCCGGCCCTCGACGACCCCCGAAGCCGCCGTTTCGGCGCCTCCCGGCTCGGCGAGCACCACCACGGTGTGAAACCGCGCCCCTCGGTTCGACCGGCCCTCCAGGGCCCGCAACAGAGCGGCCCGATTGTCGGCGTAGGTGGCGCCGGGGCCGGCGAAGCGGGCGGTGTTGACCCCCGGAGCGCCGTCGAGCGCATCGACCTCGAGACCGGTGTCGTCGGCGAGGGCCGCCATGCCGGTGGCCTCGAGTACCACCCGGGCCTTCAGCAGGGCGTTGGCGCGCAGGGTCAGGCCGGTCTCCTCGACGTCGGGCCACTCGGCATCGTCCACCAGGGTCACCCCGGGGGCCAGATCCTGCAGCAATGCCCGGACCTCGGCCAGCTTGTCAGGGTTCTTGGTGGCCACCACCAGCCGCGGTGGGAACCCGCTCACGCGTCGAGGGCTCCTCGCTGCGCTTCGACCAGCCGAGCGATGCCCGATCCGGCCAGGTCCAGGAGCCGATCGAGTTGCTCCCGGGAAAACGGGTCGCCCTCGGCCGTGCCCTGGACCTCGATCAGCCGGCCCTCACCGGTCATCACCACGTTCATGTCTACGGAGGCCCCGACGTCCTCGGCGTAGTCGAGGTCGAGCAGCAGTTCGTCGCCCACGATGCCGACACTGACGGCCGCACAGTGGTCGATCACCGGGTCGGCGGCCACCCGGCCCTCCGATACCGCCCAACCGAGAGCGTCGCGAAGCGCCACCCAGGCCCCGGTGATGGCCGCGGTGCGGGTCCCCCCATCGGCCTGGAGCACATCGCAGTCGACCCGAACCATGACCTCGCCGAGCGCCTCGAGGTCGACCACGGCCCTCAACGCTCGCCCGATGAGGCGCTGGATCTCCTTGGTGCGGCCGCCGCTGATCGAGGTGCGGGGTACCCGCTCCCGGCCCGATCCCGGCAGCATCGAGTACTCGGCGGTGATCCAGCCTCGGCCCTCGTCACGCATCCAGCGGGGCACCTCGTCCTGCACCCCGGCCGTGCACAACACCCGGGTCCTCCCCATCTCCACCAGCACCGAGCCCGGCGTCATCTCGGTGAAGCCGCGGGTGATCCGCACCGGCCGCAGCTCGTCGGGTCTCCGACCCTGCCTCATATCGCAACCTCCAAACCGGGCGCCGCCCATTCGACCGGACCGCCGAACGCCGCCTCGGCCTCGGCGACCGAGACGGCAGGATCCAGGGTAGGGGCCAGGTGGGTCACGATGAGCCGCTCCACGCCCGCCGCCGCCCCCACGCGGCCCCCCACGGCGGCG
>JBFELU010000065.1:0-14521 GCA_041551965.1 Acidimicrobiia bacterium
GAACGATCACCTATGAGGCGGCCGGGCTGTATCCGGTGACGGTGACCGCCACCGACGACGGCACGCCGGTGCTGGCGACCGATGTGGATTTCGTCTGGGCGGTTTCCGATACCAACCGGCCGCCGACCGTTGCCGGCCCCGGCGATCAGTCCACCGCCGAAGGTGAGGAGTCGCTGACGTTGCCGATCGCCGGTTCGGATCCGGACGGCGACGGGATCACCTGGAACGCCGTCGGGTTGCCGCCCGGTCTGGTCATCGATCCGGTGACCGGCGAGGTCACCGGCTCCGTCGACTACTCCGGCGATGCCGGATCTCCTCACACGGTCACGGTGACGGCGACCGACGATGGCAGTCCCGTCTTGAGCACCAATGTGGTGTTCATCTGGACGGTGGTCGACACCAACCGGGCCCCCAACGTGACCAACCCCGGGTCGCTTCTCGATTCGGCCGGCCGGGCGGTGTCGCTGCCGATGATCGGGTCCGATCCCGACGGCGACGGCATCACCTGGTCGGCCGCAGGTCTGCCACCGGGACTCGCCATCGACGCGATCACCGGCGAGATCGCCGGAACCCTCGACCCGGCAGGGGCCGGCGTTCACCTCGTGACCATCACCGCCACCGACGACGATCCGGTCCCGGCGGCCTCCACCGTGTGGTTCAAGTGGGCCGTCGCCGATGACTTGGTGGTCGTCAAGACCTCTGACGCCGGGGGGACCGCCGAGCCGGGCCAATCGATCACTTACACCATCACCGTCGACAACGGAACCACGACGCCCCACACCGGGGTGCTGATAGACGATCCGCTCCCGGCGGGCACGACCTGGGTGTCGACCCGGGTCACCTACCCGGAGTACCTCAACGGTGATTCGTTCGCCGATGAGTTTGACACCTGGGACTACGCCGGCAACGACGGAACCTTGCCTTGGTCGGGACCCTGGGTGGAGACCGGGGACGACGGTGATCCCAACACCGGGAGGGTCCACCTGCACCAGCACGACGGGCTGGTAATGGTGGAGCTCGAGGATCGCGACGATGCGTTGACCCGGGCGGTCGATCTCTCCGGGGCCTCGATGGCGTCATTGAGCTACAAGTTCCGCCGCCACAGGGCCGACTCGGACGACGTGGTCTACGTCGAGGTTTCCACCGACGGTGTGGCGTGGACCGAGGTGGCTCGCCACAGTGGTCCGGGCACTGATGACAACTGGCTCACCAGTCCCGAGATCGACCTCTCGGCCCACATCTCACCGAACACGCGGATGCGATTTCGGACCGGGCCCACCTTCAACGGCGAGTTCCGGGTCGACTGGGTTGAGATCGTGGTGGTGCTCCGGGGCGATGTCACTGTGGCGGGAGGTCCGCCGCCGGCCCTCAACGCTCCGGTCGAGCTGCTGGCGGGCGAGCAGATGAGCATCGAGCTGGTTGTGGTGGTCGACGATCCGCTGAGCACGCTCATCACGGCGATCGACAACACGGCCACCGTGACCAGCGACCAGCAGATTGCCGCTCACGGGGATTCGACGTCTGATGCTGTCAACCACCCACCGGTCTTCGACCAGGACCGTGGGGATCGCAGCGACGCCGAGGGGGAGACGGTTTCACTGTTGCACCCGGCCTCCGATCCCAACGGGGACGTGCTCACCTGGTCGGCGAGCGGGCTGCCTCCCGGAGTGTCGATCGATCCGGCGACCGGGGTGATCTCGGGGACGATCGCCTTCGATGCGGCCGGGGGATCGCCCTTTGCGGTCGAGGTGCGGGTCGACGATCCGGGCGGCAAGTTCGATACCGATACCTTCACCTGGACGGTGACGAACACCAACCAACCGCCGGTGGTGGTGGCTCCGGGTGACCGCGGCGACGCCGAGGGCGACGTGGTGTCACAGTCGGTGTTCGGTTCGGATCCGGATGGTGACACGCTCACCTGGTCGGCGAGCGGGCTGCCTCCCGGGTTGTCGATCGACCCGGTCACCGGGGTGATCTCGGGGACGATCGCCTTCGATGCGGCCGGGGGATCGCCGTTTGCGGTGACGGTGACGGTCACCGACGACCGGCTGCCCAACCTGCAGGACAGTGCATCGTTCACCTGGTCGGTCGCCGACACCAACCGCGCCCCCACCGTCACCGGCCCCGGTGATCAGACCTCCGACGAGGGAGCCTCGGTGTCGGTATCCGTCTTCGGATCCGACCCCGAAGGAGACTCCCTGACCTGGCAGGCAACGGGACTGCCCGAGGGGCTGACGATCAACGCGGTGTCGGGTCGGATCACGGGAACGGTCGGCTTTGAGGCGTCCGCTCAATCCCCTCATGACGTCACCCTCACCGTCACCGACGACGGGGTGCCGTCGCTGCAGGCGGCCGCCACCTTCACCTGGACCATCACCGAGGTCAACCGGGATCCGGTGCCGACTTCGCCCGGCGATCAATCCGATGCGGAGGGTGACGTGGTCACGTTGGCCGTCACCGGCTCGGATCCGGATGGCGACGACCTGGTCTGGTACGCGATCGGCTTGCCTCCGGGCCTGTCGATCAATCCGACCACCGGGATCATCTCAGGAGCGCCTTCCTACACCGCGGCGGCGGCATCCCCCTACCGAGTGACGGTGACTGCTCGCGACGACGGGGTACCGGTCCGGCAGGGTTCGGTCTCGTTCACGTGGACGGTGACCAACACCAACCGGCCGCCGGTGGTGACCCGACCCGCGGATCGTACCGACGGCTTCAGCGACGCGGTGCGATTGGAGTTGCAGGGCGCCGATCCGGATGGGGACGCCATCACCTGGTCGGCGACCGGCCTCCCCCAAGGTCTCGTGCTGAACCCGGTGTCGGGGGTCATCGAGGGAACCACGACCCTGGCCGGGACCTTCACCGTGACCGTGACCGCCACGGACGGGGGGTCGCCGAACCGATCGGCGTCGGCCACCTTCACCTGGCGGGTGCTGGCGCCGGGGGTGCCGGTGGTGGAAGCGATCCCGGATCAGTTCTCCACGGTCGGCGATCTCGCGAGATTGCAGCCGACTGCAACCCACCCCGATGGTCTGGAGTTCACCTGGTCGGCGGCCGGGTTGCCGACCGGCGCGATGATCGATGCGGTCACCGGGACCGTCACGGGATCACTGGTCGAGGTGGGGGTGTTCGAGGTGATCATCTCGGCGACCGACACTCGGGGCGGTGTTGGGTCGGTCGGGTTCACCTGGACGGTGAGCCCGGAGCCGAATCAACCGCCCACGGCAATCGATGACGCAACGGCGCTGACCATCACCGAACTCGACGATGGTGACGACGATGGCGGCGCCGCGGTGCGGATCGAGGTGCTGGGCAACGATTCGGATCCCGATGGAGATCCGCTCACGGTGGTGAGTGTCACCGACCCGGAGGTGGGTGACGTCCGCGTCGCCGACGGTGTCATCGTGTTCACCCCGCCCGAAGGATGGATTGGGACGGTCATCTTCACCTACACCGTCGCCGATCCCACCGGTGACCGGGCGTCGGCCGAGGTCACCGTCACCGTCAACCCGGATCTCAACGCGTTGCTGGAAGACCCCATCTTGGACCTGGCGCCCGAGGAGATAGGGAGCGTCGATGTGGCGTCGCTGCTGACAGCCGAGGTGGGCACCGATCTGGTGTTCGGGACGGTGCTGCAATCGCTGCACGTGTTGCGGATGCCGCTGGCACTGCTCGGTGCCGCGGTGTTCTGGTCGCTGCTCCTGGGCGGGTTGCTGAACCTCGGGGTGATGATGCGAGGCGGGGTCCCCTTCTTCGTGAGGCGCCGCTCGATCCCGATGGCGATCATCCTGGCGCCCCACGGCGGCAAAGTCCCCGTCCATAGCGAGCCGGGTGAAGGTGAGGTGTTGTGGCGGTTCGGAGCCACCGACACCAACATTGCGGCCACCGGAACCCGCCGCAGCGTCGACGGCGAGGAGTGGGTCCAGGTCGAGACGCCTGAAGGCCGCGGCTGGGTCGAGGCGGTGCATCTCACCGAACAGATCGACAGCGCCGGGTTCGCCGACGATCCGCAGCCGCTCGAGAACCTCGAAGACTTGATCGAGCGATTGCGTTCCGGGGACGATCTCGGCGAACTGGTTTCCCGTCATGGTCTGTGGGTCACCCACCACGATGACCCCATCCACTACGGACCCGACCGGGTTGCCGGCCTTCTCGATGATTCCGCCGTCGGCATCTGGCCGGGACGCAACCCCGCCTATCCCGACCAACACGGAACCTTCGGCGACGTGGTCGCCACCGGAGTCCTTCGCGCCTGGGACCACCCGCAGCAGCACCTCGCCGTCGATCAACCCACCGTGCCCTCGACCATCATCCCCGTCGAGTACACCAACCTCCACAGCATCTCGATCGGCGCCGATCTCCACGGCCGGGACCGGCTCGATCAGAACGCCTGGATGGCCTTCTTCAGCTACGAGGACGGTCGCCCCTGCGTCATCGCCCTGCACAAGGAAGGCTGATGCCGCGGGGGCGACGGCTAGGGTGACCTGCATCGATCGAGGTGAGGATCCTGCCCAACACCGCCGCTCTCGTCCTCGCCGCGGGGGGATCGTCGCGGCTGGGACGCCCCAAGCAACTGCTCGAGTGGCGGGGTCGTGCCTTGTTGTCGTGGGTGGTCGAGGCTGTGTGGGAATGGCCGGTGACCACCGTCGCCGTGGTGATCGGTGCCTACGAAGATGAGGTGCTCGAGAGGGTGGAGTTCGGCGACAGCGTGGTCGTCATCAATCCGGAGTGGGAAGAGGGGCTTGCCTCGTCACTGCGGGTGGGCCTCGACGCCCTGACGAGGGAACCCTCGGTGGAGCGGACCTTCGTCGTGCTCGGTGACCAGCCGGGGATTCCGGTCGAGCTGCCGGCACGGCTCATCGACGCGATGGAACGGAGCGGTCGCCCCGCCGCCGTGCCGCGGTATCGATACCAGCGTGCCAATCCGGTGCTCGTCGATCGGAGACTGTGGTCTCGCTTCATGAGCCTCGAGGGCGATGCGGGAGCGGCCCGGCTTCTCCAGGCCCACCCCGAGTGGGTGGAGGAAGTCTGGGTCGATCATCTCCCCCCTCGCGACGTCGACACACCGGAGGATGCTGCCGACCTTCTTTCCGGGATCTGGCCCCGCGGAGCGGGCGGAGGGATTGGGCGTTAGGCTCCGCGACCCCGGCCCCGTGACCGGGAGCGGCCGCCGAGTAGTGGAGAGGGCGATGGGTTCGATCGACACGATCGAGGGGATCGGAGTCAGGAACGCGACCAGGCTGCGCAAGGCGCGCATCCGGACCACCGAGGCTCTGCTCAAGCGGGGCTCGACGCGGGCCGGAAGACGTCAGGTCGCCAAGGCCACCGGTCTCACCGAGAAGTCGATCCTCGAGTGGGTGAATCGCGCCGACCTCATGCGCGTGAAGGGCGTCGGTCAGGAGTACTCCGACCTGCTCGAGGCCGCCGGTGTCGACACGGTGAAGGAACTTCGGAACCGCAAACCCGAGAACCTCCTCAGCGCGATGACCGACCTCAACCGGAAGAAGCGCCTGGTTCGGAGGCTTCCCACCCTGCCGATGGTCGAGGCCTGGGTGGAGCACGCCAAGGACCTGCCGCCGATCATCAGACACTGAGACGCCGGGCCCCGAGGAAGTCGGAACCCGGCGTCCTCCGGTCGGCTACTCGCTCTTGGTGGCCGTCTTCTTGGTGGTCGTCTTCTTGGTGGTCGTCTTCTTGGCGGCCGGCTTGGGCGTCTCGACGGCCTCCTCGGCGACATCCTCCGGCTTGGCGCCGGGACGGAAGGATTCCCGCCACCCGGCGAGCACGTCTTCGAGTTGGTCCTTGATCTTGGTGACCCGGCCCTGGATCTGATCGAGGTCGACCTTCTCCTTGATCTCGTCGACCAACTTCCGCTCCCGCAGTTGCCCGGTGAACTTCTCCCCTTCCTCGGCCAGGGTGTCGTACTCCTTGCGGGCGTTCTCCATCATTCGAGTCCGGTAGTCGGCCAGCCTGCGTCCGACCACGACGGGCGCGCCGACCGCGGCGTAGACCGCCTTCTGGGCACCCTCGATGAGGCTGCCGGTCGTTTCGCCGGCGGCCTCCCTCACCTCGGTGAGGCTCTTCATTGCTGCTCCTCTCCGGGGCGCTCGACGAAAGACCGATAGATCTCCGTGAGCGCCTGCTTCTGTCGTTCGTTCAGATTGGTGTCGGCTTGGATCGCCGTCTCAACGTCGATGACGTCGGGACTTCGCTCCAGGAGACCGGCCCGCTCGTAGAGGGCTTCGGCTCGGATCGAGAGTCCACGAGCGATCGCCTTGAGGATCTCCGCCGAGGGCTTGCGAAGGCCCCGCTCGATCTGGCTGAGATACGGGTTGGAGATGCCGGCCCGTTCGGCGAGCTTGCGGAGCGAGATCGCGCTCCGTTCCCGCTGTTCGCGGATGAAACGGCCCAAGTCAGACACAGGTGGTCGCATGTGCTCGCAGAATACTTCGATCTGCTAACTTTTGCAAGCAGTGCGGGATCGCTTCCCCACCGGTCTCGGTGCCCGGCGGCGGTACTAACGTGCGTGCGGCGTTCAGGAGATTGATGGGGATCGACCTACCCCCCGCGTCACCACGAGGGGACGACTCGATGATCATCGTGATGGGGCGTGAAGCCTCGGAAGACGACATCCAGCACGTCGTCGAGCGGCTGCGCGCCATCGGGGCCGACGCCCACATCTCCCGGGGTCAAACCCGCACCGTGATCGGTGCCATCGGTGATCGCACTCAGATCCAGCAGCTGCCGTGGGAGGCGTTCCCCGGAGTGGAGCGCACGGTGCCGGTGCTCAAGCCCTTCAAGTTCGTGAGCCGGGACTTCCAGAGTGAAGAGACCATCGTGGACGTCGGCGGCGTCCCCGTGGGAGCCGGCCACTTCGCGGTGATGGCCGGCCCGTGCGCCGTGGAGAGCCGCGAACAGCTGTTCTCCTCTGCGGCGGCCGTCAAGAAGGCGGGAGCCACCATCCTTCGCGGCGACGCCTTCAAGCCCCGTACCTCGCCGTATGCGTTCCAGGGGCTGGGGGAGAAGGGTCTCGAATTGCTCGCGGAAGCTCGGGAGGAGTTCGGCATGCCCTTCATCGCCGAGATCCTCGATCCGCGCGACGTCGACTTGGTGACCTCCTATGCCGACATGGTCCGCATCGGGACCCGCAACATGGCCAACTTCACCCTGCTGGCGGAGCTGGGGCGGCAAGACAAGCCGGTACTGCTGAAACGGGGCTTCACCGCCACCATCGAGGAATGGCTCAACGCGGCCGAGTACATCTACAAGGAGGGCAACCACCAGGTCGTGCTGTGTGAGCGGGGAATCCGCACGTTCGAGGATCTGACCCGCAACACGCTCGACATCGCCGCCGTGCCGGTCGTGAAGTCGCTGTCGCACCTGCCGGTGATCGTCGATCCCTCCCACAGCGGCGGACGGCGCGACCTCGTCGAACCGCTCAGCCTGGCGGCGGCGGCCGCCGGCGCCGACGGACTGCTCATCGACGTGCATCCGGCACCGGAGACGGCGCTGGTCGATGGGGCCCAAGCGATCCTCCCCGGCGAGTTCAGGGCGTTGATGGATCGGGTCCGGGCGATCCGGGCGGCGCTCGCCTAGGAGGTCCGGTCGCCGGCCGAGACCGCCTCCAGCATTCGAATCAGCGCCAGCGAACCGACCAGCATCCCGGTGGGGATGGCGCGCTCGTCGAGGTCGAAGTCGGCGGAGTGGAGGTCGACCCGACGGTCGGGAAGGGCCGAGCCCAGCCGGACCAGCGCACCCGGGGCGCTCTCGAGAAACCAGGAGAAGTCCTCCGAGCCGAGGCTCTGGTGGGTGGGCAGCACCGCGTCCCGCCCCAGGACCTCGACGGCGGCGGTGGTGATCGTGTCGATCACCGTCATGTCGTTGACCACCGGCGGTGATCCCTGTTCGTACTCGACCTTGGCCGAGGCGCCGAGGGGAGCCACGATCTCGTGGACGAGGCGTTCGACGAGCGGGGGCAGGGTTCGCCACATCTCGAGGTCGAACAACCGCACCGTGCCGCCCACCTCGATCGAGGTCGGAATGACGTTCTCGGCGCTTCCCCCCGACACCCGGCCGAACACGACCACGACCGGGGTGCGGGGGTCGTGGGTTCGTTGCAGGTGGGCCGGGAGGTCCACGATGAGCCGGGCGGCTGCATGCACCAGGTCGACCGTCTGATGGGGTCGGGAAGTGTGGCCTCCGGGTCCGGTGAGGGTGACGTTGAGGCGGTCCGAGGCGCCGGTGATCGCATCGGCGCGAATGCCGACCGAGCCGGGCGGTATCGAGGGGTCGACGTGGAATGCCATGATGCCGGCGACCCCGTCCATGACTCCCTCCCGCACCATGGCGACGGCGCCTCCGGGGATCGTCTCCTCGGCAGGTTGGAAGATGAACCGGACGCGTCCCGGTAGGTCCCCGTGGTCGGCGAGCACCCGGGCGATTCCGGCGCCGACGGCGGCATGGGCATCGTGACCGCAGGCATGCATCACGCCGGGGGTTTGTGAGGCGTACGGTGCGACGTTGTGCTCCGTGATCGGAAGCCCATCCAGGTCGGCCCGGAAGGCGACCAGGGGGCCTTCGTCGCCGACCTCGACGGTGAGTCCGATGCCGGCGTCCCTCACCTGCGGTTCGAGGCCCGTCTCCCGGAGAAACTCGACCAGCGTCGCCGTGGTGCGCACCTCGTCATGCCCCACCTCCGGATGGCGGTGGATCGTGCGTCGCAGCTCGACGGCCGCACCTGCGGTCTCATCGACGAGGTCACGAAGCGCAGTGATGGACGGGGCCTCCCATGAGCGGAGCGGTGCCGAAGGGCACCGCAGGGATCATTGTATGCCGCGCGCCGCAGGGTCGCACGGCCGGTCAGGTGCGATAGAAGACCCCTTCGACGACCCGGCGCGCCCGTCGGGTCGCCCTTCGGTAGTCCTCCCGGAGAGAAGTCCGGGGATGGCGCAGGTAGCCGAGAGATCGTGCCAGCCGAGTGGTCTCGACCGGGTCGGTGGGCAGCGCATCACGCGGTCGCCCCGCCTGGAGGAAGAGCCGGTTGCGAACCCGGGTGCAGAACCCGTAGGCGGCCGTGAGATCTTGGGCGTGACTCGGGTCGAGGATCCCGGCGTCGGCCAACCGGTGGATCGCCGGCAGGGTGGCTCCGCCCCGCACCGCCGGCACGCGCCCGCCGTGCCGTAGTTGCAGCAACTGCACCGTCCACTCCACATCCGCCATCCCTCCCCGGCCCAGCTTCATGTGGAACTCGGGATCCTCGCCGGGGGGTATCCGCTCCTGCTCGACGCGTGCCTTCATGGCACGGACCGCCCTGACCCGGTCCGGTCCGAACACATCCCGATACACCAGCGGCTCGATCAGCTCGACGAAGCCTTGGGAGAGGTCGGCGTCGCCGGCCACCGGGCGGGCGCGAATCAGGGACTGGAATTCCCAGGTCTCGGCCCACCGGTCGTAGTACGACCGGTAGGAGTCGAACGACCGGGTCAGGGGGCCTCGTCTCCCCTCCGGCCGGAGGTCCAGGTCGACGGCCCACGCCAGGCCGCTCGAGGGGAATCGACCCGTCACGGCGACGAAGGTCTCGGCCACCCGCAGTGCCGCCGCGGTGGCCGCCGGATCGGTGCCCGAATGGACGAGGAGGGCATCGAGATCGGAGGCATAGTTCAGTTCGCCGCCGCCCCACTTGCCCATGGCGATCACCGCCATCGGTGGTGCGGTCACGCCGCGATCGAGGGCTTCGTCGAGGGCGACCCGGAAGGCCGCCGTCGTCAACGCATCGGCGAGTGCGGTGAGGTCACCGCCCACCTCGGCGCCCGAGCCCACGAGATCCCGTCCGGCGATCCACAGGAGGTGCTGTTGCGCGAAGCGCTCCAGCGCCGCTGTGCGTTCCTCGCCGCCGGTCCGGGCCGCCACCAGGGTCAACGCCTCGTCGGTGAGGGCCTCGACGGAGGGGAACGCCTCGAGGGCGTCGTCGTCGCCGAGGGTGGCCAGAGCCGGGGGAATGCGATCCACCAGACGGCCCAGCAGCCGGCCGGTTCCCAGCAGCTTGCAGAGCCGCTCGGCGGCGACCGGGTTGTCCCGCATCGCCGAGATCAGCTCAGCGTTGTCGGTGGTGGTGGTCACCAGCAACCGCAACTGGGCAAGCCCGAGGTCGGGGTCGGGGGCCTCGGAGAGCCAATCGAGCATCAGCGGCAGCATCTGCTGCATCAACCGGCTTCGCCGCGACAATCCCACGGTGAGATCCCCAAAGGCGCGACGGGCACCCTCGACATCGAGGAAGCCGAGCGCCGAGAGCTGACGGGCCGTGCCCTCGGGGGTGAGGCGGACCGCCGGGGAGTCGGCGAATGCCTCCAGCAGCGGACGATAGAAGAGACGCTCGTGGATCCCCCGCACGGTGGCCCGGCGCTCCACCAGATCCCGATCGAAGCGTGCGAGGGCGGTTCCCTCGGGACCATCCCGATAGCCCATCGTCTTGGCGAGGCGCTCCCGGGCCGGGTCACCATCGGGGAGGCGGTGGGTCTGCCGCAGGTCGTAGAGCTGGATGCGGTGTTCGGTGTCCCGGAGCCACCGGTACGCGGCGCCCAGCTCGGCGGCGTCCTCGGGCCGCACGTAGCCGGTCTCGGCGAGGGCGGCCAACGCATCGAGGGTGTTGGGTGATCGGACCCCGGGGTCGGAGCGGCCGTGCACGAGCTGGAGCAACTGGACGGCGAACTCCACGTCGCGGATACCGCCCACGCCTCGTTTGAGCTCGACTGCGTGGCCGGTTCGCTCGGCGAGCGCCTCGGCCCGCGCCTTCATCGAACGGACCTCCCGCACGGCATCGGCACCGAGAGTCTCGGGGAACACGAAGGGTTCGGCGGCTTCGACAAAGCGGCGACCCAGGTGGGGGTCGCCGGCGGCGGGCCGGGCCTTGAGAAGGGCCTGCAACTCCCAGGTCTCGGCCCAGCGTTCCCAGTAGGCGCGGTACGACTCGAGGGTGCGTGCCAACGGCCCCGATCGCCCTTCCGGCCGTAGGTCCGCATCGACCCGGTAAGCCACGCCGGCATCGGTGGGGTCGGCGAGGCAGGCCAGGAAGTTCTCGGCAACCCGCTGGGCGTATCGACCCGCCCTCTCGTCACCGGTCCCCGACGGAACGTCGTAGACGAACAGAACGTCTATGTCGGAGGCGTAGTTGAGTTCCCGTCCGCCCCATTTGCCCATGGCGACCACGGCCATCGGGATCTCCGGCAGGTCGGCATGGCGATCGTCGCTGCGAACCAGGCGGATGGCGAGGTGGTAGGCGGCGTCGGCGGCGGCGTCGGCGGTGTCGCTCAAGAGGGCGCCGACGGCCGGCATGTCGTGGGTCCCGGTGAGGTCCCCGATCGCGATGGCCGTGAGGGCCTCGGTCACCGCCCGGCGGATCGCCCTCAGCGCCTCGTCCGGGTCGATGGCCTCGTGGAGTGTGCCCATCCGGATCGCCTCGCCCCGGGCTCCCGCCCGCACCGCCCCGGTCCGACCCACGGCCGCCACCGACAGGGCTCGACTGGCTCCCGTGATCGCCACCAGGGCGTCGCCGAGGGAAGGTTCCTCCAGGGCGTCCGCGGCGAGCGGGGGATCGGCGTCCAGGATGGCGGCCAGTCGGCTCAGGGCCGCCTCGGGGTCGGGACCGCGAAGCAGCGAAGCGAGCAGACGCTCGGCGGCCGGGTTGTCGTCGAGCCACCCGTGGTGGCCGAGTCGCCGGCGGGCGGCGTCACCGATCGGGAGGCGGGGCCCCACCATGGGGCCAAGAGTAGGGAGCTTCCCCGTCGCCGCCCGACGGTAACCTCGCAGGGATGCGGGTGATCATCGACGGCAAGGCGTTGGAGGCCGAGGAGGCGTCGATCTCGGTCTTCGACTGGGGCCTGCAGCGCGGCTTCGGTTGCTTCGAGGTGATCCGCTCCTACGGGGGCAGGGCCTTTCGGGCCGGGGGCCACCTCGACCGGCTGGAGCGGAGCCTGGCGGCGCTCGCCATCGCGCCGCCGCCCCGGGACGACTTGGAGGGGTGGGTCACGTCGGTTGCCGCGGCCGGAGGCGATTGCCTGGTCCGGGTGATGGTCACCGAAGGCGCTCGCGATGAGCTCTACCCGGCACCCTCGCGCACCGTGGTGCTGTGGGAGCCGGTTCCGGCAGTGCCCGACACCCTCCGGTTGCTGCCCACCGTGGCTCCGTGGCACCCGGCGACCGCCACGGTCGGCTTCCACGGCGTGAAGTGGCTGTCGTATGCGCCCAACATGGCGGCCACCGACCGAGCCCGGCGGGCCGGTTTCGACGATGCGCTCCTCGTCTCCCGGGAAGGGAAGGTGCTCGAAGGTCCCACGTTCACGATCGCATGGGTGCACGGGGGGGCCGTGGAGACCCCTTCGTTGGAGCTGGGCATCCTGGCCTCGATCACCCGAGATGTCCTCTGCGAGACGACGGAAGAGCTCGGGATCCCCCTGCGTCACGGTTCCTACGACCTGTCGCGGGTGGAGGGAGCCGACGAGGTGCTGGCGTTGTCGACGGTGAAGGAAGTCACTCCGGTCACGGGCCTCGCCGATCGGGAGGTCCCGACTGGTTTGGTGGCCGTCCGCCTGCGTGAGGCTCATCGGGCGATGGTCGAACGGGAACTCGGCGCTTGAGCGGGGCGATGCTCAACCTTCTGTCGGCTCTGGACGGGATCTACGAGCGCGTCGTGGCCGATCCGACCGCAGTGCGGGACGCCGACTTGTTGTCGTGGGCGGGCGAGGCGACCTCGGTGCTCGAACCCCCCGTCGATCGCAAGATCGGCCGCGAGGTCCGCCGGGTGATCCGCCTCGCCCGCCGCCTGGCCGCCTTCTGGTCCGATCGGCCGGCGCCCGACAACTGGCGGAGCGCCGTCGACGAGGCGCTCGGCAGCCGGGGCTGGCAGCCCACGCTCGATCTGGCCCGATGGGCCCTCGAGGAGGACCCCAGCCCGGAGCTCTTCGAAGAGGTCCGGTACCGATTCGCGGTCGTCCACTTCCGGCCCTGGATGGAGGGCATCGACTACGAGCAGTATCTGGCGGGGCGTCGCGCCGAATCGTGAGGACCGAGCGGCTCAGAGCAGCAGGGTGGCGATCCCGAGGAATCCGGCGAACCCCACGAGGTCGGTGATCAGAGTCAAGAAGATATTGGAGGCGAGGGCGGGGTCCTGGCCCAGTCGGTCCAACACAATTGGGATCCCGGTTCCCGCGAGGTTGGCGATGGTCATGTTGGTCAGCGCGGCGATCGCGATGACCACCCCGATCTTCATCTGCCCGGTGAGGGTGGCCGCGATCGTCCCCGAGAGCGCACCGATGGCCAACCCGTTGAAGAAGCCGACGGCGACCTCTCGCAGCACCACCCGTCGGAGGAGGTGGCTGGGGATCGTCTCGACCGCCATCGCTCGGATGATCACCGCCTGGGCCTGGGCCCCGCCGTTGCCGCCGACCAGGGCCACGACCGGCATGTAGGCGGCCAGGACGGCGACCCGGTCGATGATCGGCTCGAAGCGGCTCACCGCCGCCGCCACCAGGAACGCCAGGGCGAGGTTGAGGGCGATCCAGGGGAGGCGGAGCCGGATGGAGCGCCCCACGGGGGTGTAGAGGGTCTCTTCGATGCCGGCCCCGACCATGGCCGCAATGTCCTCGGTGGCTTCCCGCTGCACCGCTTCGATCACGTCGTCGACGGCCACCATGCCCAGCAGGACCCCGCGATGGTCGATGACGGGCAGCCCGAAGTAGCCGTATCTCTGGATGATCGCGGCGACATCCTCCCGATCGGTCTCGGGGCGAACCGCCACCGGGTTGGGGACCATGACCTCGTCGAGGGCGGTACCGGGACGGGCGAAGACCAGCTCCCGGAACGAGACCACCCCGACCAGTCGGTCGGCGTGGTCGACCACATAGACGTAGGAGAGGTCCTCGAGGGTCTCGTGGAGACGGCGCAACGCCTCGATCGCCTCGCCCGAGGTGATTCCGCTCGGCAGCGTGGCGGTCTCCTGCTTCATCAGACCCCCGGCCGAGTCGGGGGGATAGGCGAGCAGGGAGAGAATGCGATCCTGGTGCTCGTCGGGAATGGCGGCCAGCACCTCGGCCCGGCTGGCCGCATCGAGGTGCTCGATGACATCGGCGGCCTCGTCGGCGGGCATCTCCGTCAACAGCGCCGCCGCTTCGGAGGCATCCAGCTCTTCGAGGACGTCGGCGGCCGCCTCGTCGTGCATCTCTTCGAGAACGTCGGCGGCGCTCCCGGCGTCCAGCTCCGAGATCAGGTCGGCGGCCGCCTCCTCATCGAGGGCCTCGAGGATGTCGGCCGCATCGTGGGGATCGGCCTGGGCCAGTGAGTCCCATTCCTCGTGATGGGTGTCGAGGTACTCCTCGGCGGACTCGGGGTGGCGTCGGGCCAGCTCCCGCAGGGCGAGGGCGAGTTCCCGGGGCCGAAGGAGGCGCAGTCGCATGACGTCGGGATTATCGCAGCGTGGCGGCGTCCGTCCCCGAAGATCGGCCCGCAGCCGAAACAGCGGGCCGATCCC
>JBFELU010000066.1:0-14268 GCA_041551965.1 Acidimicrobiia bacterium
CGACCATCATGATCAGACCCCGCCGGCTGTGATGGTCCTTCTTGTGGGCCTTCAGGTGCTCGGTGAGGTGATTGATGCGTTCGGTGAGCAGCGCAACCTGGACCTCGGGCGAACCCGTGTCGGTGGCGTGCGTGCCGAAATCTCCGATGATGGACTTGGTGTCGCGCATGAGAACGGCCGGGATTCGACCCGGCGAAAGGGAAGTGTAGCACCCCGGCGACCGGGAACAAGGCGACCGGCCTCAGAGCAGGGCCTCGGCCTCGATCTCGACCATCCAGGCCGGGTCGAGAAGCCCGGCCACGACGACCATGGTCGCCGTCGGGGCGGCACCACCGAAGACCTCCGCGTGGGCCCTCCCCACCTCCTCGGCGTGGGCCGCGTCCACGATGAAGACCCGGGTCCGCACCACCGCGTCCAGAGAGGCTCCGGCTTCCGTGAGCGCAGCCCCGATGATCTCCCCGCACCGCCGCGCCTGGTCGTAGGCGGTGGATGCCACCGGTTCTCCCGGTGGGGGAATCGGTGCGGTTCCCGACACGAGGATGCGATCCCCGACCCGCACCGCACGGGAGAACCCGATCGACGACTCATAGGGGGACCCGGAGCGGATCCTGCGACGCATCAACCGAGGCTACCGCTCCCACCACCGGCTCGATGCCTTGAATCCGGCCTTCCCCATGCCCTGCAGCACAGGCTGCGGTGGGAGTTCGCACGATCCGGGGATCGCGATCTCCGAGGCGATGCAACCGGCCACCCGGGAATCGGTGAGAACCGCATTGTGGGCCTCCGAGAGCCGGGAGGGGTACCGCAGGGGGTTGCTCAGGAAAGCGGCGAGCGGACCGGGGCCGTCGTCGGGGAAATCGACCACTCGCAGGCCCTCGGGGTGATCGTCGAAACTGGTGATGCCGGCCTTGGGATTGCGGATCACCAGCACCTCCACCCCGGCGGCCCGACCGAGGTGGGCCCGCCGGTCCCGGCACCGGGGATCGCAGGCGATCGGGTCGTAGCCGCCGTCGTCGGGGACCGGTCCCCACAATCTCCCGAGACTCTGCACCCACCCGTGCAGGCCCGATGCCAGCGGAGGATCGAGCAGGACCGCGCCCCGCACCTCGGCCACGCGGACCGGCGATCCGACATCCCATCGGGCGAGCAGTTCGGCGATCCCGGCCCCGCCCTTGGAGAACCCGATCAGGTAGATGGGCCGGCCCTCACCCCCCAACCCGGCGAGATAGGCATTCAGCGCGTCGGCCGTTGCATCGATCGAGGCGGTCTGGGAGGCCCCGATCGAGTCCGCGCCCTCGACGATCCACCGGTAGTCGAAGAACCGGGCCTGGGAGGGGTCCAGATCCATCAGGTCGATGAGGGTTCCGAACTCGGGCGCGCCCTCGGTCCCGTGGCCGCCGACGAACACCACCAGAGGCTCGCCGGCCAAGGCCAGCCCATCACCGGGTGCCGGTTCGGCGTCGTCGCGACGGCGGGCTCCGGCGTGGGCGGCCAGCCCCAGCACCCCCGCGGCGACGGCGGCCGGGATCATCGGCGGCGAGGGGACATCCACCGGTGACTGCGCCGGCGCCGGCGACTGCGGCGCCCCGGCGCCCGAGCCCGGATCGGGGTCCGGCGCGAGGGAGGGGCCTTCGATCGCGAGCAAGAGGGCGGCGACGCCGATGGCGATCACGGGGGGCTCCTTCGTGGGGCCACTCACCGTGCCGGTCTCCGGCCCGGGGGTCAAGAGAGGAGGCGACGGGCCTCGGTGATGTCGCGGTCGATCTGGGCGATGAGCTCCTCGACCGACGGGAACTTCCGCTCATCGCGGATGCGGGATTGGAAGCACACCCGCAGGTCGGCACCGTAGAGGTCGTCATCTCGATCGAGGAGATGCACCTCGATCGTCTCCTGGCTCCCTCCGAAGGTCGGCCGGACTCCGATGTTGGCGACGGCCGGCACCGTTCCCACCCCGGGGACCTCCACGCGCACCGCGTACACCCCTCTCGCCGGCAGGGCCAGCCCGAGAGGCACATCGAGATTGGCGGTCGGAGCACCGATCTTCGCTCCTCGCCCCTCCCCTCGCACCACTCGCCCCGGCAGCTCGAAAGGCCGCCCCAGGGCCTCGGCGGCGGCGGCAACGTCACCGTCGGCGATCAGAGTCCGGATCCTCGTGGACGACAGCGGGCCGTCACCGTCGACGAGACCGACCACCTCGACCTCGAAATCCCAACGCTCCCCGAAGCCCCGTAGCGACGTGACGTCACCGGCCCTGTCGCGGCCGAAGCGAAAACCCTCACCGATGACGATCACCGAGGCTCGGAAGACTTCGACGAGGATGTCGCCTACAAAGGCCTCGGGGCTCAGGCCACGCACGTGGCGCCGAAATGCCAGCACGCCGGTGACGTCGAGCCCGATGTCCCCGAACAGCTCGATCCGCCTCCCCAGCGTGGTGAGGAGGCGGGGCGCACGTTCCGGGGCCACCACCGCCAGAGGGTGACGATCGAAGGTCAAGACCGCCGATCGGTCACCGCGCTCGGCGGCCGCCCCCGTCACCAACCCCAGCACGTGGCGGTGACCTCGGTGGACGCCGTCGTAGACGCCGATCGACACGACGTGACGCCCCTCCACCTCCCATCCGCTCGGGTCCCCGTGGAGCACCTTCACGTCAGCACGACCTCCGGTTTCGCCGTTCCGCCGGCGACACGGTAGACGGCGAGCAGCGTGTCACCCTCCCCCACGACTCGAACCGGACCCTCCGGAACCGGCCCGAGCGTCCCGCCGGTGAGGGCCGTGCCGTGCGACACCGCCCGAGCCACCTCGGGACCCACATCGACCCTGGGGAGATCGGGAAGCCCGTTGAGCGGGGTCAGCAATTGGGGAGGACCAACGCCGAGATCGTCCATCGTCACGGCGGCATCGACGTGGTGGGATCCGATCGCGGTTCGCCGCAGCTCACCGAGGTGCGCCCGTCCCCCGAGCGCTCCGGCGATATCATCGGCCAGGGTGCGGATGTAGGTCCCCGATCCGCACACGACCCGGATCGTCGTCTCTGGGTACTCCCCCGGAGCATGATCGAGGATCTCGATCGCGTGGATCTCGACGGGCCGGGGGGCCCGCTCGACCTCCTTCCCCTCCCGGGCGAGCTCGTAGAGCCGCCGGCCGTCGATCTTCAGGGCGGAGACCATCGGCGGGACCTGGTGGATCCGGCCCACGAAACGGGCAGAAGCCTCGGCCACCTCTTCCTCGCTCACCGGGAGCGGTTCGCGAGTAAGCACCGCGCCGTCCGCATCGAGCGTATCGGTGGCGACCCCGAAGACGATCCGCGCCTCATAGGTCTTCGGTTGCTCCTGCACGAAACGGATGAGACGGGTGACCCGCCCCACGGCGATCACCAGCAACCCGGTCGCCATCGGATCGAGGGTGCCGGCGTGCCCGACTTTGCGAGTGCCGGTGGCGCGGCGCACGGCCGCGACCACGTCGTGCGAGGTGATCCCACCCGGCTTGTCGACCAGCAGAAAGCCCTCAGTCACGGAGCCAGGCACGAATGCGTTCGACGACGTCCCCGGGGGCGTCGGAGGTGGTGAAGCCGGCGGCGTTGTGGTGCCCCCCGCCGCCCTCGTGGCGGGCGATGGCGCCCACGTCGATCCTCCCCCGAGAGCGCAGGCTGACCTTGTGGCCCCCTTCGATTTCCTTGAGCAACACGGCCACGTCCGCCTCCCGAACGATGCGGAGATCGTCGATGAGCGGATCGAGATCCTCGTGCCCGATGCCGCCGGCCTCGAGGTCGGCCGTCGTGACCATCGAGGAGATCAGGCGAAGGTCGGCGTCGAGCCGGGCCCGGCCGAGCACCGCTGCCGAGACGGTGAGGTAGCCGAAGGGAGCCGATTCGTACACGTGTTGGCCGATCTCCTCGGGCCGGGCGCCGTGTTCGAGCAACTCGGCGGCGATCCGCATCACCTCGGCATCCGTCGAGGAGTACTGGAACCTGCCCGTGTCGGTCACGATCCCCGTCAGCAGGCACGTTGCCACCGGCGGGGTGATCGGCCAGCCGAGTTCGCGGATGAGGGCATGGCACAGTTGGGCTGCGGCGGCGGCTTCATCGTCGATGACCCGGACGTCGCCAAAGTCGCCTTCGGGGGGGTGATGATCGACCACGATCACGGCGGCGGCCCCCGCCGACCACCGGGCGAGCTCGCCGAGCCGATCTGCGATACCGGTGTCGAAGACGACGAGCACGCACTCGGAGGGAGAGGGGAGGGCGTCGGGGGTCACGATCGGGGTGAGATCGAGGAAGCGGTATCCGTCGGGCACGCCGTAGTCCCCGCCGAACACCGTCACCGCCTCGGATCCGGAGGCACGCGCCGAATGAGCCAGCGCCAGGGCAGAACCGAGGGCATCGCCATCCGGGGCGACGTGGCCGGTGGTCACGATCACCGCCGCCTCGCGAATCAGTTCAGCCGCTCTCCGGATCTTCTCCGGTGCCTTCACCCTGCTCCTCCTCACGAAGCCGGCGCAGCAGCGCCTCGATCTTCATTCCTTGCTCGATCGCCGAGTCGATCTCGAAGCGAAGCTCCGGCAGGTACTTCAGCCGGACCCGCTTTCCCACCTCGGAGCGGACGTGTGACGACGCACGCTCCAGAGCCTTGCGGGTCTCGACGTGCTGCTCCTCGTCGCCGAGCACCGAATAGTAGACCTTGGCGCTCCGCAGATCGGGAGCCGTATCCACACCGGTGATCGTCACGAATCCGAGTCCGGGATCCTTGAGGCGGCCCACCTCCTCTGCGATCGATTCGCGCAACAGCTCATTGACCCGGCGCATCCGCGGCCCACGACTCATGATTCCTCCAGATAGGAGACCCCGATCTCCAGCAACTCGAAGTCGGGATGGTGCAGGAGGGCCCGGTGCACCGAGTTGATCACGCGTTCGAGGTGACCCGCCTGGGGCGCCACGAGTGCGACGCCGACGGTGGTTCTCCGCCACTGGTTCTGGTGACCCACCTCGCCGGCGGTGACGGGGAACTTCGTCGTCAACATGGTGATGAGAGCCTTGACCTTGTGCCGCTTCTCCTTGAGCGATCCCACGTTGGGGATCCGCAACTCGAGGCGAAGAGCAGCGGCGTGCATCGCGCTCAGGCCGGCGCGACCTCCCGGACCTGGTAGGCCTCGAGGACGTCACCCTCCTTGATGTCCCGGAAGTTCTCGAGGCCGATGCCGCACTCGAAGCCTGCGGCCACGGTCCGGACGTCGTCCTTGAAGCGGCGGAGCGAGCCGATCCTGCCTTCGTACACAACAACCCCATCGCGCACGAGCCGCACCCGGGCGCCTCGCGCCATCTCCCCCTCGGTGACGTAGGAGCCGGCGATCGTGCCGAATCGAGGGGCTCGGAAGGTCGCCCGCACCTCGGCCGAGCCGAGCACCGACTCGACTTCCTCGGGAGCGAGCTTGCCGACGAGCATCGACTCCATGTCGTCCAGCAACTCGTAGATCACCCGGTAGGTGCGAATCTCCACTCCCCCGGCCTCGGCGGCCTTGCGAGCCTTGCCGTCGGGACGCACGTTGAACCCGAAGACGACCGACTCGGTGGTCTCGGCCAGCAGCACGTCGTTCTCGCTGATACCCCCAACCGCCCCATGAATGAACGTGACCATTCCCTTGTCGCGCTCGATCTTGGCAATCGCATCGCGGATCGCTTCGAGCGAACCGTGAGCGTCGGCCTTGACGATGACCCGCAACTCAGCGTGATCGGCCGTCCGCAATTCCTCGAGCAGGTCGGAGAGCCGATCGGCGGCACTCGGCACTACCAGCTCTTCGTTGCGCATCTGATCCAGCCGCTCGGCGGCGAGGGATCGCGCCGTCCGGTCGTCGGCCGCGACCTCGAAACGGGCGCCGGCCGCCGGCACGTCGTCCCAGCCCATGATCAGGACGGGGGTGCTCGGTACGGCCTCCTGGATCTGCCGACCGTTCTCATCGAACATCGCCCGGACCCGACCGGAGACGGCCCCGGCCACCAGGGCGTCACCGCGGCGGAGCGTTCCCCGCTGGACGATGATGGTCCCCACCGGGCCGCGCCCCTTGTCGAGCTGCGACTCCACGACCGTGCCCGAGGCCGCAGCCGACGGGTTCGCCGAGAATCCCTCGAGCTCGGCGATGAGGTCGATGTACTCGAGCAACGGCTCGATGCCGGTGCCCTCCAGCGCCGAGATCTCGACGCTGACGACTTCACCGCCGAGTTCCTCCACGACGAGGCCGTGTTCCGTGAGCTGAGCCCTCACGGTACGGGAGTCGGCGGCGGGAAGATCGGTCTTGTTGATGGCGACCACGATCGGCACCGCGGCCGCCTTGGCATGGCTGATTGCCTCGACGGTCTGCGGCATGACACCGTCGTCGGCCGCCACCACGAGGATGACGATGTCGGTGATCTCCGCCCCCCGGGCCCGCAGCTGCGTGAAAGCCTCGTGGCCCGGTGTGTCGATGAACGTGATGGCGCGATCCCCCCGTTTCACCTGATAGGCACCGATGTGCTGGGTGATGCCGCCGGCTTCATCGGCCACGACGTTGGTCTTGCGGATCGTGTCGAGCAGCTTGGTCTTGCCGTGGTCGACGTGACCCATCACGGTGACCACCGGAGGCCGCAACTCGAGGTCGGCGGGGTCGTCCTCGAAGACCGCCTTGGGTCGCACGAGAGGCTCCGGAACCTCCTCTTCCGAGATCCTCTCCTCGACCTCGATGTCGTACCCCAGCTGAGCGGCGATCTCCTCCAGATGCTCCGCTGGGATCGGTTGCGAGGCACCCGCCATCTGGCCCCGCTCGATGAGGAACTTCACCACGAGGCCCATCGGCCTCCTCGCCAGGTCGGCGAACTCGGCCACGGTCACCCCCTCCGGCACCCGGAGGAGCCGGCGACGAGGCTCCTCTTCCGCGACGGGTTCCGGGGCCTCGGCCTCGGGAGCGGCGGCGTCCTCAGTTGCAGCGGCATCCTCGGTTGCGGCGACCGGTTCGGCTTCGGCCACCCCCCGCTCCTCTTCGTAGGAGAGCCGGATGAGTGCGGCCGAGTCCTCGTCGACACCCGAGGAGGCCGTCTTGAACTCGATGCCGAGCTCGCCGGCGCGCTCGATCAACTCCTTCGATTCGACCTCGAGCTCCCTGGCCAGCTCGTACACCCGCATCAGATCTCAGCCTCCCGCGGCTCGGTGCATTGTGCCATCGGCTCGTCACGCCTCCGGTTCGTCGTCGGCGTCGGTCTCGGCGGCCGTCTCTTCCTCAGCCGGGGGCTCTTCCTCAGCCGGGGGCTCTTCCTCAGCCGGGGGCTCTTCCTCAGCCGGGGCCTCTTCCTCAGCCGGGGCCTCTTCCTCAGCCGGGGCCTCTTCCTCAGCCGGGGCCTCTTCCTCAGCCGGGGGCTCTTCTTCAGCGGATGCTTCCCCCGGCTGTTGCTCGGACTCATCGGTCATCGGCTCGGTCGCCGCTCCCGCATCGCCCGCCCCCGGTTCCGCCCCCTCGACGGCTTCCCCGGCTGCGGCCGCCTCGGTCGCATCGCCGTCGGAGCCCGCCTCGCCGAGCATCCCACCGGACTGCTCCGTCTCCGAGCGAATGTCGATCCGGTAGCCGCTCAAGCGAGCCGCCAGGCGGGCATTCTGGCCCTCTTTGCCGATGGCCAGCGACAGCTGATGATCGGGTACCACCACGACGGCCTCTGCCGTCTCCGGGTCGAGTATGACCTGGCGCACCTTGGCCGGGCTCAGCGCCTCGGCGATGAACTGTTCGGTGTTGTCGCGCCACTCAACGATGTCGACCTTCTCGCCGCGCAGCTCGTTGACGACTTGGCGAACCCGCGACCCGCGCGCCCCGACACAGGCGCCGACCGGATCGACGTTCGGCTCCGTCGAGCCCACGGCGATCTTGGTGCGATGGCCGGCGTCCCTCGCGATGGCCCTGATCTCGACCACGCCTTCCACCAGTTCCGGCACTTCGAGCTCGATGAGACGCCGGATGAAGTCGGGGTGGCTGCGGCTCACCACGATCTGGGGACCCCCGTGTGACCGTCGCCGCCGCTCGTCGTCGGCCTCTTCCTCTTCGTCTTCCGTCTTGTCGCCCCTCACCTCGAGCACCAGCGCCTTGATGCGGGCGCCTCGCTCCAGTCGCTCGTAGGGGATCCGCTCCGATGAGGGCATCACCGCCTCGGCGTTGCCGAGGTCGAGGATCACAGACCGGTGATCGGACTGCTGCACGATGCCGGTGACCAGATCACCTTCGCGCCCCTGGTAGATCTCGTAGACCTGGGCCCGCTTGGCATCGCGAAGCCGTTGCATGATGACCTGCTTCGCCGTTTGAGCGGCAATCCGACCGAAGTCGTCGGGAGTGTCTTCCCACTCGTTGATGACGTTCTCGTCCTCGTCCAGCTCCTGGCCGTAGACGGTGATCTCGCCGGTATCCGGATCGATGGTGACCCGGGCCTCCTGGGCTGCGCCCGGGGTCCGCTTGTATGCGGACACCAGGGCGTTGGCGAGTGCCTCGAGGATGGTCTCGGCGGGAACACCCTTCTCCCGCTCGAGAGCGTGCAGCTCCTCCATGAAGGTGAAATCCATCGTCTACCTCACTTACGGCCCGGTTTCGAGGCCCGCTCCCACCGAAAGACGGTACGCGCGCCGGAAACGGCGTCGAAGGCGATGCTTCTCAGATCGTCGCCGATACGCACCGAGAACTGTTCTTCACCGACCGCGTCGAGCACCCCACGATGACTCGTCGCGCCCTCGATCGGAGTGCGGGTGGTCACGACGACCTCCCGACCCACCGCCTTGCGGTAGTGGGCATGGCGCCGGAGTTCGCGTTCCAGTCCGGGCGACGTCACCTCGAGGGTGAACGGACCGTCGATGGCGTCCTCCACCAGGCGCGACAAGCCCCGCGACAGGTCGGCGAGTCGATCCACGTCGAGACCATCCTCGGCGTCGACCGTCACCCTGAGGATTCGGCCCCGCCCCCGCCCGCGCAGGGCGAGGTCGTCGAGTTCGATGCCCTCGGCCTCGAGGTAGGCCTCGATCCCGGGCCACAGCCGGTCGGTGTCCATCTGCTGCTCTCCAAAAAAACAAGCGGGCACGGGGCGCCCACTCATTGCGTCCACTCGGTTGCCCGCCAGCATACCAGAGCGCGCGCCTACCCCACCCGGCTGTCACCGGGCGGGCAGGCCCCAGGCTACCGGCGTTCGGCCGCCACCGCCGCCGCCACCATGTCGACGGCGGCGTCGAGTGGAACCCGCTCGACCGTCCGATCCCGCCGCCGCATCACCTCGACCTCGCCGTCGGCGAGGCTTCGCGGGCCGACGGTGATCCGAAAGGGAATCCCGATCAGTTCCGCATCGGCGAACTTGACACCGGGCCGTTCGTCGCGATCGTCGATGATCACCTCGACTCCGGCCTCGCCGAGACCGCGATAGATGCCCTCGGCCGCTTCCGTCACCGCGTCGTCCTGCTGCACCGCGGTGACGACCACTTCGTAGGGAGCGATCGATACCGGCCAGACGATGCCGTCGTCGTCGTGGTTCGACTCGACGGCGGCCGCCACGTTCCTTCCCACACCGATGCCGTAGGAACCCATGACGATCGGGCGTTCCTTGCCCTCCGGGTCGAGGACCACGGCCCCGAGCGGCTCCGAGTAGGTCGTCCCGAGCTTGAAGATGTGACCCACCTCGATGACCCGCACCACGTCGAGTGGCTCGCCACATCGAGGGCAGGGTTCTCCGGCCAAGACCCGCCGCAGATCGAGCCAGGCGTCGACTCCGATGTCCCGCTCGACGTCGACTCCCCGCAGATGCCAGTCGTCTTCGTTCGCCCCCGTCACCATGTTGGTGCGGTTGCGGAGAGCGGGATCGGCGAAGATCCGAAACTCGGTGACCCCTACGGCACCGAGACTGCCGGGATCGGCCCCCAGCGCACTGCGGATCTCGTGCGCCTCGGCGGGGCGAATGTCCGTCGTCCCCATCCCATCGACGAGCTTCTGCTCCATCAGTTCGTGGTCGCCCCGCAACAACGCCAGCCGCAGCTCGCCCCCCACGATGTAGGCGAGGGTCTTGATCTGTCGCTCGGGAGAGGCGAAGTCGTGTGCTTCCGCCAATGCCGCAATCGTTCTGATCCCGGGCGTAGGCACGCGTTCCGGATCGCCCGGCCACGGATCGTCCAACACCTCGGGGACCTGCGAGGTCGCCTTCTCGGTGTTGGCGGCGTAGTCGCATGAGCTGCACATCGCGACATCGTCCTCGCCGGCATCACTGGCGACCATGAACTCGACCGACTCGGAACCGCCCATGACGCCGGATGACGCCTCGACGGCAATGGTCTCCATGCCCATCCGCTCGAAGATCCTCCGATAGGCCTCATCGTGCCGCCTGAACTGGACGTCGAGACCCTCCTCGTCCAGGTCGAAGGTGTACGAGTCCTTCATGATGAACTCCCGGACCCGCAACAAGCCGCCCTTCGGCCGGGGCTCGTCGCGGAACTTCGTCTGCAGGTGGTACCACATCTGCGGGAGGTCGCGGTAGGAGGACATCTCGGTCGCCAGCAACGCAAAGATCTCCTCGTGGGTCATCGCCAATGCCAGATCGGTGCCGCGACGGTCCTTGAACCGCAGCAACTCCTCACCCACCGAGTCCCACCGACCGGTCTGCTTCCACACCTCGCCAGGGTGGACCACAGGCAGCAGGAACTCCTGGCCCCCGATGCGATCCATCTCCTCGCGGATGATGTTGGAGACCTTGGTGGCGACCCTCATTCCCAGCGGCAGCAGGGAGTAGGAACCCGCCATGAGGCGGCGTATGAACCCACCGCGGACGAGGAGCCGATGGCTCACCGCCTCGGCGTCGGCGGGATCCTCGCGCAGCGTTGGGATGTGGGCCTGGGACCAGCGCATGGCCGCTCCTGATCGGATCGGCGGCAGGATAGTGGCACCTCAGTCGCCCCCGGCCACCTCTGCCACAGCCGCCCTCCGCTCGGCGACGGAATTGGCATCGCCTTGAGACTCCAGGAGGTCCCGGGCCGCCTCGGCGGCGATCTCTTCGGCGCGAGCGTCGGCGGCGGCCAGGCGGGCGTCGAGCCCCTCCTCGGCGAGCTTTCGTGCCTCATGCAGCAGGGCATCCACCATCTCGGTCTCCGGCACCACCCGAACCACTTTGCCCTTGATGAACAAGTGGCCTTTGCCCTTCCCCGCCGCGATGCCGATATCGGCTTCCCGCGCCTCACCGGGTCCGTTGACCACGCACCCCATCACCGCCACCTGGATGGGGAGCTTCTCGCCTTCGAGCGCTTCCTGCGCTCTCCGGGCCACGGCCATCACGTCGATCTCCGCCCGGCCACATGAGGGACAGGCGATCAGATCGAGACCGGAGCGCTCCCGCAGCCCGAGTTGCTCGAGCAGCTTCCGGCCCGCTTCCGCCTCCTCGACGGGATCGGCGGTGAGGGAGAAGCGGATGGTGTCCCCGATGCCCTCGAGGAGGAGCGTGGCGATCCCGGCGACCGACTTCATCAGGCCGGCCGGCGGCGGCCCCGCCTCCGTGACGCCGAGGTGCAGCGGGTGGTCGACCCGCTCCGACAACAGGCGGTAGGAAGCCACCATCGAGGGCACGTCGGAATGCTTGACCGAGATCTTGATGTCCTCGAAACCGACCTCTTCGAGGAGACGAATCTCCTGCAGGGCGGAATCGACCAGCGCCTCGGGCACCGCCGAGCCGTACCGCTCGAGCAGATCCTTGTCGAGCGAACCGGCATTGACGCCCACCCGAATTGGGATCCCGCGATCGGCCGCGGCCCGGGCAACGGCCTTGATGTGCTCGGGCTTGCGGATGTTGCCCGGGTTCAGGCGGAGACCGGCCACACCCGCCTCGAGGGCGGCGAGGGCGAGCCGGTACTGAAAGTGGATGTCGGCGATGATCGGGACCGGGGAGCGCGGAACGATCTCCGCCAACCCTTGCGCGGCGGCTACGTCGTTGCAGGTGATCCGCACGATGTCGGCCCCCGCGGCACGGAGCGCGTAGACCTGGGCCAGCGTGGCGTCGACATCAGCGGTCTTCGTGGTCGTCATCGACTGCACCGTGACCGGGGCACCGCCGCCCACGAGCACGCCGCCGACGGAAATCTGGCGAGTAGGGCGACGGGGAATCATGTCGGGCATCTCAGTTCAACCGGAACGGTCGGGCGATGTCGAGATAGATCGCAAGCACCCCCAACAACACCATGAAGACCACCACGGCGGCGGCCACGGGGGCCAGTTTGCGGACGTCGGCGGGTCGTCCTCGTATTCGTTCATACAGGGCGACCGCAAAGTGGCCCCCGTCGAGGGGATAGATCGGAATCACATTGAAGAGCGCCACGAAGATGTTGATCAGCGCCACCAACTCGAGCGTGAAGGCGAACCCGAACCGCTGTGTCGAGGCTCCGATCTGAACGAGACCGATCGGACTGGCCGGCCGCACCTCGTCGATCGCCTCCTGATCCCCCGACAGTGTTGCGGCCACCAAATCGCCGAGGCCGCTGAAGAGCTGCCACATCCCTTGCGTGCTCACCGCGACCGCATCACCGATCCCCCGGCCGGCGCTGACGATGCCCCGGAGCGGCCCGACGCGTTCGGTGGTCTGCGACGGGCGCACCCCGAGGAAGCCCCGCTTGCCCCCCGATTCGTCGTCGACCGCTGCCAGCTCCACGGGGACCGACAGCCCTTCGCCGTCCCGCTCCACCGTCAGCGTCACCGTTTCACCCGGCCGGGCGGCGATCGCATCGACCAGGTCGACCCACTCCTCGGTGACGATGCCGTCGAGGGCGACGATGGTGTCGCCCTCTCGAAGACCGATCGCTGCGGCGGGGCTCTGCGTGCCGTCGTCGAGTGTGGGGGAGACCGCTCCGACGGTGGTGGTCACTTCGCCGACTCCAACCAGGGTGAAGATCGCCAGGTAGATCACGAAGGCCACGACGAAGTGACTGGCGACACCCGCCAGCACCACGACCGACTTCTTCCAGAACTCCTTCTCGCGATAGGTGCGTCCCTCGTCGGCGGGGTCGACCTCCTCGTAGAGGTTCATCCCGACGATCCGCACGTAGCCGCCGAGCGGGATCCCCTTGATTCCGTACTCGGTCTCCCCCCGCTTGGTGGACCACAGCTTGGGCCCGAAACCGAAGAAGAACTCGGTGGCCTTCATCCCGAGCGCCTTGGCCGCGAGAAAGTGGCCGGCCTCGTGGATCATCACCATCGAGATGATCCCGAACAGGACGATCAGGCCGCCGATCAACGCGAACTCCGCACAGCGGACCTGACGCTACCGGCCGGGTGCGCTAACACGAACCACCGAGGTGCTGATGAGCGACGGCACGCGCCTCTCGGTCCACATCGAGCACTTCATCGATGGAGCGGACGGGCCGGTGCTCGATCGATGCCAGGGTCTTCTCCACGATCTCTGCGATGGACCCGAAACCGATCCGCCGATCCAGAAACGCCTGCACCGCGATCTCGTCGGCGGCATTGAGCACCGCCGGGGCCGACCCGCCCATCCGGCCGGCTTGGTAGCCGAGGCGCAGGCACGGGAAGACGTTCGGATCGGGGTCCTCGAAGTCGAGCGACCGGCCCGCCAGGGAGAACGAGGGCCCGTCGACCGCGGCCGCCCGACCCGGATGGGTGATCGCGTACTGGATCGGTACCCGCATGTCCGGCTCACCGAGCTGGGCCTTCAGCGATCCGTCGACGAACTCGACGAGGCTGTGAACGATGCTCTGGGGATGGATCACCACCGAGATGTCGTCGTAGCCGAATCCGAACAGGAAGTGCGCTTCGATCACCTCGAAGGCCTTGTTCATGAGCGTCGCCGAGTCGATGGTGATCCGGTTCCCCATGCGCCACGTGGGATGCCGAAGCGCATCCTCCGGCGTGGCGGCGGCCGTGGCCTCGGCACCCCAGCCGCGGAACGGTCCCCCGGAGGCCGACAGGATGAGGCGCCTCACGGATGTGAGATCCTCGCCCTGCAGGCATTGCGCCAGCGCCGAGTGCTCGGAGTCCACCGGTATCAACTCTCCCTCACCGCGTTCGAGGGCCGCGTTCACGACCTCCCCTCCCGCGACCAGGCTCTCCTTGTTGGCCAGCGCCAGCCGGTTGCCCGCCTCTAGTGCCGCCACCGACGCCGGCAATCCGGCCGACCCCACGATTCCGTTCATGACCGTGCAGCCAGCGAGGGCCGCGAAGTCGGCCGGGACCTCGGTGCCGATCGTCAATCGCTTCCCGAGCTCGTCCATCAGACGACGCTCCTCGGCTTGTGTCGGC
>JBFELU010000067.1:0-14164 GCA_041551965.1 Acidimicrobiia bacterium
CCCCGTCTCCCCGCTACGGTGCCGCCGGGAAGGAGCTCGATGGGGCGAGTGGCGTGCATGGTGGCGGCGACGCTGGTGTTCGGCGCCTGTGGCGGCGGGGCATCGCCGCTGCCTCCGGCGGCTACCGTCGAGGCGACCCCCTCGACGACGGTGACTCGAACCCCGGCCTCCATCACCGCGATCCCCACCACCACCGAGGCTGCCGCCACCCCGACCACGCTCGAGTCGCAACCCACCCCGGAGACCACCACCACCACCGCACCGCTTCGGTCGTTCACCATCGCCGCGACCGGCGACGTGCTGATCCACGAGGCGATCGCCCTCGCCGCCCGGACGGGCGACGGCTACGACTTCGCCCCGCTGTTCGAGCCCATCGCCGAGTGGGTGGCGGGCGCCGACCTGGCGATCTGCCATCTCGAGGGGACCCTGTCCCCCACCAACACCGGGCTCCTCTATCAATCCGGTCAAAGCCACCCGGCCTTCTTCAACGCGCCCCGCGAGGTCGCCGACGCCCTGGCCGCCACCGGCTACGACGCCTGCTCCACCGCCGGTAACCACTCGCTCGACCGGGGATCCACCGGGATCACCGAAACCCTCCGGGTGCTCGACGACGCCGGAATCGCCCACGCCGGCACCGCCCGCACCCCGGCCGAGCGGGGGCCGTCGATCTACGAGGCCGCCGGCGTCCCTATCGGCCACATCTCGGCCACAATCGGCACCAACGTCGCCGGGTCGCCGGACCGGCCCTGGGAGGTCAACCGCATCGATACCGATCGGCTGCTGGCCGATGCACGGGAGGCCCGGCTGCTGGGCGCCGAGTTCGTGATCCTCAGCCTCCACTGGGGCACCGAGTACCAGCCCAGCCCGGACGGCTACCAGACCGGCCTGGCCGAGGCGCTGCTGGAGTCCCCCGACGTGGATCTGATCCTGGGCCACCACGCCCACGTGGTGCAACCGATCGACCGCATCGACGGCAAGGTGGTCGTGTACGGGATGGGCAACCACCTCTCCAACATCCGCGGTCTCGCCGACGGCACCAAGTTGGGTTCTGAGGACGGGATGATCGTCCACCTCCTCGTCACCGAATTGCGAGAGGGCGGCTTTGCGGTGACCGAGATCCACTTCACCCCGACCTGGGTGGATCCGGCCACGAAACAGGTGCTGGCGGTGGCCGCCGAATTGGCGTCCGGGAATCCCAACACCTGGGCGCTGGAGGAGTCGTGGCGGCGAACCCTGGCCCGGGTGGCGCTGCTGGATCCCGAAGCCGCAATGCCCACTCGCGTTCCCTAGTCGTCCCCCACCGCATCGGGCGAGTCCCGTCGCAACCACCCCCGGTACGATTTCCCATCCCCACGACAAGGGGAGCCATGGGCACGTCGATCGAGGATCCAACCGTTTCCCCCTCGTCCCCCTGGCGTCGTGCCCGCCGCTGGAGCCGAGAACACCTCTTCCCGACTCCGGGTCACACGCTGCTCACGCTGACCGCCGGGCTCGTCGTGATCGTCTTCACCCGCGCCATGCTCGGTTTCGTGTTCTCGGCCACCCGGTGGGAGGCAGTGGCCACCAACCTGCGACTGTTGATGACCCACGACTACCCGGCAGACCGCTACGTCCGGATCTGGATCTCGGTCGGAATCGTGGTGGCACTGGCCGGGCTCTCGCTGGCGGTGTGGCGGGCCGGCCGGAAGGTCACCACTCACCGGCTGGCACGGGGCATGCACGCAAGCGCCGCAGTGCTCGGGTTCCTCGGATTGGTTGGGATCGGCACGATCCCGCTCGGCTGGACGATCTGCTTTCTGATGGCGGCGACGCTTCTGTCAGTCGGTGGATCGACGATCAGCCGATCCTTCCCCGATACCTCGCTCACCTCCCTCGCCGTCTGGGCCGTACTCCTGGGGCTGGCGGTCCTGGCCTTGTGGACCGTTCCGGTCGGGCGTTACGGGTACGCCGACAACGTCTTCATCGCCGAGCCCGGAACCACCATCGCCCTCTCCACCAGATTGCCGTGGACGATCATGGCCGGAGTCCTCGTCGCTTCGTACTGGGCGGGCCGATGGCTTCGGGAACACATCGGCTCCGCCAAGCCACTCCTCACCGTGGCCTGGATCCTGTCGGTGCCCGTGATGGTGCTGGTGATCATGCGAGCGCCCGATTTCGGGGACTGGGAACTGCGGCGGGACCTGGTGATCACCGGTGTGGCCATCGCAGGGGGCGGACCGCTCATCCTGGCGTTGACCCACCCTCGCTCCGGGGGTGTCCGTGTCATCGCCGCGTTGCTCGCCGTGGCGATCGTGTTCTGGCCGGGGTCGGTCGTGATCATGGTCCGGGCCGTGGCCCTGGGGTTCGCCGGCTTCGCCCTGGCTTCGGGGAGCATCACCGGGGAGTGGGGGGGACGGGTCCGCTACGTCGCCGCGTGGTGCCTCACCGTCATCCCTCTCGTCTTCCTGGTGGCGATGATCGACGCCACCCCCACCATCGGATTGGGGTCGGAGGCGTTCCTGGGCGGGCTGGCGCTGACGCTGGTGGTGGCGGTGGCCGGGATCACCATCTCCTTCCCGCTGGGGGTGGCCCTCGCCCTGGCCCGGACTTCTGCGATGCCGGTGTTCCGGATCTTGGCCACCGCCTACATCGAGGTGATCCGAGGGATCCCACTGCTCGTCCTGCTGCTCTTCGCCAACCATCTGCTGCGGGTGCTCCTGCCCGAAGGCCTGTCGCTCGACGACGTGGTGCGGGCCGTCGTCGCGGTGTCTCTCTACTTCGCCGCCTACATGGCCGAGAACGTCCGTGGCGGCCTGCAGTCGGTTCCCCTGGGCCACTACGAGGCGTCGCGGTCGCTGGGGATGAACGCCCTGCAGGTCAATCTCTTCATCGTGCTACCCCAGGCGCTGCGGGCCGTCGTTCCGGCTCTGGTGGGTCAGGCGATCACGATCTTCAAGGAGACCACCTTGATCTCGATCATCGGGCTGTGGGACCTCACCTTCATCGCCTCCAAGGTGGTGCCCCAGCAGACGGCCTTTCTCGGCTCGATGCGGGAGAACCTTCTCTTCATCGCTCTCGTCTACTGGCTGTTCACCTTTGCGTTCTCCCGGGCCAGCCTGCGGGTGGAGCACCGATTGGGCCTCGGAGAGCAGACCCGATGACCCCGATACCCACCCCCGCCGGGGATCCTCGCGTAGGGTCAGCGGTATGACCTCACCAGCCTCAAAGGGGGGCGGCATGCGAGGGTCATTCGGCGCAGCGGGCCTTGTGCTGTCGATGATGTTCGGCGTGGCGGTCGCCGCGTCGGGAAATGCCCGCGCCGCCGGCGAACGCGTCACCCAGATGCAACTGGAGGACGTCGCGTTCTGGGCCTACAACATCCAAGAAGTGCACACCCGCCGCCAGCACGACCAACTCGTCGACTCCCACTTCGACCTGTACGTGCTCGAAGTCGTGACCACCGAGAGGGGCATGGAGGACTTCGACATTGCCGGCCTGGTCCACGACATCAAGCAGCACAACATCGAGATTCGCGGGGTCGAGCCACTCGTGCTCGCCTACGTCGACGTCGGCCAAGCCGAGGATTGGCGCTGGTATTGGCGGTCCGGATGGGAGATCGGTGATCCCGAGTGGATCGTCGGTGGTGATCCCAACGACTGGGAGGGGAATTTCCCCGTCGCCTACTGGTACGAGGATTGGGAGGACATCGCGATCTACGGATACCGGGATCTCAGCCTCGTCCAGGCGACGCTCGACGCCGGCTTCGACGGCATCTACATGGATTGGGTCGAGGCGTTCAGCGATGACAGCGTCGTCGACAAGGTGCAAGACGACTTCGGCCTGGGCCGAGCGGCTGCCCGGAGCAAGGCCGCGGAGCTGATGTTCGACTTCATCGAGAAGATCGGCGACCACGCGCGGGTGACCGATCCCGACTACCTGGTGGTTGCACAGAACGCCTCCGATCTGTACGAGTACAACCCGGCCCGCTACCGCGAGGTGATCGACGGCATCGCCCTGGAGGCGATCTGGTGGGACGGCGTCAACGATGACGAGGACGCCGACGGAGCCGGGGCCTTCGACGACTGGGGAGACCCGGCCGGTTACAACGTGCTCACCAACGACCTCTACGGTGACTGGACCGAAGAGGTCCTCGACGACCTGGCCGCCTTGCCGGACGGCTTCCCCACCTTCTGTGTCGAGTACGCCCAGGACATCGGCGGCGGCAATGTTGCTACCGAGGTCTACGACGAACTGGCGCCGGGCATCTGTGTCCCGTACGCCTCGCAACGCTCGTTGTCGCGTCTCTCCACAAGGCCGTACCCGGACGGCTACAGGCCCAGGGACTACTCCAAGCCACCATCGCGACCGAAGCTTCAGATCCCCGAGAACGGGGCCGCAATCGACGACGCGACACCGCTGCTCAAGTGGCGGAGATCGAAGGGCTACCCGGTCTCCTACCGAGTGCAGATCGACGACGACGACGACTTCTCGAGCCCCTTGGCGAACCTCGAACGCACCAGACCGAAGTGGGTCGTCGACGCAGCCCTGGCTCCCGGCACCTACTACTGGAGGGTCCGCGCCGAAGATGCTGTCGGGGACTTGAGCAAGTGGAGCAGGGTCTGGAGCTTCACCATTGCGGGCTAGCCGGCCCTTCGTGATGTCGCGAGGCAGCACGACGACGGCGCCCAAAACGGCCACGGAGTGAGCCACCCCCGCTCCGTCGCGGGAAGCCGAGCGCGGTAGCGTTCCGGGGTGCTCGCCGCGCTGGTCGCCCAGACCGACGCCACCTCGGACGTGGTGGGGTGGGGCGTCGTCGTCGCTTCGGCCTCGCTCATCGTCGCAGCCGTGGCGTTGTCGCTGCGCTTCCGATTGGGCATCGAGCGCAGCATCGTGTGGGCGGCGCTTCGGGCGGCGGTGCAGTTGTTGGCCGTCGGTGCTCTCTTCAAGCTCATCTTCGAGTCGTCGTGGGCAACCACCTGGGCGTGGCTGTGGACGGCCGGCATGGTGGTCATGGCCACCGCGGTGGTGGTGCGCCGCACCGATGCCCCGGTTCCCCGGCTTCCGGCGGCCGCCGGGGCGGCGGTGCTGCTGTGTGCCGTGATCAGCGTCGGCACGGTCTTCGGCTTCGGAGTCTTCCCCTTCGAGCCGGTCAGCCTCGTGGTGGTGGCCGGGATCACCATCGGCAACGCCCTGCCGGGCGCCGTGCTCGGGGCCAAGCAGGCGGTCGCTCTCATCCGGGACCGGCCCGGCGAGATCGAGGCGTTGCTGGCGCTCGGCTTCGAGCGGCGAGGAGCGGTCCGTTTCGTGGCCCCCCGGGCTGCGGCGGCGGCGATCACCCCTCAGGTGGAGCGAACCAAGGTCGTGGGGTTGGTGGCCCTCCCCGGGGCGATGACCGGCCTCCTACTGGCGGGAGTGGACCCGATCGACGCCGTCGTGGTCCAGTTGCTGGTGATGTATCTCGTCCTCGGAACGGTGGCCGTATCCGTCGTCACCGTGGTGACCGCAGTGACCCATGCGGCGGTCACCCCGCGGCTCACCCTGGCGCCGTGGGCCCGGTTCGGTGCAGATGAAACGGGCCGGAGCAGCCCCCGGTAGGCTCGGCAGCCATGCGGCGCGATCCCCGCTACGACCTGCTCTTCGAGGAGGTGTCGATCGGGCCGGTGGTCGCCCGCAACCGCTTCTATCAGGTTCCCCACTGCAACGGGATGGGTCACCGGGACCCGAACGCTCTCGCGGAGATGCGCAGGGTGAAGGCGGAAGGCGGCTGGGCGGTGGTGTCCACCGAAGAGGTCGAGATTCACCCGTCCTCCGAGACCACCCCCTACATCGAGGGCCGCCTTTGGGACGATGCCGACATCCCGGCCCATCGCCTGGTGACCGACGCCGTCCATGCCCACGGTGCGTTGGCGGCCATCGAACTGGTCCACTCGGGGATGAGCCAGCCCAACTACGCCGCCCGCCTTCCTCCCATGGGACCGGGCCACCGGGTGCTGGCCGGGAACCACTACGTGCCGATCCAAGCGCGACGCATGGGCAAGCGCGACATCGCCGACTTGCGGCGCTGGCACCGACGGGCGGCCGAGCGCGCGATCGAAGCCGGCTACGACATCGTCTACGTGTACGCCGGCCACACCCTCACCACCCTGCAGTTCTTCCTCTCCCCCCACTTCAACCAGCGAACCGACGAGTACGGTGGCTCGCCGGAGAATCGGGCGCGGCTGCTCCGAGAGGTCCTCGAGGACACCCGGGAAGCCGCCGAAGGCAAAGCGGCGGTGGCGTGCCGGCTCGCCGTCCGCGAGCCCATCCCCGACGGCCTGGATCGGCCCCAGATCGAGGAGCTGCTCGGCCTCGTCGGCGAGCTCCCCGATCTGTGGGATTTCATGGTCGGCGACTGGGCGACCGACTCCACCCCCTCCCGCTTCGGGCCCGAGGGCGGCCACGAGGAGCACGTGCGAGGACTCAAGGAGCTCACTTCCAAGCCGGTGGTCGGCGTGGGACGCTTCACCTCGCCCGACACCATGGTGAGCATGGTCCGACGCGGGATCCTCGATTTCATCGGGGCGGCCCGCCCATCGATTGCCGACCCGTTCCTCCCGGCCAAGATCTCGGAGGGCCGAATCGACGAGATCCGCGAGTGCATCGGATGCAACATGTGTGTGTCCGGCGACTACACCTCCTCGCCGATCCGCTGCACCCAGAACCCGTCAATGGGCGAGGAGTGGCGTCGCGGCTGGCATCCTGAGACCTTCCGATCGGTCGCGACCACCGAGCGAGTCATGGTCGTCGGTGCCGGTCCGGCCGGCCTGGAGGCCGCCATGGCGGCCGGGAAACGCGGCTACGACGTGGTACTCATCGAAGCCGCCCGCGGGCTGGGTGGACGGGTGGCGCGGGAATCGGCCCTGCCCGGTTTGGCCGCCTGGTCCCGGGTGATGGATTACCGGCTCGGCCAGATCCAACGCCTTCCCAACGTCGAGATCTACCGGGAGAGCTCGATGACCTCCACCGAGATCCTGGAGCACGGTTTCGATCACCTGGCGATCGCCACCGGTGCCACCTGGCGGGCCGACGGCGTGGGTCACACCCACGCCGTGCCGATCGCCGTCGACCCGGCGACCGAGTTGTTCACACCGGACGATCTCCTTTCGGGGCACCGTCCCTCGGGACCCCGAGTGGTGCTCTTCGACGACGACCACTACTACCTGGGCGGTGTCCTCGCCGAGCTCCTCGCCCGGGAGGACCACTTCGTCACCCTGGTGACCCCCGCTCCCGATGTGTCCCACTGGACCCACCACACCTTGGAACAGCACCGAATCCAGGCCGGTTTGCTCCGGGTCGGCGTGTCGATCGTGACCGGGAGCGCGCTGCAACGGGTCGGCGCCGCCCATGTGGTGGCGTCGTCCGTCTACACGGGAGAGGAGATGACCCTCGAAGCCGATGCCGTCGTCTTGGTCACCAGCCGCCTCCCCAACGAGGACCTCGCCCTCGAGTTCTGGGACCGCCGCAGCGCCTGGGCCGACGCCGGCCTCCGCACGATGCGGGCCGTCGGCGACGCCTTCGCCCCCGGGACCATCGCAGCCGCGGTATGGGACGGGCGGCGCTTTGCCGAGACGCTGGACCGGGACGACGAGCCCGATCTCTACCGGCGCAACGTGCCGGCCGTCCACCGTGACTGAGCCTCGCCGCCAACTGGCCCTCGCCCTGGTGGGAGCCGCCCTGCTCGGGCTCGCCTGGCTGGCCGCACTCCCGGATCGCATCAGCGGCGCCGAGGAGACGCTGTTCCGAGTGTTCAACGATCTCCCCGACTGGATCGAGTACCCGGGGTGGCCGGTCATGCAGCTGGGGGCCATCCTCATCGTGCCGATCGTGGCCGTCGTCGTGCTGGCCGTCACCCGCAACTGGCGGGTCCCCGTCCAGATCGTGGTCGCCGGCGCCACGGCTTGGATCGGGGCCAAGGCGGTCAAGGCGTTCCTCGAGAGAGGCCGACCCGCGGATCTCCTCATCGACGTCAACCAGCGCCCCGAGTGGAGCGGTCTCGGGTTCCCCTCCGGCCACGCCGCGGTGGCCTTTGCTCTCGCCGCGGTCTTGGCTCCGGTCCTGAGCCGGGGATGGAGGATCGCCCTCTGGGTCGCCGTGGCGGTTTCCGGGATCCTCCGCATCTACACAGGCGCGCACCTCCCCCTCGACATCATCGGGGGCTGGGGACTCGGTCTGGCCTGCGGATCGCTCGTCGCCTCCGCCGGGCGCCGGTTCTCACAGCACCGGCGAGCCTGAGCCGGCCTCGACCCTGCCGATCCACTCCCCTACCCTCCCTACCCTCCGGGGACCGGGAGACGGCATGATCGAGATCAGCGCGACACCCGAGTGGGCCCGCCTCGCCGAGATCGCCGACGGCGCAGCCGACCTCGACCTGCGCCGGATCTTCGAAGACGACCCCGGCCGGGCCGACCGGTACACGGTGGCCGCCGGAGACCTGGTGGCGGACCTCTCCAAGCACCTGATCACGACCGAGATCCTCGAGGGGTTGCTCTCCCTGGCGGAGCGGGCCGGGCTCCCGGAGCGGATCGAAGCCATATTCGGCGGTGAGCGGATCAACACCACCGAGGACCGCCCGGTGCTCCACACCGCACTCCGGGCCGCCCCAGGCGACCGCTTCGTCGTCGACGGCGCCGACGTCACCGGGAACGTGCACGAGGTGCTGGAACGCATGGCCGCCTTCTCCGAGCAGATCCGTTCCGGAGATTGGCGCGGGCACACCGGTGCCCGGATCCGCCACGTCGTCAACATCGGGATCGGCGGCTCCGACCTCGGTCCCGTCATGGCGTATCGGGCGCTGCGGGCGTACCGGCACCCTGGTATCGAGGCTCACTTCGTGTCCAACGTGGATCCCGCCCACCTCACCTCGGTCCTGGCCGGCGTCGCCCCCGCCGAGACGCTGTTCATCGTGGCCTCCAAGACCTTCACCACCCTCGAGACGCTGTCGAACGCTCGCGCCGCCCGGGCGTGGCTGGTCCGGGCCGTCGGCGACCCGGCCGCGGTGGCACGCCACTTCGTGGCTGTTTCCACCAACGAGGAAGAGGTCACCGCCTTCGGGATCGACGCGGCCAACATGTTCGGGTTCTGGGACTGGGTGGGCGGCCGCTTTTCGGTCGACTCGGCGATCGGGCTCTCTCTGATGATCACTGCGGGCCCGGATGCATTCCGGGAGATGCTCGACGGCTTCCGGACCATCGACCTCCACTTCCGCAGCACCCCGCTGCGCGCCAACCTCCCGGTGCTGCTCGGGCTCATCGGGGTGTGGTACCGCAACTTCCTGAGTCTGCCGACCTATGCCGTCCTTCCCTACAGCCAGGACTTGGACCGCTTCCCGGCCTTCCTCCAGCAGCTCGACATGGAGTCCAACGGAAAACGGGTGGACCTCGACGGCCGGTCCGTCGACCACGAGACCGGGCCGATCGTCTGGGGGGAGCCGGGCACCAACGGCCAGCACGCCTTCTATCAGCTCCTCCACCAGGGAACCACCGTCGTCCCCGCCGACCTGATCGGGCTCATGGAGCCGCCCGACGATCTCGCCGGCATGCACGACCTGCTGATGGCCAACCTCCTGGCCCAGGCCGAAGCGCTGGCCTTCGGGCGAACCGCAGAGGAGGTCGCGGCATCTGGAGTGCCGCCGGACCTGGTGGCCCACCGAACCTTCCCGGGGAACCGGCCGACCTCGGTGATCCTCGCTCCGGAACTGACCCCTTCGGTGCTCGGTCAGTTGGTCGCGCTCTACGAGCACAAGGTGTTCACCCAGGGGACGATCTGGGGCATCAACTCGTTCGACCAGTGGGGAGTGGAGCTCGGCAAGGTGCTGGCCACCCGGATCGCCGAGGAACTCACGGCCGACGCCGCCTCCGACCTCGATCACGACGCCTCCACGACGGCGCTCATTCGCCGCTACCGACGGGCGCGGGGACGACCGTGACGCCCTTCGCGCACCCCGCTGTTCCTTCCGCCGTCGCCGAGAGCCTGCGAGCCACCTGGGACCATCTGGCCCGGCCCGGAGCCTCATGGAGCGGAGCGGAGCGGGTGGCCATCGCCGCCGCCGCCCGGGAAGCCCGGGGCGGAGAAACGGGAGACACCGATCTCCCCGCGGCGGCCCGGGAGGCGGCCGAGCTCCTCGGCGCCCGCCCCGGCTCCGCCCGACGGGAGTGGGTAGAGCGAATCACCGCGGATCTCGGCGATCCCCGCTTCGTGGAGCTGGTCGCCATCGTGTCCCGCCTCGTGGCGGTCGATACGTTCGTCGAGGCGCTCTCGGTCGAACACGAGCCTCTGCCCGGACCGGCGGACGGTGATCCCACCGGTGAGATCGACCATCGGGCCCGTCGGGGCGCCGCCTGGGTGCCGATGGTGGGAGGCGCCAGCATCACCCAGTCGCTGTCGCTGGTCCCCTCGGAGAACGCCGAACTGGAGCGGTTTCACGGCCCGATGTACATGACGTTCGCCGAGATGGAGGATCCCGGCTTCAGGCGTGGCCTCCATCGCCCTCAGATGGAGCTGGTGGCGGCCCGAACCTCGGCGTTCAACGAGTGCTTCTACTGAGTGGTCTCCCACGTGGGCATGCTCAGTTGGAGCGCCGAGCAGACCAATACCCCGGTCGATCTGCGGGCCGTGACCGACCCCGCCGTGGATCCCCTGATGCCCGGCGGTGCCGTGTTGCTGGCGTTCACCGACGCGGTGCTCACCGGCGCCGCCATCCCGGCGGCGGCCGCGGCGGTGATCGATCGGCTCGGCGGCGACGCGCCGGCGGCGGCGGCCGGCGTGATCGCCAACTTCCAGATGATGAACCGGGTCGCCGACGGAACGGGGATGCCGCTGGGCAAAGGGAGCCGGCTGCGCCAGGCCGAGGTGATCGCCGCCCTCGGCCTGGATCGCTTCGATCACCAGGACGAGCGGTGACGGCGACTGCCTTCGTCACGGATCGGGGTGTGACCGTCCCGGCGATCACAACCGATCAGATGCGGGAAATCGACCGAGTCGCCGTCCAGGAGATCGGTCCCGACCTGTCCCAGATGATGGAGAACGCCGGTCGCAATCTGGCACTCGCCGCCATCGAAGCCCTGGGCGATCGGTGGCGACTCGCGCCGATCGTGGTGCTGGTCGGGACGGGCGGCAACGGCGGTGGTGGGATCTGCGCCGCCCGCCACCTCGCCAACCGCGGCGCCGACGTGACGGTCGTCGTCACCGATGCCGATCGACTGGCACCGATCCCCGAGTCCCAGTTGACCGTCTACCGGGGCACCCCGGGTCGCCGGGCGGACGCCGGTGATCTCGGCCGGTTCGCCCCCGGCCTCGTGGTCGACGCCGTCATCGGTTACAGCCTGAGCGGAACCCCCCGAGGCAATGCACGGCGCATGATCGAATGGGCGGCCGATGCGCCTGCCCCGATCCTCGCCCTCGATGTGCCTTCAGGGCTCGACGCCACCACCGGCGAGGCCCCGGGCGCGGTGGCTGCGGCCGACATCACGATGACGCTGGCGCTCCCCAAGACCGGGCTCGACGCTCCTCAGGTCGGTGAGTTGTGGCTGGCCGATTTGGGGATTCCCGCCGAGGTGTTCCGGCGGACGGGGCTGGAGGTGCCCCCGAGCCTCTTCGACGAGCGGTACCGGGTGCCGCTGCGACCGGCCTGAACGCGGCCGGGGCGCCCCGATCCGGGTTTCCCTTCCTCCAGCCTCAGCCGGAGGCGAGAATGCCGGCCTTCCGCATCGCCTGGACGTAGGCCGCGGCGATGCGCTTGTAGCCGCGGTTGTTGGGATGGATGTCGGTCTGGAACCCCTCGGTGACCGGGTCGTAGTCCGACAGTGTGTACACGCCCTTGTCGAGCCGTTCGCACATGCCGGTGTAGCGGCAGATATGGCGAACATTGAGCGGGAAGTCGGTGCCCCGCTCGTCGAACGTGCGGAACCACCGTTCGACGTCGACAACGACCACACCGAACGCCTCATAGACATCCTCGAGGACGCCGTTGCCGGCGGCGGCGACGTCGTTGGAGGCGGCCGCCAGCGCCTGGCCCTCGGCACCGGTGATCCACCACGCCAGGTTCGGGCTGTAGTAGTTCATCGCAACGATCGGCACGCCGGGGGCTGCGGCTTGGAGAGCCGCGAGGATCGTCGGCAGATTGGTGCCGATCTGGCCCAGCTGAGTGGCAACGCACGTCTCGACCTCGGGATCAGCGAAGTCGCATGCGAGGATGTCGTTGGCCCCGATCGTGAGGGTGATAAGGCCGGTCACATCGGCGTAGGTGACACCCGGAGCCGCTTCGGTCGCGAAGAACGCCAATGCCGCGTCCAGCTGGCTGAAGCCGGTGTCGAAGCAGAACGAGCCGGTCCCGTCCAACATCTCCTGGGTGTCGTCACCCGGACAAGCGAACGAGACGTGCTGAGCGAGCCCCAACTCTTCACCGACCCGGCGGAACAGAACATCCGTGTAGCCCTTGCCGGTGAACGGCCGCGGCTGGATCGTTCCCGCCGCCACCGAGTCGCCCAATGACACGTAGACCAGACCGTCCGACGCTTCGGGCTCTGCGGCACCGCTGACCGGTGCTACCGCCAGCAGGCCCACCAGGACGGCGAGTGTGGCGAAGACCGCGAGGAGTCGTCGGCCGCGCACAGAGATCCTCCTGTGCTGAGACGGTTCGCCAGCGTAGAGAAATCGACGCCGATCTGCTGGGAGACTTCCCCCCGGCATGGGGATCCGGGCTCGGGAGCCCCGATCATGGCGCGCTCCTCCGGCCGCTACCGTGCCGGTCATGGCAGATATCGAGATCAGCCGCCGAGACGGGGGGTCCTTCCGGGTCGCGGTGGCCGAGGGCGGGTCGGCGACCACTCACGAGGTCACCGTCGACCCCGCCGATGTGGCGCGCTTCGGCGGTGGGGCTCCGACCGAGGCCCTGATCGAGGCGTCGTTCCGCTTCTTGCTCGACCGGGAGCCCAAGGAGTCGATCCTCAGCCGCTTCGACCTGAGCGTGATCGAGCGCTACTTCCCCGAGTACCCGGTGCAGATCGGCGACTACCTGTGAACCCGGAAGCAGCGGCCGCCGCGGCGTTCGCCGCCGAGGATCTCGAGCCCCACTCCTGGTCGAATGGGCCCGGCGACCGCTACGCCCCCCACACCCACTCGTATCACAAGGTGCTGTTCTGTGTACTGGGATCGATCACCTTCCATATCCCCGACGGGGACATCGAGCTCGAGCCCGGTGACCGGCTCGACCTTCCCCCCCATACCGCGCATGCAGCCACCGTGGGACCGGAAGGGGTGACCTGCCTGGAGGCGGCCCGGGACTAGGGGGACCGATCGGTGGCGGAGGACACCCGGTTCCACCGCATGCTTGCCGGATATGGCTTCACGCTCGGCCGGCCGGGTGCCCGCACCCAGGACTACGAAGAGAATCCGGGGCAGATGCCATCAGTGTCAACAGCGCTTTAGGGCCAAAAGACCCTAATTCACGGCGAGCCGCCCCTCTTCCTCTGTGCCAACTGCCATCAGATCCGCAACGAGCTACCGGTGGCCGTGCTCACCGAGATCGCCACCGACGGCGGCGGCTTTGCCCTCATCCAGGCGATCACCTTCGAGACCACCCGGTTTGGAACCCACCATGGTGTCGAAGCCCAGATGCTGCTCGGCGAGGGTGGGCTCGGTATCGCCGGATCAGCGAGCGTCCATTACCAGGTGGCCGACACCTGCGTGACCTGCCACATGGGCGAGAACCGGAACCACACCTTCGAGCCCGACCTGGCCAACTGCCAGAGCTGCCACGCCGACCTGGACACGTTCGACCGCAACGGGGTGCAGACCGAGATCCAGGGGTTGCTCGACCAGATCGGGCCTCTTCTGGTCGAAGCCGGCATCGCGTACACGGAGGAGTCCGTCGGCGAGGACGGCGTGATCCACATCGGCTATCGATCCAACCCGGGCACCTACCCCGCGGAGGTGGCCGAGGCGATGTGGAACTTCATGTTCGTGAGGGAGGACCAGAGCCGAGGGGTGCACAACCCGCCGTTCGCTCGGGCCCTCCTCGAATATGCGCTGACGGCCCTGGGAGGGTAGGACTCCAGCATCATCTCCGACCCCGCGAGGGCCCGGCGGTTCAACCGCCGGGCCCTTCGCATGAGAACGCCGGAGGAGGCCGCCCACACCGCGTCGTGCC
>JBFELU010000068.1:0-13955 GCA_041551965.1 Acidimicrobiia bacterium
ATCTCGGTGTCGCCGATGTACTGGCTGTATCCCGTGATGTCGGCGAACAGCAGGCAGCCGTGTTCGGTGGCTCCGAGTTCCAGCATCAGGGGTGACCGAGGGGCATGGCGATGGATCGCATAACGGCCGGGAGCATAGCCAACCGATTGCGAGGATTCCCGATCCGGCCCCAGGAGGGCCGCATGACGGGATATCCGCCGCGGATTTCTCGAGGCCCTGTCGCTTGGCAGCGGGCCGCAGGGACTCCGGGTCGCCCCGGTGATCGGCACTAGCCTCATCCGGCAGACGACCAGCAGGGTTTGAGGAAGGCCATGCCGCTCGTAGCGGGAGTCGACACATCGACGCAATCGACGAAAGTCGTCGTGGTGGATGCCGACGACGGAACGATCCTTGCCGAGGGTCGCGCCCACCACGAAGTCACCGGAACCGGTGGCGCCCGCGAGACCGACCCCGAAGTGTGGTGGGCCGCGCTGCGTGAAGCCCTCGCCCGGACCGAGCGAAGCGGCGACGTCGCCGCGATCTCCGTGGCAGGCCAGCAGCACGGGCTCGTCGTTCTCGACGAACAGGGGCTCCCGATCCGGCCCGCGAAGCTCTGGAACGACACGGAGTCCGCCGACGATGCTTCCCTCCTGATCGATGCCTTCGGCGGCACAGCCTGGTGGGCGGAGAACGTAGGTCTGGTCCCGGTCGCGTCCTTCACTGCAACGAAATGGGCCTGGCTGCGACGCGTGGAACCCGACGCCGCCGCCGAGACCCGGGCCATCCGCCTTCCCCACGACTTCATCACCGAGCGCCTCGCCGGAGCCGGGGTCACCGACCGGGGCGACGCTTCGGGAACCGCGTGGTGGTCGACGGCGACGGAATCGTATTGCGACGCAGTGCTGGGCCACCCCAGCCAGCAACTCGACATCTCGCTTCTACCCCGGGTGCTCAGTCCCAACGAGCCGGCCGGGGGCGTCACCCCGGAAGCGGCCGGCTACTTGGGATTGCGCGCCGGCATTCCCGTGGGACCAGGCACCGGTGACAACGCCGGCGCGGCGGCCGGCCTCGGAGTCACCCCCGGCATACCGGTGATCAGCCTCGGCACTTCGGGCACCGCATTCATGAGCTCCAACACTCGCACCGTCGACCCCTCGGGAAGCGTTGCCGGGTTCGCCGATGCGACAGGGCGATTCCTCCCCCTTGCAGCCACTCTCAACTGCACGCTCGCCGTCGACCGGGTAGCCGACTGGCTCGGTCTCGACCGGGAGGCCGCGGCCGAGCGAACCGGGGTGGTGGTGCTTCCCTATCTCGACGGGGAACGTACTCCGAACCTCCCCAATGCGGCGGCCTCGATCACGGGGCTGCGCCACTCCACCGAGCCAGGCGAGATCCTGCTGGCGGCCTACCAAGGCGCGGCCCTTTCACTGCTCGAAGCCCTCGATGTCATCGATGCGCACAGCTCCGGCATCGATTCCGAAGCCCCGGTGGTGCTCATCGGCGGCGGCGCCCGAGGGGCAATCTGGCGCCGGGTGGTGCAAGCCATGTCGGGTCGGCCCATCCAGATCCCGGAGGCGACGGAGTTGGTGGCGCTGGGCGCCGCCGCTCAAGCCGCCGCCGTGCTCGATGGCGAGAACCCGGACGTGGTTGCCCGCCGCTGGAACACCCGGCGCGGCACTCTCCTCGATCCGGTCGAGCGCGACGACGCCACGATCAAGCGCATTCGCGACGTCCGTTCCCGGCTGACGGAGCTGAACGCGTAGCGGTGCCGCTCAGCGGACCAAGGAACCAGGACGGCTCCAGGTCACGGTGCATTCCGCCACCAGCGGCCGACCCGGTTCCACGATGAAGGGATCCCTATTGAGCGAGTCCGGTGGAGCAGTCTGCGGCTCGACACAGAGAGCATCGCTCCGCTCGGTGAACACCACCCAATAGGGGCATGTCGACTCCAGGCTGAGGTCGAGCCGGCCCGGCCACCTGATCGTCGGCCCCACCTCGACCTCTCCGAAACAGTCGTCCCACGGACCCTCGGGGACCGGTACCCGCGCCCGCGTGGCTATGCCGGCGGAGTCTCTCCGGAAGATGAAGCCGGCGCGGAGGTCGAGCACCGCCTCGGCGCCACCGATCGAACGGCGGAACCAGGGATGCCACCCACACGAAGCCGGCATGGCGTGGTTCTCCGAGTGGACGGCCAGCCGGAGATCGAGTCTGTCGGGGCCCAGAGTCACCTCCTGGCGGACCCAGCCGGAGAAGGGCCACTCTCCGCCCAGATCGGTCATGAACACAGAGTCGCTCTCGGCTTCCCAGCGGCGACGGAACACGGAACCATGGATCGCGTGCTCTCCGAGAGTGCGGGGCAACTGGTAGGCGGTTCCCCGGAACGAGAAGCGGCCGTCCCTGACGCGCCCGGCGAAAGGAGCCATCGGGTACCAGCCCCAGTCGATGGGGTCGGGGGCAGCTGTCACCAGGAGTTCGTGGTCACCCACCACGAACGATGTGATTCTGCAGCCGGCATCGAGATCGATCTCGATGCCGGCACCGGCGACCGACTGGCTTATCACAGAGCCCATCGCCGGTGGTGTCAGTCCGGCTCGTGGATGCTGCGCATCGACCACACGAGAGTGCGCATGCTCGCCGGTTGCTTCAACACGGTCACGACCGCAGCCGCGATGTTCTCGGCCCGCATCATCTCGGCCAGGCCCGGCATATCGGGGGTACGCCCGGCGCCCATGGCGAACTCGGTGGCGACACCACCCGGGCAGATCGTCGATACCCGGATGTTCTTCTCGCGCAACTCACGGTCCAGGCCGCCTGCGAGGCCGACCTGAGCGAACTTGGTGGCGGCGTAGACAGCCTCGTCTCCGGCTCCCCGGAGCCCGGCCACCGATGCAACGATCACTATGTCGCCTCCCCCCACCTCGAGAAAGTGGGGCACCGCCGCCCTGATCGGCCACACCGTGCCCGCGACGTTGGTGTCCATCATCTCGGAGAGCTTCTCGTCGGTGAGATCCATGATGCCGCCGTACGCCCCGATGCCGGCGTTGGCCACCAGCGCATCGAGGCGCCCGAACCGATCGAGAGCCACCTCCACCATCCGGCGGGAACCCTGAGGATCGCGAACATCCATCTCGACTCCCACCGCGGCGTCTCCGGCCTCGGCCACGAACTGGTCGAGCCGCTCCCGGCGCCGGCCGCCGAGAATGACCGAAGCGCCTTCCTCGACCAGAGCCCGAGCGGTGGCGGCGCCGATCCCGGCAGTAGCCCCCGTGATGGCAGCCACCTTGCCCTTGAGGTCGTTCATCGATTCATCTCCTCCTTCGTCTGCGATCGATCGCGGCCGATCGGGCCACGGATCCCGGCTTCGTTCACTCCTCGGATCCGACTGTCTCCCATAGCGTGCGGTTGACGAGGTTCTCGAGTTGCTCCTGGCGACCCGACACGGGAACCGGGTCTATCTCGCCGACGGCGACCCTTTCCTCCAGGTCCGCCAGCGTGACGCTTCCCTCCATGATCGATGTTCCGAGCGGTCCGGCCCATCCGGCATACCGGCCGTCGCGCGCCGCTTCCAGCGACCCGTCCTCGATGAGCCGGGCCGCAGTCAGCAGGGACTGCGCCAGCGTGTCGATCCCGCCGACGTGCCCGTGGAACAGATCGTCACGTTCGATGCTCTGGCGGCGCAGCTTCGTGTCGAAGTTGAATCCCCCGGTCTTGAAGCCACCGCCCCTCAGGATCTCGTACATCGCCAGGGTCATCTCCTCGACGGAGTTGGGGAACTGGTCGGTGTCCCAGAGATTCTGTGGGTCTCCCCGATTGGCGTCGACGCTCCCGAAGATGCCGTTGTCCACGGCGTAGGCCACCTCGTGATGGAAACTGTGACCGGCCAGCGTCGCATGATTCACCTCGATGTTCACGTAGTACTCCCCGAGGAGGTCGTATCGATCCAGGAACCCGTGCACGGTCGAGCAGTCGTAGTCGTACTGGTGCTTGGTCGGCTCTTGGGGCTTGGGCTCGATGAGCAGCGTGCCCTCGAACCCGATGCTGTGTTTGTACTCCACCACCATCGTCAGGAAACGAGCCAGTTGATCGACTTCCTGGCGCATCCGGGTGTTGAGCAGGGTCTCGTAGCCCTCCCGGCCTCCCCACAGCACGTAGTTCTCTCCCCCGAGACGATGAGTGGCGTCGATGGCGTTCTTGATCTGCGCCGCGGCGTAGGCGAAGACCTCCGGATCGGGGTTGGTGGACGCGCCGGCGGCGAAACGCGGATGCCCGAAGGCATTGGTGGTCCCCCACAGGAGCCGAACCCCCGTACGCGCCATGTGATCTCCGGCGTAGCCCACCATCTCGTCGAGGTTCCGCTTCGTCTCGGCGAACGTGGCACCGGCCGGCGCGATGTCGATGTCGTGGAAACAGAAGAACGGGACGCCGAGCTTCTCGAAGAACTCGAAGGCGGCATCCATCTTCGACTTGGCCGCCTGCATGGGATCCGCGGCGGGATCGAGCCAGGGGCGGTCGAGCGTCCCGCTGCCGAAGACATCGCTTCCCGGCCAGGCGAACGAGTGCCAGTAGCACACCGCGATCCGCAGGTGGTCCTCCATGCGCTTGCCCAATACGACCCGGTCCGGGTCGTAGACCCGGTACGCCAGTTCGGCTTGGCTCTGCAGACCGCCGTATCGGACCGGCTCGGTGACACTCGGAAAGAATTCAGTCATCTTGCTCCTGCTCTCATCAATCGGAAGGCGAATGGCCGGGTGGGATCATCCCGCCAGGATCGCTTCGATCACCTCCATGTTTGCGATTGCGTCACCGACCGGTACCGGGACTTCGGTGTCCTCGAGCACGGCCCGTGCAAACAACTCCGCTTGGATCGAGTACTGATCGATCGGACCAAAGGTGATCGTCTCGGTCGCCGGTGCCACCGGCGGATCTCCGCCCGAGGTGACGAAGATCCGCGTCTCGCGGTCGGGAGGAATGTTGAAGGGGATCTCGATCTCGATTCGTCCCTTCGTGCCGAAGATGTGCACGCTCTGCTGAGGCTCGGCTCGGATGCTGCAGGTGAAGGCGGACTGGCCGCCCCCGGGAAACTCCAGGATCGCCGAGCTGACGATGTCGATCCCCATCTCGGGATCGCGCCGCACCACGGCGTCGATCCGGGTCGGCTCGGATTCGAACAGCATCCGTGACAAGTTGATGCAGTAGCAGCCGATATCCATGATGGCGCCGCCGCCGTTCTCAACCCTGTTGCGGATGTTGTCAGGGTCGTCGTTGTAGTAGCTGAAGAAGCTCTGCACCGCTCGCAGCTCGCCGATGGCACCCTGGCGCACCAACCTCGCCGCTTCGACCCAGGTCGGGTGGTGGCGATACATGAAGGCCTCGGCCAGCTTCACGCCGGCCGAGGAGCAGGCCTCCGCCATCTCGGCGACCTGGGCGCCGGACAGCGCCAGAGGCTTCTCGCACAGGACGTGCTTGCCGGCCTCGGCCGCACGGATCGTCCACTCGGCATGGCCGTCGTTGGGCAGCGGGATGTAGACGGCATCCACATCATCGCTCTCCAGGAGTTGCCCGTAGCTCCCGTATGCCAGGGGGATCCCCAGGCGGCCGGCGGCATCTTCGGCTCTGCCGGCATTGCGGGAAGCGATCGCCACGACCTCACAGTGCTCGGCGTTCTGGATGGCCGGGATCACCTTGGTGAGGCCGATATCGGCGGTGCTGATGATCCCCCAGCGGACCGTACTCATGTGCATCTCTCTTCCCGCCGGTGAGCCTGCTGCGAAGCGTTTCGGGCTATCGATGGAGGTCGTCGAGTTCCCGCTGAGTCGTCTCGCTCGGGAGCTTGCCCATGATGATCATGGCCAGCACCTCATCGATCGTCACGTCCTCCTTGTTGACCGTGCCGACCAGCTTCCCCTGCAGCAGGACGCTGATCCGATCAGCCAGGTCGTAGACATCGTGGATGTCGTGGCTGATGAGGAAGATCCCAATTCCCTCGGCCTTGAGCTGCTGGATCAGCTGGGTGACCTGGGCCGTCTCGGCGGGTCCCAGCGCCGCCGTCGGCTCGTCCATGATCATGATCTTTGCGTTGAAGTGAACGGCGCGGGCGATTGCGACCGACTGTCGTTGGCCACCGGACAGCGAATTGACCGGGACCCGGAAGTTCTCGAAATTGGGATTGAGGCGCCCCATGACCCGGCGCGCGGCATCCTCCATCGCCCGGTCGTTGAGTGTCCCCACCTTGGTCCTCAGCTCCCGTCCGAGGAACATGTTCGACGGCGCGTCGATGTTCTCGGCCAGGGCGAGAGTCTGGTAGATCGTCTCGATCGCGTAGGCCTTGGCGTCCCGGGGGCTGTCGATGGTCGCTTTGACTCCGTTGATGAGGATCGTGCCCGAGTCCGCGGGATGAGCGCCGGAGAGTGTCTTGATGAGCGTCGTCTTTCCGGCGCCGTTGCCGCCGACGACTGCGACCACCTCACCGGGATACAGGTCGACGCTGACCCCGTCGACGGCGTGAACGCCTCCGAACGCGACACGAATGTCGCGCATCTCGACGAGCGGGGCTCGGTCCGCCTTGTCGGCCGTCACGGTCATGTTGCCCTCCGCCTGTAGAACGAGTCGATCGCAACCGCCACCACCAACACCACACCGACGGCGATGTCCTGGAGAGGTGCGTCGACGCCGACCAGCACCATGCCGGATTGGAGCGACTGCATCACGAGAGCACCGAGCACGGCCCCGGGTATGGTGCCGATCCCACCGACAAACGACGTGCCCCCGATCACGGCCGCGGCGATCACGTACAGCTCGGTGAGCTGTCCGAGGCCGCTCACCGCGGCATTGAGGCGGGCGACCTGCACGGCCGATCCGACGGCGACGAGGATCCCCATCAGCGCAAAGATCTTGACGATCGTGAAGCGCGTCTTGATGCCGGCCAGGTCCGCCGCCTCGGGGTTGCCCCCGATGGCGAACACGTATCGCCCGAACCGAACCCGCGTCGCGATGAATGTCATGACGAGGGTCACGAGGATCACGATGAGCACCGGGTTGGCCAGACCGAACGGAATGTCGCCCCCGCCTCTCTCGGCCGCCACCCGCTCGGGGAGCATGTACCGGTTCAGATAGCCGACGGAACCCAGGACCACACCGCAGCCGATCACTCCGAGTGAAACGACCACCCACATGGGACGGAGCCGGAACCCGTACTTGCGACGCTGACGCCGGCCGGTGACCAACAGCAGGACGATCCCGACACAGGCGACGATGCCCACCAACCAGCTCCAGAGTCCACCGATGTTGCCTCGTGACCCCCCTCCCAAGAGCTGGAATGTCGTGTCCATCGGGGCGATCGTGCGCCCGCTGGCCATGGCCCAAGCCACGCCCCGCCACACGAGGAGGCCTCCCAGCGTGACGATGAACGACGGCACTCCGACGTAGGCCACGATGAACCCCTGAAATGCCCCCAGGACCGCGCCCATGAGCAGGCCGGCCAACAGCGCGATGATCCAGATCATCGGATGGTCGAAACCGAGCCACTTGGGCAGGATCTCGGCCTGCAAGAGAGCCATGGCCATGCCGATCACGGCCAACATCGAGCCCACCGACAGATCGATGTTGCGGGACACGATCACCAGCACCATGCCGGTGGCCATGATCCCTACGGCCGCGGTTTGCACCGAGAGGTTCCAGAGGTTCCGGGGGGTGAGGAAGGTGCCGCCGGACCAAAAATGGAATCCGATCCAGATCACGGCGAGCGCCGCCACCATCCCCAGCAGGCGTGTGTCGATCTCGGTCGTTCTCAGCAGAGCGCCGAACGACCATTTCTCTCTCGGTCCCGTGGCCTCCAACGCGTCGATCGATGGATCGGCCATGCTCATGACACCTCCAGGTCGGCGAGCATACCGTTACGAGAACGCGCCGCGCTCACGGATTTCCGTGAGCGCGGCGCGTCTCTTTCAACGGACGTTCAACCTGATGCGGCTAGCCGCACACGGCGACGGTTCCGGCCTCGACGCCCTGGCACAGCCTCCCCTGGTCGATCCAGTCGGCATCCAACACGATCTGCAGGTTGTCCTGCGTGATCGGGATCGGTGCCAGAAGGATCGAGACCATCTGGTTCCCACCGGGCGAATCGAAGGTGACCGTGCCGGCCACATCGTTCAACGCCGTGCCGAGAGCCATCGCGACCGCAGCCTCACCGGCGGCCCTGCCGAGCTCCCGAGCGTCCTTCCACACGGACACGGTCTGCTCACCGAGCGCCACCCGGTTCAAGGCGGCCGCATCGCCATCCTGACCGGACACCGGCACGATGCCGGCCAGACCCTGAGCCCTCAGAGCCTCAACCACGCCACCGGCCATGCCGTCGTTCGACGCCACAACCGCATCGACCTCGTTGTTGTTCTGGGTCAGGAACTGCTCCATGTTGGTCTGAGCAACCGCCGGATCCCAGTTGTCCGTATAGGACTCACCAACGTTGACGATGGCACCGGAGTCGAGAGCCTCCTGCAGGATCTCCTGCTGACCACCACGCAAGAAATCGGCGTTGGCGTCAGCCTGGTTGCCCTTGATGAAGACATAGTTGCCCTCGGGCACCAACTCGAAGATCGCCCGGGCCTGCATCCGACCCACCTCGACATTGTCGAAAGTGATGTACAGAGCACCCGGATCCTCAATCAACCGGTCGTAGGCGATCACCGGAACACCTTGTTCCAATGCGCTCGCCACCGCCGGCAGAATCGCCGTGCCGTCCTGGGCAAGGATGATCAGGACATCAGCACCCTGCGCGATCAACTGCTCCACATCGGCCAGCTGCTGCTCCGCCGACGAACCGGCATCCGTGCTGATATACGAAGCACCGGCCGCCTCCAAAGCCGCCTTGATGGCCGGCTCATCCGACTTGGCCCAGCGCTCCTCGTTGTAGTTGTTCCACGAGACACCGACGACGATCTCATCGCCCATCGCTTCAGTCGTCTCTGGGGCGACCGTGGTCTCGGCAGCATCATCGTCGTCACCGCACGCTGCCACGAGCAGCGACAACGCCGCCAAGACCGTCATCAGTCTGCGAGCTATCACTCGTTTTCCTCCCTTGATATTCCTTGATTGGAGATGTCCCGAGATGGGACAAGTGTCGCCGGTTCGTGCCGCCCTGACCCGAGGGTGCGGCGGCGTTTCTCTTCGTCATCCTCTCTGACGCCTGCGCCGGCCCGGCTCTCCGGCGCGAACATGCGCCGCAGAGCCTACTCGCGGATTATGTGGGATGCCCAACAAAAGCGGGGGTGGATCGTTGTGGCAGCGGCTTCACCCGGTCGGCAAGGGACAAGTCCCATCGGTGATGCAACCCGCCAATGGCGACCGGCGCACCATTGGGTCTGCGGCGGTATCGTGGAGCCCCCAACAAAACGAGGAGGAGGGTGGCCGCCGACGACCCCCGTCCCGATTCCAACACGCGCGTGAAGGGAATGGCGACCGATGAAATGCGGCGCCACAACCTGGCGGCCGTACTCAGTCGTCTCCACGTGGCGGGATCCGTGTCGCGCACCGGGTTGGCTTCGCACACCGGCCTGAATCGGTCGACGATCGCCGACCTCATCGGTGAGTTGAGTGCCCTCGGCCTGGTCGAGGAGTATTCCGCGGCCACCCAATCCGGGCCGGGAAGACCTTCTCCCATCGTGCGCACCCGACCAGACGGCGCCACCGCTCTCGCCATCGAACTCGCGGTCGACTCGATCGCCGTGGCCACCGTCGGCTTGGGCGGCCACGTCTACAGCCGGCTCCGAGTCGAGCGGCCCCGGGAACCTCTCACCCCCGACGAGGCGATCGATGTCATCGCCGATCTGGCACGGCCGGTCCTGGGATCGCTGCCCTCCCGGCACTCCTTTCTCGGGGTCGCCGTCGGAGTGGCCGGGATCGCCCGACGAAGCGACGGGTTCGTTCATCTCGCACCGAACATCGGCTGGGAGGACGTCCCTCTCGGGGAGATGCTCGACGGCCGACTCGACGTCGAGGGGCCGGTGCTGGTGGCCAACGAGGCCGATCTCGGTGCGTTGGCCGAACATCGCCGGGGGTGGCACCCGGATGTCGCTCACCTCATCTACGTCTCGGGGGAGGTCGGCATCGGTGCCGGCTTGATCGTGGACGGCGAGCCCTTGCTCGGCTCGGTGAGCTACGCGGGCGAGGCCGGGCACACTCTCATCAATCCGGCCGGCAGGAGGTGTAAGTGCGGGGCGGCCGGCTGCTGGGAGACCGAAGCGGGAGAAGCCGCCCTCCTGCGGCACGCCGGCCTGCAGGCCAGCGAAACGGGACTCGGTGTCCTCGATATGGTGTGCGACCGAGCCGCCGCCGGTGATGAAGGGATTCTGGCCGCCATCGCCGAGGTCGGCCGCTGGCTCGGGATCGGAATCGGGAACCTGGTCAACATCTTCAACCCCGATGTCGTGGTGCTCGGTGGGCTGTTCCATCGCCTCTACCCTCACTTCCAGGCGACCGTGGAAGAGAGCGCCCGCACCCAGGCGCTGACGGCTTCCCGGGAGAACGTGATGATCGTCCCGAGTCGCCTCGGAGCCGACGCTCCGCTCATCGGAGCGGCCGAACTGGTCCTTTCCAAGGTGATCACCGATCCGGCCGGTGCTCCCCGCACCCGGGTCGGAGAATGACCCACCGGCGCCGGGCCTTCTCCCATCGGCGCGTGCTCTGATGCAGCACCATTCACCCTGGCGGGCGGTGCTGGTGGGCACGGTGGTCGGCTTCTGCCTCACGCTCGGCGTCTTCGCGTTCCGGGACGAAGCCCGGTCCGAGGACTCATCCTGTCCTCCGATCGCAGACCATCCGGAATGGTCGATCGCCCGCCGCTGGAATGAGGCTCTCCTCGGCGCCATTCGACGAGACCTGCCGGCGCCCACGATCCATGCCAGGAACCTGTTTCACGTCTCGGCGGCTATGTGGGATGCATGGGCCGCCTTCGATCCTGCGGCGACCGGCGTCTTCGTCGACGAACGGCACACGGCCCTCGATATGGCAGCGGCCCGCAACGAGGCGATCAGCTACGCCGCCTATCGGATCCTCGAGCACCGCTACTTGGAGGCGGTAGGCGCACCCGACTCCGTTCCGGCGTTCGACGCGCTGATGAGAGCGCTCTGCTATCCGATCGAGGTGACGACGACCGAAGGGAGGACCCCGGCGGCTCTCGGCAACAGGATCGCAGCAACGATCATCGGGGCCGGCCTCACCGACGGATCGAATGAACTCGGTGGCTACGAGGCCGACTACGAACCGGTGAACGATCCGCTCCCGGTGGCGGCATCCGGCGCCACGATGACCGATCCGAATCGATGGCAGCCGCTCGAGATCGCCAACATGATGGCGCAGAACAACATCCTGCTCGAACTCGACTTCCAGGAGTTCATCGACCCCCACTGGGGCCACGTCGCCGGCTTTGCGCTTCCGGACGGAGGCCCACACGGCCTTCCGATCGACCCCGGTGATCCCCCCTACCTGGGCGATCCCGATTCGGACCAGGAATTCAAGGACTCCGCGGTCGAGGTCATCCGGTACAGCAGCCTTCTCGATCCCGCGGCAGGGATCATGATCGACATATCTCCCGGCTCGATCGGCGCCAACCCGCTCGGCACCAACGACGGTTCTGGGCGTGCCGACAACCCCATCACCGGCGATCCCTATGCTCCGAACATCGTCAACCAGGCCGATTTCGGCCGCGCCGTTGCCGAATATTGGGCCGACGGCCCCAACTCCGAGACCCCCCCGGGACACTGGAACACGCTGGCGAATCAGGTATCCGACACGATGGCGCCCAACCTGCAGATCGGCGGCGACGGCGTCTACGTCGACCGCCTCGAATGGGACGTGAAGCTCTACCTGGCTCTCAACGGAGCCAACCACGACGCGGCCGTCGCCGCTTGGGGCGCCAAGGGTTACTACGACTACAGCCGTCCCATCTCGATGATTCGTCACCTGGGAGGCAACGGCCAGTCGAGCGATCCGGACGGACCCTCGTATCACCCCGACGGTCTTCCCCTCGTTCCGGGCCTCATCGAGGTGATCACCGAGGAGAGCACCGCGCCGGGAGGGCGACACGAGGCCCTTGCCGGATACGAGGGCGAAGTCGCCGTCTATGCCTGGGCCGGCCAGGTGGACGACCCGGAGCACGACGTGAGTGGGGTGACGTGGATTCGCGCCGTCGACTGGGTCCCGTACCAACTCCCCACCTTCGTGACGCCCTCCTGTGCCGCATATGTGTCGGGACACAGCACCTTCAGCCGGGCCTCGGCCGAGGTGCTGGCCGCTTTCACGGGGAGTCCGTTCTTCCCGGGCGGTCTCGGGGAATGGACGATTCGGGCAGGCTCTTTCGAGTTCGAGGCCGGACCGGATACCGACATCGTCCTGCAGTGGGCGATGTACGCCGATGCCTCGGACCAGGCGGGGATCTCGCGCCTCTACGGCGGGATCCACGTTCGGGCCGATGATCTCCCCGGCCGCGTCATGGGAGCCGAGATCGGCCGGGCCGCCTGGGCGAAGGCCCGGCGGTACTTCGAAGGGCGGGCCGATGCCGGCAATTGACTGGAGGAGCATCGGCCGGTTTGGTGGCGGCTCGATCGCCGGTTCTATGGTCGCGGTGGCGCTGGTGTTCGGCGCAGGGCTGTTCCCCGACCCCGATGCGCCGGCGGACGCCCCCGTCGACACGGCGCCGGCCTCCGATGCGCCGGCGTCGGGGATCCCCGTCGAGGCCGTGGCGATGGAACCCCCGCAATTCGTCGAACAAGCCGAAGCCGCCGGACTCCTTCATGTCTACGACGGTGAATTCGCGTTCTTCGTCGGCGGAGGTGTCGCCGTCTTCGATTGCGACGGCGATCAGCGTCCCGACTTGTACCTGGCAGGTGGCACGAATCCGGCGTCGCTGTTTCGCAACGAGGCGGAGGTGGGCGGCGAGCTCCGCTTCACCCGGCTCGGCGACCCGGCCACCGATCTCACCGGGGTCACCGGCGCCTACCCGCTGGACATCGATTCCGACGGCCATACCGATCTCGCCGTTCTGCGGGTGGGTGAGAACGTCCTGCTGAGGGGTCTTGGTGGGTGCCGCTTCGAGCGTGCCAACGAGACGTGGGGGTTCGACGGTGGCAACGTGTGGACCGTCGCTTTCAGCGCCAAATGGGAGGAAGCGGCGGATCTTCCGACCCTGGCCTTTGGCAACTACGTGATACTCGACGAGGACGGCCGGCCCATCTACGGCTGCGAGGACAACCTGCTGTTGCGGCCCGAAGCGCAAGGGGGGTATTCACAGGCCACCGTGCTCACTCCGGGCTGGTGCACGCTGTCGATCCTGTTCAGCGACTGGAGCGGATCGGGGAGCGTCGACCTGAGAATGGCCAACGACCGGCACTACTACCGAGACGGCGAGGAACAGCTGTGGCGCGTCGCGCCCGGCGACGCGCCCCGCCACTACACCCACGACGAGGGTTGGCGTCCGTTGCAGATCTGGGGCATGGGAATCGCCAGCCAAGATCTCACCGGCGACGGCCGTCCCGAGGTGTTCATCACCAGCCAAGCCGACAACAAGCTGCAGACCCTCGAGAACGATGCTGAGGGACCGAGCTACCGGGACATCGCCATCCGGCGCGGCATCACCGCGCATCGCCCGTTCGTCGGCGACCGGACCCTTCCGTCGACCGCCTGGCACCCCGAATTCCAAGATGTGAACAACGACGGCTTCATCGACCTGTTCATCTCCAAGGGAAACGTCGAGGCGATGCCGGACTATGCGGCCCAGGACCCCAGCAACCTGCTGCTCGGCATGCCCGACGGGTCGTTCGTCGACAGCGCTGAGGAGGCGGGCGTGCTGAGTTTCGGCAGAGGCCGAGGCGCAGCCCTCGTCGATCTCAATCTCGATGGCATGCTGGACCTGATCGAGATCAACCGGCGTGAAGACGTTCGATTGTGGAGAAACCTCGGCTGGGGGACGGAGGCGTCACCCGAGG
>JBFELU010000069.1:0-13910 GCA_041551965.1 Acidimicrobiia bacterium
CTGCCATCCCGCGCCGGATGGCGTGCACCCCGGCGTAGAAGGTGGTCGCCACCGCCCCCATGCCGGGGGTGAGGACCCCGAGGGTCCCGGTGGCGGGGCGGATGTCGGCAGCGGTCACGGCAGGCTCCTCGAGGGTTCGGGTCTCTCAGGTTAGACGGCGCCCACAGCACCCAAACAGTCGGGTGGGCAGGAGGGGTGGTTTGGGGCGAGAACTCGGCCTCTGCGCAGTGGATGTGACCCGGGCGACCCGGGCCTCAGTCACGTCCCGACGATGTCGGAGGGCCGGACCGGGGCCCGGGGCAGCTCCCTTCCGGTGGCGGCCCGGATGGCGGCAACCACCGCCGGAGTCGAGGAGATGGTGGGCGGCTCCCCGACTCCCTTGGCTCCGAACGGTCCCCAGTGGTCCGGCTCCTCGATGAGCACCGCCTCGATGGCCGGTGCATCGAGGAAGGTGGGCAGCAGATAGTCGGTGAAGGAAGGATTGCGGATCTCGCCGCCGTCGACGAGGAGTTCCTCCATGACGGCCATACCCATGCCCTGCATGATCCCCCCTTCGATCTGACCCCGCACCGATTCGGGGTGGAGGGCCCGGCCCACGTCCTGGGCGGTATCGATCTGAACCACCCGGACCAGCCCCAGCTCAGGGTCGACGTCGACTACCGCCCGGTGAGCGGCGACGACGAAGCCGGCGTGCACGTCACCCTGGCCGGTCTCGTTCGGCCCGGTGGTCGGGGGATGGCGGAACCGCACCAGCTCCTCGATGGGGCCCTCGGCCAGCACCTCCTCCAGGGTGGCCACCAACGCTCCTTCGCGGCGGACGCCCTCGGCATCGAGGTCGTCGCCGCCCACCCGGGCCAGGGCCGTCTCCCGGACGGCCTCGGCGGCGCGCAGGGCGGCGCCGCCCGTCATCTGGGTCTGGCGGGAGGCCGACGTCGAACCCGCCGATCCGATCCGCGACGTGTCGACGAAGACGACCTCGACGCGGTCGAGTCCGGTCGCGGTGCGCCCGATCTGCTCCAGCACGGTGACCATGCCTTGCCCGACCTCGGCGGCGGCGGTCTCCAGGCGAAGCCCTTCGGGTGTGAGCACGGCCCTGACTTCGGCGTAGTCGTCGAATGCCTCCGAGAAGGCGAGGTTCTTGATCCCGACCGCAAACCCGACACCGCGCCGCACCGCCCCTGGCGGCGTGGTGAGGCCGGTCCCCCCCGGGAGCCGGCGGGGGTCGTCACGGTCGTCGTCGGGGAGCGGGAGTGCGGCGAGGGAGCGGATCACCTCGGCCACCGGCAACGACCCTTCGATGCGCTGGCCGGTGGTCGGGATGAGGTCCCCGTGGTCGAGGGCGTTGCGCAGACGAAGCTCGATCGGGTCCATGCCGAGGGCCGCGGCGAGACGATCCATCTGGCTCTCATAGGCGAAGCACACCTGGACGGCTCCGAACCCCCGCATGGCCCCCGCCGGGGGGTTGTTGGTTCGAACCGCGGCGGCGTCGATGCGTACCGAGGGGCACCGGTAGGGGCCCGTGGCGAAATAGGCGGCGTTGGCGAGGACGGCTGCACTGGTCGTCTGGTAGGCGCCGCCGTCGAGCACGAGCCTCGCCTCGACGCGGACGAGGTTTCCGTCTCGATCGGCCTCGTGCCGGTACCACATCTTCGAGGGGTGTCGGTGGACGTGGGCGGCAAAGGACTCCGCTCGGTCGTAGACCATCTTCACCGGCCGCCCGGTGTGCAGCGCCAGCAGGCACAGATGGATCTGCAGAGTGAGGTCCTCGCGGGCGCCGAAGGCGCCGCCGATCCCGGAGAGATGGATCCGGACCTGATCGGGCTCGAGGCCGAGGCTGGCGTAGACCTGTTCATGGTCCTCGTGGATCCACTGGGTGGCAATGTGGAGGTCGACGCCCCCAACGCCGTCGGGAACGGCGAGCCCTGCCTCGGTTCCCAGCATCGCCTGGTCGATCGTGCCGGTCTCGTAGGTGCCCTCGACCACGATCTCGCCGCGCAGATCTTGGGCGCCGTTGATGATCTCCATGACTCGGAAGGTCTCACCCCTGTCGAAGGCCTGCTCCGGATCGACGAGCGGTTCCAGCGGCTCGTACTCGACCCGCACCGACCGAGCGGCGAGGACCGCTGTGGCGTGGTCGACGGCGGCGACGATCGCCACCGGCTCGCCCCAGAACCTGGTCTCGCCGTCGGCGAGCACCGGCTGATCGCTGACGGCCTGGCCGCAGGTGCGCTTGCCGGGCACGTCGTCGATCGTGAGGACGGCGTGGACGCCGGCCATCGCCAGCGCCGGGGCCGTATCGATCGACACGATCCGCGCCTTGACATGGGCGCTACGGACGGTGGCTCCCCACAGCATGTCGTCGGCAAAGGCATCGCCGGAGAACTCGAAACGGCCCTGCACCTTGGGGATGCCGTCCGGTCGGATCGGTGACTCGCCGATGCCCCCGGCGACCCGTCGGGTGGTCCGGGTGATCGTCACGGCACCTCCCCGACCAGTGCGGTGAGCGCCCGGAGGATCCCTCCGTAGCCGGTGCAGCGGCACAAGTTCCCGGACAGGGCTTCGCGAATGTCGTCGGCGGTCGGTGCCGGGTTGCGCTCGAGGAGATGGGCTGCGGCCACGACGAAGCCGGGTGTGCAGTAGCCGCACTGGACGCCATGCGCTTCGAGGAGTGCCTGCTGCACCGGGTGCAGTCCGTCCTCGGTGCCGAGGCCCTCCACGGTGACGACGTCGGCGCCGTCGGTGTCGGAGGCCATCACCAGACACGAGCACACGAGCTCGCCATCCATGATGATCGAGCAGGAGCCGCACTCGCCCTGCTCACATGCGTTCTTGGATCCGGGGAGCCCGAGGCGGTCCCGCAGGGTGGTCAGCAGGCTCTCCGGCCCGACCGGCTCGGCGGTCCGCTCCACCCCGTTGACGATCAGCCGGATCATGCGAGGCACCGTTCCAGGACCCGTCGGGCGAGGACGCCCGAGGCATGGCGGCGGTAGTCGGCGGTCGAGCGGTGGTCGGTGATCGGAAGGACCTCCTCACTCACCAACCGTTGGAACTCCTCGAGGGTCGCCGGCGACGGGTGACGCTCCTCGGAGATCATCGCTTCCGCCCGCCGGGCCCGGATCGGGGTCGGGCCCACCGACCCCAGCGCCACCCGGGTCGCTCCATCCTCGTCTCGGACCACGCAGGCGGAAGCGATCGAGATGACCATCGCATTGCGGGGGCAGATCTTGCCGAACGCCTGACGTTCGGGGGTACGGTCGGGGAGGGTCACGCCGAGGATCAGCTCACCGGGTTCCAGCGCATGCTGCTTCGGTCCGGTGAGGAACTCGTCCCATCGCAGGGCGCGGCGTCTCGTGCGGGAGGCCAGTTCGATCTCGGCATCGACCGCCGCCAGGAAGGGGAGGCCGTCGCCGGCCGGACTGGCCGTGCCGAGGTTGCCGCCGATCGTGCCGGCGTTGCGGATCTGCGGGGATCCGACGGTGCGGGCCGCTTCGGCGAGCGCGCCGACCGCTCCGTGCTCGAGCCGCGACCAGGTGACCCCGGCTCCCACGAAGTTGCCTTCCCAGGCGGTGAGCTCCTCCACTCGACGCAGGGCCAACACGGTGTGCGGCCGCAAGCCACCGTAGGTCACCTCGACCATGAGGTCGGTGCCCCCGGCAAGGATCACCGCATCGGGGTGGGCCTCCAGCGCATCGAGGGTCTCGGCGAGCGAGGCGGGGCGGATGGTCTCCATACCGGGATCAACCTACCCGCTCTCGGCGAGACGGAATGCTGCCTGGTTGTGCTCCTCTACCCAATGCTCCTCGTGGGCGAGGCAGGTGCACTCTCCGGCAGAGATCACCGGTCGCCCGCCCACATAGGTGTCACGAGCGGGGACCGGTGCGCACAACACCGCTGCCGCCACCGGGTCGTGGAGGGCCCCGGCGAACTCGAGGCGATTCAGGTCCAGGGTGAAGAAGTCGGCACACTTGCCGGGTTCCAGCGAACCGATGTCGGTGCGCCCCAGCACCCGGGCGCCGCCGAGCGTCGCCAGTTCGAGTGCCGTCCGGGTCGCCATCTGCGGCCCGGTGCCGATCCCCGGCGCCGTGGCCAGTCGAGCCAGGAGCATCGCCTGGCGGACCTCGGCGAGCAGGTGACTGCCGTCGTTGCTCGCCGATCCGTCCACGCCCAGGCCGACGGGGACTCCGGCCTCGAGATACGCCGCGACGGGAGCGATCCCCGAGGCCAGCCGCATGTTGGAGGTCGGACAATGCGCCACCCCGGTGCCGGTCTCGGCCATGGCGGTGATCTCGTCGGGATTCACGAACACGCCGTGGGCGTACCAGACGTCGTCGCCCGCCCAGCCCAGGTCCTCGGCGTACTGGACCGGCCTCGCCCCGAAGCGCTCGAGACAGAAGTCTTCCTCATCGGCGGTCTCGGCCAGGTGGGTATGGAGGCGTACCCCCTTGTCCCGTGCCAGATCGGCGCTGTCACGCATGAGTTCGGGAGTGACCGAGAAGGGGGAGCAGGGAGCAACGACGACCTGGGTCATCGAGCCGGGTGCCGGATCGTGGAACTCGTCGATGGCCCGGACGGTGTCGGCGAGGATGGCTTCCGGCTTCTCGACGACCGAGTCCGGGGGTAGGCCGCCGTCGCTCTCGCCCAGGCTCATCGATCCCCGTGACACGTGGAAGCGGATCCCGACTTCGTGGGCGGCCGCGACCTGATCGGCGACCGAGGACCCGTTGGGCCAGAGATACTGGTGGTCGAAGGCGGTGGTGCATCCGCTGTGCACCAGCTCCAGGAGCCCGGTGCGGGTCGCCAGATCGACGTCCTCGGGGGTCATGCGGGCCCAGATCGGGTAGAGCGTCCGGAGCCAGTCGAACAGCCCGGAGTCCTGGGCCCCGGGGAGGGCCCGGGTCAGGGTCTGGTAGAGGTGGTGGTGAGTGTTCACGAGCCCCGGGAGAACCAGCAAATCGGTGGCATCGAGCACCACGTCTGCGGTCTCGGGCAGGTCCCCGGTGGGTCCCACCTGCTCGATGAATCCGTTCCTCGCAAACAGACCTCCGCCGGGGATCTCGCGACGATCGGCGTCCATGGTCACCAGGACCGTTGCGTTGCGCACGAGGAGAGAAGCCATGGCGCGAAGCCTACGCGGGAACCTCCGTGCTCCCACGGCCTCCGGGATGGCCCCGATGGCGCCGCCGGGCGGGGACCGGCGATCGCCCGCTCCTTAGACTCGCTCCATGGCCCGTCTGTTCCCGAGACCGGACACCGGGAGTCGGGGGTGGAGGATCGCGTTCGGCGGCTTGATGGTGGCGGCCATGGCTTCGGCGAACCTCCTCGGGTCCGCCATGGGAGTGCTGGCGACGTTTCTCATCGACGATCTGGATATCAACCGCACCCAGGTCGGGGCCCTCATCACGACCTCGGTGATCATCACTGCAGTCTCTTCCCCGCAGGTAGGGGGTGCCGCCGACGCCTTGGGGGGACGCATCGCCCTCGCGGTGGTGTTCGCCGCGAGCGCGGTCGGTTTCCTGGGGGTCGCCGCCGCACCCGCCTACTGGGTGATGTTCGTGCCGATCGCCCTGGCCGCCGTGGGGCAGGCGGGCGCCAATCCGGCCACCAACAAGCTGATCGCCCTTCATACCCCCCCGGGTCGGCGCGGTCTGCTCACCGGCATCAAGCAATCGGGGGTGCAGGTCGGGATCTTCCTCGGCGGGCTCGTGCTTCCCTCCCTAGCCCTCGCCGTGGGGTGGCGGTGGGCGCTGGCGACCGTGGCCGTGTTCCCGCTCCTGGCTCTGCCCGCCGGCATGGTGCTCGTTCCCCGCGATGAGGACGGGGCCGCTTTCCGGTCCGGCGGGCCGATTCCGGCGACCATCCGGTTCCTCGCCGTCTACGGGGCGCTGATGGGCTTCGGCGTCGCCTACACGTTCCTCGTGCCGTTGTACGTGGTGGAGAGCCTGGGATTGAGCGAGCGGATCGGCGGCCTGGCGGCGGGTTTGACGGGACTGGTGGCGATCTTCGGACGTATCGGATGGGCCCGGGCCGCCGAGACCCGGCTCCGCTATCAGACCGCACTCCACTTGATGGCGCTGGTGTCCATCCTCGGCGCAGGCTGCTACCTGCTATCGGCCGAGGTCGGGTCGTGGGCGGTGTGGTTCGGCGTCGCCCTCACCGGATTGGGAGCATCTTCGTCGACCTCCGTGGTGATGCTGGCGGTCATGGGCGAGGCGGGCGCCGGCGGAACCGGCCGGGCTTCTGGGCTCGTGATGCTGGGCTTCCTGGCAGGCCTCGGCACGGCCCCCACCGTCTTCGGGTGGACGGTCGACCTCACCGGCTCGTACACGGCGATGTGGCTCATCTCGATCGGGGTGTTGACGGCTGCTGCGCTGCTGACCGCCGCCCGGGTGCCGCGAGTCCCGGGGTGACGGGCGACACCCCGCTACGCTGCCGAACGTGGAATTGCCCCGGGAACTGATCTCGGCCGCCGAGATCGAGCGCCGTATCCGAGAGCTCGCTTCCCAGATCGACGATGACTGCGCCGATGCCGGGGAGATCGTCCTCATCGGGGTCCTCAAGGGCTCTTTCGTGTTCCTCTCCGACCTGGCGCGGGCGATGACGATCCCCCGTCGGATCGAGTTCATCGCCGTGTCCTCCTACGGCGACCGGGAGAGCGATCTGCATCCGGGTGCCGTTCGGCTCTTGATGGATGTTCGCCACGACATCGCCGATCTTCACGTGGTGGTGGTCGAGGACATCGTCGACACCGGTCACACGCTCGCTTACCTGCTGCGGCTGTTGAAGGCGCGGGGACCCGCCACGCTGCGGGCTTGCACGCTTCTGTCCAAGCCCGATCGCCGGGCGGTCGACGTCGATCTCGATTACGTGGGCTTCGAGATACCCGATGAGTGGGTCGTCGGTTACGGACTCGATTTCGCCGAGCGGCACCGGACGCTCCCCAACATCTGCGTCATCGATCCGCCCACCTAACGCCAGGGGGCTTCGGCCCGGCCGAGAACTCGGAATCGGGCGACACCGCCGTCGGGGTGGAGACCCAGCCTGAGGTGCGTGAACGGCCCGGTGTCGGCCAACTCGCCGATATCGTGCCGGCGGTCATCGGCCAGCGGGTTCTCGGGGAGGATCGGCACCCACTCGGCGAGCACGATGTCGTCGGGGTGGCTTCCCGGAGCGTCGATACCCTCGACCGAGCAGGCCGCAGGGGCGGCTCCCCGGAATCCGCGGAGGTCGATCACGAGACGGTCGATGATCCCCCTACCGGCGAGTCGGACGATCGCCCACTCGTGTCCGGGCTGGCGGCGCCGGTGTGTCTCCCAGCCGTCACCCGGGTAGCGGGCGTCGCCGCCGAGGAGCATGCGGTTGGGGGAGTCGAAGTGGCGGTCGGAACAGGCGACCACCCGTGCCCCCGAGGTGATCGCGGCGAGGTCGACCTGGCCCCGATCGGCGAGATCATCGGGAGGTACCGGGTCGCCGAGACACCGCATGCGAGCCAACCCCCCATCCGGGTAGATGATGAGACGGAGGTGGGTGGCGGTCGCCTCAGCCACCACCGGTAATCCGGTGGAGTCGTCGGGCCGCAGCGGGCTGCGGGGCACGATCTCGACCCACTTCTCGCGGCTGCGCACCAACTCGACCATCCCCGGATCTCCCGGCATGTAGACCGCTTCGAGGGAACAGGCCGCCGGGGCGTCCCCGGTGATGTGGGTCGTGTCGATCTCGACGACTCGGGGGATGCCCGGGATTCCCAGGCGGATGATGACCCCGTCGTGACCCGGGTCACGGCGGCGACGGGTGGCCCAGCCGTCGTATCGGCGTTCCTTGCGGGTGCGTGGGCGCGGGGTATCCCGTTCCAGGAGGCGGGCGGCCCCCCCGAAACCCTCGTCGCTCGATTCGAGGATGCGCCCTCCAGCCTTGGCGGATGCCAGGTCGATGAGGAGTTCCGTCTCGTTGCTCATGGCAAGTGGTTCCCCGGTGTCCCCCCCATCCTGGCGCGACGGCCCTTCCGGTGCACTGCGCCGTCGGGACACGGGCCGCGGGTTGTGGAAGGATTGACGAGGCGACGTCCGGGGAGGGCTTGTGGATTTTGCGTTCAGCGATCGGTGCGAGGAGCTGCGGCAGCGTCTGGGGGGGTTCATGGACGAGTGCGTCTACCCGGCCGAGCCGGAGCACGATCGGCAGATGGAGGAGGCGGGTGATCCGCAGTTCCATCCACCGATCATGGAGGAGCTCAAGGCCGAGGCGCGGGCGCGGGGCCTGTGGAATCTCTTTCTCCCGGATGAGCGCTGGGGCGCCGGCTTGACCAACCTCGACTACGCCCCGCTCGCCTAGATCACCGGCCGTAGCCCGTTGCTGGCTCCCGAGGCAACCAACTGCGCTGCTCCCGATACCGGGAACATGGAGATCATTGCCGAGTTCGGCACCCCCGAACAGCAGGAACGGTGGTTGGCGCCCCTGCTCGAAGGTGAGATCCGCTCGTGCTTCGGCATGACCGAACCCGAGGTGGCCAGCAGCGATGCCCGCAACATCCAGGCGAGCATCGCCCGCGACGGCGACGAGTACGTGATCAACGGGCGCAAGTGGTGGAGCAGCGGTGCCATGTCGGATCGGTGCAAGGTCGCCATCTTCATGGGGGTGACCAACCCCGACGCCGACACCTACCACCGGCAGAGCATGGTGCTGGTGCCGATGGATGCTCCGGGGGTCACCGTCGTTCGCGACCTGGGCGTATTCGGATACCACCACCGAGGTGGGCATGCCGAGGTCGACTTCACCGACGTCCGGGTGCCGGTCGACAACCTCCTCGGCGAGGAGGGTGCCGGGTTTGCGATCGCTCAGGCCCGCCTGGGTCCGGGCCGGATCCACCACTGCATGCGGCTCATCGGGATGGCGGAGCGGGCCTTCGATCTCATGTGTGAGCGTTCGATCAGTCGCACCGCCTTCGGCAAGACGCTCGCCGAGCAGGGTGTCGTCCAGGACTGGATCGCCGAGGCGAGAATTCGGATCGAGCAGGCTCGTCTCCTGGTGCTCAAGACGGCGTGGCTGATGGACACCGTCGGAAACCGGGGGGCCCGGATAGAGATCTCGGCCATCAAGGTGGCGGTGCCCCGCATGGCTCTCTGGGTGCTGGATCGTGCCATTCAGACGCACGGCGGAGCGGGGGTGTCGGAGGACACGCCCTTGGCCCATCTGTGGGCCAACGCCCGGACGCTGCAGATCGCGGACGGACCGGACGAGGTTCACAAGATGGCGCTCGCCCGTCGCGAGCTGCGCCGCTACCTGCCGGAGGGTTTCGTGCCTCCCCGCCGCTAGTCGGCGTCGTTCTCGGCGAGTTCGGTCAGCACCGCGTCGAACCAGGTCACCGCCCGGCGGTGGGCGGTCGCCAGCTCCTCGAGGTCTGCCGCGAAGGCCAGACCTTCGAGGCGGTGGGCGACTTCCGGCGGGAGATCGACCGAGGCGTACTTCAGGTCGTAGTCGAACCGATCGGGGCAATGCCGGATCCGCAGCAGGGTGTTGAGGGGGTGGAGGGTCAAGGCGTGATAGGCGGCGACGGCGGCGAGTCGGCTGCCGCGACGGATCTCCTTGTCCACCAGTCCCTGGAAGAGCGGGAACGTGACCCGGAGACGCTCGAGGGCGGAGGTGAGCTCGATGGCGTGCCGGGCCCGGTCCAACGGCGGGGCCGTCACCTCCCCATGCTTGTCGAACAGGATCAGGGGCTCACCGTGACGCTCCCGCTCGTCGAATCGGACTTCGGCGGTGGGATCGACGATCACGATGTCGAAGATCACATGGGGCCCGGCCTCGCGGAGCATGGCGAACACTTGGGCGTGGCCGTGCCAGGTCGGCTCGGGGAGCCGCCACCAGTGCTCGACGGTGCCGAGTTCCTCCAGGATCGCTCTGATGGCCGAGAGGGTCTCATCGATGCGACCGTCGTCGACGAGGACCATCAGGTCGAGGTCGGACCACTCGTCGTCGCGATGCCACGCAGTCGATCCGCCCTCCCACAGAGCCCGGCAGAAGGGGATCTGTTCGAGGCGGTCGGCGAAGGTGGTCCGCAGTCGGGCCCGGTCGATCGGATTCGCTTCCCCCGGTGCGGTCATGACCCCTACAGGGGCGAGGCGTAGGCGCCGGGATCCTGGTCGGCTTCGTCCTGGGCCTTGCGTACCAGGTGCATGAAGCGACTGGCACCGAGGATCTGGCGGTCGAGGAGTGCTCCCAGATGCTCCACCGTGTAGGCGGTGGCGTCCTCGATGTGGACGTCGACGTCGCTGGCCTCGTTGGTGTAGAGAAGGCGGGTCCAGTAGCTGTTGGTCACCACGGTGAGGAACGACTGGACCACGCCGTTGCGTTCGAGGGCCGCCAGCGGCTTGAGGAACAGCAGCACCGCGAACAACAACACGGCCATCACTGCCAACGCAGCAACCACTCCCGCCTGCGCCCAGTTGTATCCCTCGTCGGGCACGTCGGTGGCGATGCGAACCGCGGCAATCATCGCGCCGGCGGCGATGAGGAAGACCACCAGGAAGGCCCACTTCATGGTCACGAAGGCGAAGCGCTGGGAGCGAGCCGTCTTGAGGAACTCGTCGCGATTGGCCTTGATGACGGATCGGGCGAAGGGCTCGACCCCGGTGCTGGGCCCCGGTATCTCCATCACGATCGCCGGGCCGGCCGGGGGCGCGGCGCTGCTCTTCGCGACGGTCTCGTCGGCCTTGGGGTCGCTCGTCTGGTCGGTCACAGCGTGCTCCAGGGTTCGGGGCCGTGCGAGCCGCTGCCCGATCCAGTCTCCCCGCCCTGAGCAGAGGCTCTCTCGCGGCTCAGCGTAGCCACCAATCGGTCGATCCCGGGTGAGGTGGAGACCGCCGGTCGGCGAGCGGGATCGAGGGACCGGAGACGGGGGGGAAGCGCGGCGAGGGCCTCGGCGCAGTGCCGCCGAGCCTCCGCGAGCGAAGCGGGAGGATCGACGATCCGGCCCCCGGCCATCAGGCGGCGCAGCAGCGGCTGACCCTCGATGCCTTCCTCATCGGCCAGGGCGATCACGTCGCCCTCCGGGGAGGCGTCGAGGTTTCGGCGGAACACCTGCTTGGTGCCCGGGAGGGTGGCTTTGCCGGTTGAGGTCTTCATCTTCGGGCCCGCTCCATCAGCAACGAGCTTGTAGACCACGTCGAGGCTCGGCGCATCGTCGCTGGTCACCATGCGGGTTCCGACGCCGAATGCGTCGATCGGCGCCCCCGTCGCGACGAGGTCTCGTACGCCGTACTCGTCGAGTCCGCCCGAGGCGAAGATTCGGATCTGCGGGAACCCGGCTGCATCGAGTATCGAACGCACCCCATGGGCCAGGGCCGCGAGATCGCCGGAATCCAGACGCACCCCCTGCACGGTGATGCCTTCCTCGGCGAGTTCCGAGGCGACGGCGGCGGCGGTGCGAGCTCCTGCGAGGGTGTCGAAGGTGTCGATGAGTAGCACCGCGTCGTCGGGAAACGTTCTGGCGAAGGAGCGAAAGGCGTCCGCCTCGGAGGGATGCGTCAGCACGTAGGAGTGGGCCATAGTGCCGGTCACGGGGATGTCGTACTCCCGTCCCGCCAGGACGAGGGAGGTGGCCGCCGCACCGGCGAGGTAGGCGGCCCTGGCCCCCTTGAGTGCTGCGTCGGCACCGTGGGTGCGGCGGGCCCCGAAGTCGGCGTAGGGCCTTCCGGCGGCCGCCAGCGTCACCCGGGCGGCCTTGGAGGCGATCATCGTCTGGAACCCGATGGTGTTGAGCACGAGCGTCTCGACGATCTGGGCCTCGATCAGCGGCGCGGTGATCCGAAGGAGCGGCTCGCCCGGGTAGACCGGCGTTCCCTCCGGGACGGCCCAGACCTCCCCGGTGAACCGGAGCCGACCGAGCCACCGCAGGAACGACCGGTCGAAGCGCTCCAGCGAGTCGAGGTAGTCGATCGCCTCGGCATCGAATCGGAGCCCGCCCAGATATTCCGCGACGTCGGCGATCCCGGCCACGACGGCGAAGTTCCGTTCGGGCGGCAGCGATCGGAGGCTCAGTTCGAAGGTGGCCGGCCCGCCCCGTCCCTCGGCGAAATACGCCGCAGCCATCGTCAGCTCGTAGAGGTCGGTGAGCAGGGCGATGGTGCGGTCGCCGACCCAGGGCATCGGACTACCTCAGCTCGATGCCGGCCGCTCGCATTGCCGCGACCGACCTCTCTCCGTCGCCGGGTTGGAGGTCGACGGCCCGTATCGCGGCTCCGAGGACGATCGTCGCGAAACCGAGTCGGACGGCATCGAGCGAGGTCTCCTTGACGCAGTAGTCGGTGGCGATCCCGGCGATGACGACGCGCTCGATGCCCCGTTCCCGGAGGACCTGCTCCAGCCCGGTGGACGTTTCCTCCCCTTCCTCGGAGGGATTCCGCATGGTGAAACCGGAATAGCCGTCCTCGCCACCCGAGCCTTTGCGGGTGAACACCGCGTCGGGCACCACCTCGAGATGGGGGTGAAGCTCCGAGCCCCAGGTGTCTTCCACGCAGTGGACCGGCCAGACGCCACCGTCCTTGGCGAAGTGCGGAGTGGAGGGGGGGTGCCAGTCCTGGGTGTAGACGATGGTGGCCCCGGCCGCCCCGGCCCGCTCGATCTCGGTGTTGATGAGGGGGATGATCTCGGCCCCTCCCGGCACCGCCAGGCTGCCCGAAGGGTCGGCGAAGTCGTTCTGCACGTCGACCACGATGAGGGCGACAGCGGGGTCGTAGGCGATCTCCAGACGGGCGGCGATGGCGGTGGCCGTCGCCGCCAGCTGCTCGGGAGTCTGGGGGATGGGCGGAGGGAAAGGGAAATCCTCGAGGCCTTCCGCCGGGATGAGGTGGACGTGGGCGTGGGGAACCTCGAACCCGACCACGACCACGAGAACCCGGCTGCATCCGGTGGCCTGTTTGATGCCGTCGGCCACGGCGGCCGCGGCGCGCCAGAGGGCGTCGTAGTCGGCGGGAGGGAGATCGAAGAGGTAGTCCACCTCCCGCTTGGGGACGACCAGGGTGTGTCCGGGGCTGCGGGGGTTGATGTCGAGGAATGCGAACGTCGAATCGTCCTCGTACACCCGATGGGACGGGATCTCACCGTCGATGATCTTCGTGAAGATGCTCACCATGCCCGTCAGCGTAGGCGGCGGTCAGCGGGCTTGGACGACCTCGGGAAGCGGATCGGCGATCACGTTGCCGGGCCGCAACTCCTCACCGCAGTGGACGCACACGGTGACCGGTTCGGTGACGAGGCCGCACGCCTTGTGGGTGACCGTCCGAAACGGGGGCTCATCCTCCTCCACGGCCCAGCGGTCTCCCCAGTGGTGCATCGAGAGGAGCACGGTGAAGAGGTCCCGGCTCTTGTTGGTCAGGCGGTACTCGTGGCGGACGGGCCGGTCCGAGTAGGCCCGCCGCTTGAGGAGGCCGTGGTCGACCAGCTTGGCCAGCCGGTCGCTCAGGATGTTGCGGGCGATCCCCAGGTGCGTCTGGAAGTCTTCGAAACGCCGCACCCCGAGGAAGGCGTCGCGCAGGATGAGCAGGGTCCACCGCTCCCCAACCATGCCGAGGGTCTTGGCGACAGAGCAGGGGCGTTCCTTGAAGTCAACCGGCACCGGGCCATCGTAGGCGAGTGGGTTGCAAATCGCAACGGGCTCCTGTAGAGTACGTTGCGAGATGAAACCTACTGCTTTCAATAGCAAGCAATCGGGTCTTGTGGGCGCCGCCGAACTGCGACGTGCACGGGCCGGGTCGAGGCCCCGCTACGTGAAGCCTCCCGAGCCCGTGATCCTCGTCGGCCTCGGGGACGAGGCCTCCGCCGTCGACGCCGGATGGGCCGTCTGGCGGGCCTCCCTCGGAGTCCACGCCCCGGCCGCCTGAGCGAGCCGGCGCCCCCAAACGACACTGCGGCCGCCGCGA
>JBFELU010000070.1:0-13540 GCA_041551965.1 Acidimicrobiia bacterium
GGCCTCGGTGTGGCTCGGGAGCAGGAACAGGTCGGCGGCGGCCAGCACGTGAGCGATGTCGTTCCGGTGGCCGGCAAACGTGACGGCGCCGCCGAGACCGAGAACCGCAGCCAGGTGCTCGAGTTCCTCCCGGTACGGTCCGTCACCGACCACCAGGTAGTGGGCGGTGGGCACACGCTCGAGGACGCGAGGGAGGCCGCGGAGGGCGTCCTGGATCCCCTTGGGCTCCCGGAGGACCGCCACGGTCGCCACGACCGGTGCCTCGGCGTCGATGCCGAGTTCACCACGGATCCGGTTCCGCCAGGCCGGCTCGGGGGTGAATCGTTCCGTCTCGATCCCGTTGTGGATGGTCTTCACCAGGCCCGGGGGAAGACCGAGTCGGGCGACGGCATGACGCCGGGCATCATCGGAGACGGCGATCACCCTCGCAGCGAGGCGTCGCAGCACCGTCGCCGCGAGACGGCGCCGCCACGACTCGCGGGAAGCGCCTTCGGGGGCCTCCAGCGTATGCAGCGTGCTGAGACTGGGAATCCTCCGCCGGTACGCCGCCAGCGTCCCCAAGATGTCGGCGAACTGGAGTTGGGTGTGGACCACATCCGGTCGAGCAGCATCCACCGCCGCGGCCACCCTGCGGTAGGCGCCGGGCTGACGGAGGCGGGCGATGCCGAGATCGGCGACCGGGAAACCGGCGTCCCGTATCCGGCCGGCAACCGGATTGCCCCCCTTGTCCTGCAGGGCGACCACCTCGGGCCGGATGCCCAGCCGGGCGAGGTGAGGCAGAGAGTCGGCCAGGAGGCTCTCGGCCCCTCCGCGACCCAGGGAGTCGATGAGGTAGAGGACGCGGAGGTTCATGCCGCCTCCTCCCGATCCGGGACCAAGCGGCCGAGCCCCGCCCAGCGCGCGATCCGAGCCACCGCATCGCGGTCTGCCCGGTAGAGCGCGATCGCATATGCGACGGCGCCCGCCAGTGAAGCGGCGACCAGCGAGGCGAGGGCTCCGGTCGACGCCGTGGCCCACAGAGCGGCCAGCGCCGCCGCTGAGAGCGCGGCACCGGCCTGGAAGGAGGGGATGAGCTCCCTCGCGATGTCCCGGAAGGACACTGCGACGAAGTGCCGGGCCACGAGGAGCCGGATGCCGGTGTCGAGCACCGCGACCGCGGTGCGGGCCCAGGCGACGGCGACGAGACCGTGAGGAGCCGCCAGGATCAGCGCCGGCACCAGGACGACAAGGTCGAGAGTCCCGAGCTTGGCGAGGATGTCGGGTCGTCCGATTGCCTTGTAGACGTCGCCGACGTTGAATCCGATGGAGGTGATGAGGGTGAACACAGCCATGATCCGGAGGACCGGGATGGCCGCTTCCCACTGCTCGCCGAAGATCACTCGCACCGCCGGGTCGGCGGTGATCAGCAGTCCCAGACAGAGCGGCACGACGATGATCTGGGAATAGCGGACGGTCGCCAGGAAGCTCTTGCGGATCAGGTCGGGGAACTTCTGGATGGAGGCGAGGAAGGGGAAGATCGCCCCGGCCACGACCTGCCAGATGGAGTGGATGAGGAGCTCGGGGAGACGGTAGGCGAGGGTGTAGACGCCCAGAGCGGTATCGCCGAGCACCTTGCCGACCACTACGTAGTCGAGGCTGAGCCAGACGGCGTGTTGGACGTCGTGGACGACCATCGGAACGCCGAAGCCGAGCAGCGGGCGCACCAACCTCCGGTGGAACTCCCACCGCGGCCGCCAGTCGACGACCATCCACGAAAGCACCGCAGCCGCGAGCACGCTCGCCAGTTGACCCCATACCAAGGCCCACACGCCGAACCCCAGCGTCGCAGCGGTGATCGATACCGTCCCCTTCACGATCGCCCGTCCCAGATCCGGAACGAGCTTGCGGCGGAAGTCGAGGTTCCGCTTCAACAGGATGATGTGAATCGAGCCGAGTGCCTCGAGCACGAAGGTCATCGCCAGCACTCGCAAGATCGGGACGACGAGCGGTTCGTCGAAGAACGAAGCAACCGCCGGGGCGGCCAGCACCGTGGCGGTGGTGAGGATCGCCCCCAGGATCAGGTTCAAGGTGAAGACGGTCTGCGTCGACTCGGCGAGGTCGTCGCGCCGCTGGATGATGGCGCTGCCGAGACCGAGATCCTTGAAGACCCCGAGGTAGCCGAGTGCCAGGGTGGCGAAGCCGACGATGCCGAACTCGGCAGGGGTCAAGAGCCGGGCCAGCACCGCCATCGTGATGAGCACGAGCACCTTGCCGGAGGCGAAGGAAACGTAATTCCACGCCACGGCCCGGGCCGCCTCACGACCGAGGCCCGCCTGATCGGGAGCAGCGCGGGAGATCATCGCGTTGCCTCCTGAGCCGAGGCGACTTTCGCCCGGTCGGCCACCATCGGGGTGGCCATCGAGACCCCGATCAACAGCCAGAAGAAGCGGGCAAAGGCCATGTGGAGGAAGAGCGAGGTGACGAGGTAGCCGACGAGCGAGATCGCCAAGGCCCTGGTGGTGCCGGCGGCGTCGTCGTGCCCGGCCCTTCGGAACCGTCGACCGGCCGTGGTGAGGGCGCCGAAGGCTCCGAGGACGATCGCCCCAAACGTCACCGCGCCGAGAATGCCGGTCTCGGCCGCGATCTCCGTGTAGAGGCTGTGCGGTTCGCGGGCCTCACGTCGGCGTTCCAGACCGAGGTCGGAGGCGTACTCGAGGTAGCGGTCCTCGTAGTTGCCGAGACCGACGCCGGTCAGGGGATCATCGAGGAACATCTGTATCCCCGCGATGATCTCCGACGTTCTGCCGCGGATGGAGGCGTCGGTGCTGCCTTCGACGGTGCCGATCTGGGCCAAGGTGGTCATCCGCTCCACATACCCGTCCGGCATCAGCGGGAACGTTGCGACGGCGATTGCGGCGATGGCGGCGATGGCCCACATCTTGGGCGGGTGGAGGATGAGCATGATGATTCCCACCACGACCAGGGCCAGCGCCGCCCCCCGGGAGAAGGTGAACACGGCCGCCGCCGTGGTGAGCGCCGCCACCCCGCCCGCCGCGACTTTCAGTGCGGTACGGCGCTCCTGCAGCATCCGGTCGAGCGCCAGCGGCACCACCATGACCAGGAGTTGGCCGTAGAAGTTGGCGTCCCCGATGGGTCCCGAGATCCGCACGTCGTCGGTCAGGTCGTAGATGTTCATCACGGCCGATTGTCCGAAGCCGAAGAAGTCGCTCGAGAAGGACTCGGTGAGGTATTGGAAGACCGAGATTCCCCCCAGGAGACCTCCGCAGGCCACGATCACCCACGCGAAACCTCGCAGCGCGGATGTCCTCGCCACCAGGAGCCCGGCGACGAGGGCGACGGCCATGTCTTTGACGAGCACCTGGGCCTCGTTGAGTCCGTCTCCCGGGTTGGTCGCAAACAGGAGCGATGCGATTCCGATGAGGAGCCAGATCGCCATCAGGGTGGCCGCTCGGGCGGCACCCCACGGGCGATCACCGGTGGCGGCCCAGCGCACCGCGATGCCGACGGCCACCACCGCGATCAGCGGCTGGAACAGCGATGGGGCTCCGTGGAAGTCGGTGGCGACGTCGGCGATGCGAAGCACCGAGAACGCGGTGATGGCGTAGAGGGCCCAATCCGCGTTCAACACGACGATGGCACAACCGGCGACCGCGATGCTCCCGAGAAGAGGGAGGAGTGGATCCGGGCTCAGGAACGCAACGGCGCCGGCCGCCCCGCCGGCGAGCGTGGCCGCCACGGCCCAGGGGAGGGTCCTGCGCTCCCCGGTCGGCGGCGCCTCCAGCGAGGCGCCGGTGGTCATCCCGCCCCCGCGGCGCGATTCCGGTGGAGCTCGATGGATGTGACGGTCCCCTGCCCGGCGCGCTCACCGTAGGTGTCGACCCGGCGACGCATCCGGTTCTGCTTGCGGACCTTGGGGGCGCCCCACAGCAGCGCCAGGATCAGCCCACCCAGCAGGCCCAGGGCCCCCGCCATCACCGCCGTCTGGGTGAGCGTGGGGTTGGCGGGGGTCGTGGGAAGCGGCGGCGGGTCCAGCTGCACGATGTCGAACAGTTGGTAGAGATCGATGAATCGGGCCGCACCGATGTCGCCGGAGGTATTGGCGAGCAGCACGACGATCTGGGGGCTGGGTCCGGTGACGCTCAGCTCGACCACGTTCGCCTCGGGAAGGACCACGGAGCGGAATTGATACTCGGCGAGGCCGGCGAGATCGAGGCCCAGGCCCTCCGCCGCCTCCCGGCGCACGGCTTCGCTCACCAGGACCTCCGCGTAGGTGCTCACGATGGCGCGGCTGCGGGGATCCTCCAGCGTGCGCACGCTCTCCGCCGTGTCGATCGTGGGGTCCTGGCTGGGTGACACCACGTAGGTCGCCGAAGTCTCGTAGACGGGCAGGGTCGTGCTTGTCATGACCACCGCCACGCTGACGGCGGCGAGGACGCCCAGCGCGACGAGGTACCAGGCCTTGCGGATGGAACGAAGGGCGGTGGACGGGTCCATCATGGGCTCCTCATGCAGCACCGCGCCTCGAGAGCACGGCAGGGATCGTTCGGATCAGGATCTGGAGGTCGAGGCTCATCGTGCGGCGCTGGATGTAGGCGATGTCGAGCCGGCTGCGATCGTCGAACAACGTGGTGGCTCGACCGTGGAGCTGCCACAGCCCGGTGATGCCGGGCTTCACGTCGAGGCGCTCGGTCTGCCACAAGATGTGGTCCTCGGGGCTCACGCTGGTGGGCCGGGGCCCCACCAGACTCATCGTGCCCCTCAGGACGTCGAGGAGTTGAGGGAACTCGTCGAGACTCGTCTTGCGAAGGAAGCGGCCGGGGTGAGTCACCCGGGGATCTCTGGTGATCTTGAAGTCGGGCCACTGCAGCTCATTGAGGTGCCAGAGCCCCTCCTTCTGCTCCTCGGCGTCGGGGACCATGGTGCGGAATTTGTGCATGGTGAAGGGGCGCCCTCCGAAGCCCACCCGTCGCTGGCGGAAGAAGACGGGGGCGCGAGGATCGTCGAGCTTGACGGCGAGCGCGCACAGCACCAGAACTGGGACCCACAGCGGGGCGGCCGCCAGCACCACGAGGAGGTCCAGTGCTCGTTTGGCGATTCGATAGGGCCTTCCTTTGAGGAGCGCATGCTGAGGCCGGACCCGGTCCACCCACTGGTATCCGGACCACAGCAGCGGATGGATGGCCGGGGCGGTCATGCCGGCTCACCCTCGAAGTCGGGCACGGCGCGAAGGCTGGGGCGGCCCTCGATGGGGGTGAGGCGGTCCTCGGCCCTCGACACGAGCTGCTCGAAGGTCAACGCGTGTGTGGGGAAGGATGCCGACCCGGAGGTGAAACCGAGCCGGAGCCGGCGGGTCGACTCCCGGATTCGGTTGACCAGAAGCGCGGTGCCTTCGGTCGTCGTTTCCGGACTGAGGATGACGAGGCGGCCCGTTTCGGGATCTTCGAACAGGAGATCGGAGCGGCGGAGTTGATCGGCGACGGCCTGAACGAACCGGCTCTTCACAAAGCGGGTTCTCAGGGCCCGTTGCACTTCCTCGCCCGACTTCTCTATTGCGAGTTCGACCGATTCGGGATCGGGAGCGATGACGGTCACCGACAGGGCGCGATCGTGCCGGCGGCTGCGTGCCATCTCGGCGTGGATCTCGTTGGCCGCCTTGGGACCGTCCAGGGCCAGGGCGGGGGATTCACCGAAGGCAACCGAGGCCAGGGTGTCGTCGATGGCGTCGAGGCCGGCCGCCGTGCGGTGGGCGAGCACGACGACCAGCACCACGAAGGCCAGCTCGGCCAGCGCGTCGTAGGGGTCGATGGTGTCGATCGATCGGCTCGAGGCGATCCCGGCTGCCACCCAGGCGACGACACCGACAGCCGTCGGAACCCACGCCCGGGCCCGACGCAGCGGTCGCATCACGAAGGCACCGATCGCGATGACGGCGGTGATCACGTAGACGTGGGAGTCGATCGCCGACGCGTCCGTGCGGGCCAGGCCGATCCGGTCGAGGGTCACCGCTCCCCCGAACAGCGCGAGCAGCGCGATCAGGGGTCGGCGAACGTACGTCACGGCATGCCTCCCTTGGGGGTTTCGGGGAGTCGGGCGACCACTCTCCGTGGCAGGATATCCCGCATTGTGGTCATATTCAATACTCTCCGTAGCAGTAGGCGGGCCGTTTCGGCCCCCGTTCCCTGGTGGATTCGGCGGTCCCCGGCCTCTCCTTGACGGATATCTCCGGTTCCCCACGGCCCGGTACCATCGGCCCGTGGCGAAGACGATCGGTGCCGTGCTCGATGCGCTGGCCCGCCGATTCCCGCCGGACAAGGCGGCCGGGTGGGATCCGGTCGGGCTGCAGTTCGGCGACGCGGCAGCGCCGGTGCGGACCGTTGCCGTCTGCCACGAAGTGACCCAGGCGGTTTCGGCGCTGGTGGAGGCCGACCCGCCCGACCTCGTGGTCGCATATCACCCCCTGCTGTTCCGGCCCACGACCAGGCTGGTGGAAGGGATCGACGCCCCGGGACGAGCCTTCCGGTTGATCCGGGCCGGAGTCGCCGTGGCGGTGGTGCACACCGCCTTCGACGTCGCTCGAGGCGGCGCCGCCGATGCCCTCGCTGAGGCCGTGGGCCTGGAGGAGCCGGTGGCGTTCGGCCCGGTATGGGGATCCGAGTCCCACAAGATCGTGACCTTTGTGCCTCCCGGGGCGGTGGATGACGTCGCCGGTGCCATGGGATCGGCGGGGGCCGGCGTCGTCGGCAACTACCGCCACTGCTCCTTTCGGGTTGCCGGCGAAGGGGCCTTCTTTGCCGGCGAGGGCACCACGCCGACGCTGGGCGACCCCGGAGCCAATCGGGAGACCGAGGTCCGTCTCGAGATGGCGGTGTCGGCCGACCGCCTCGATGCGGCCGTTGCGGCTCTCGTCGCGGCTCATCCCTATGAGGAGCCGGCCTACGACGTGTACGCCCGTCGCGCTGAGGCGGGGATGGTGGGTCGCATCGGCACGGTGTCGCCCGTGTCCCTGGAGAGGTTCGCCGAGCGGGTGGCCGAAGGTCTCGGAGGAGTGGTGCGACGGGCCGGAGACCCCAACGGTCAGGTGTCCCGCATCGCCGTCGTGCCGGGATCCGGCGGGGAGTTCCTGGAACAGGCGGCGGCCGCAGGCGCCGATGCCGTGGTGACCGGCGACGTGAGCCACCACCGGGCCCGAGCAGCCCTGGACCGGGGCATGGCGATCGTCGATCCGGGCCATGCGGCGACGGAGCGGCCCGGGGTCGAGAGGTTGTACGCTGCCGTCGGCGAGATCGTGCCCGACGTGCGTGATCTGGGTGTTGACGAGCCGTGGAGCAGTGTGTGATGGAGGAGTTCGCCAGTCTCGAGGACCTCCTCGATCTCCAGGTCGTGGACCTGGAGATCGACCGCTTGCTCGATCGGCGCCAAAGCCTCGATGAACTCGACGAGTATCGGGCCGCGCACGATCACCTCACCGAGGTCGAGGGGGAGCTCGCCGAAGTGCATGAGCGCCTTCGCGACATCGAGCTGGGGATCGACAAGGCGGAGGGGGAACTGCAACTCGGCGACGAGAAGCTGAATCGCGAGGAACGGCGTCTCTTCGCCGGGGGCCTCAGCGCGCGAGAGGCAGATCACCTCCGGCAGGAGGTCGAGATGCTGCGCCGTCAGAACGGCGAGCTCGAAGACCAGACCCTGGCTCTGATGGAGCAACGGGAAACCGCCCAGAGCGAATCGGGCGCCCTCGAGGAACGGCGGCGGTCCGCCCAGGCGGAGAAGGATCGGCTCGAAGGCATCATCAAGGAGTTGTGGCGGGAGATCGACGACGAAGTCGCCCGTCAGGAGGAGAAGAAGCGGGGCATCGTCCCGTTGATACCCGCAGAGCTCCTCGAGCTCTACGAACAGCTGCGGCCCGCCAAAGAGGGGGTTGCCGTCGGGCGCCTCGCCGAAGGCATCTGCGGTGGTTGTCACCTCGCTCTGTCGGCGGCCGAGCAGACCGAGGTCCTCCGCGACGATCCGCCTCGGTGTCTCCATTGCCGCCGGATCCTCGTCCCTCAATGAGCGGCGGCCACTCCCTCTACTGCGACGGCGCCTCGCGGGGCAATCCCGGCCCGGCGGCACTCGGCGCCGTGCTGTACGACCCATCGGGCGAGCCGGTCGCCGAGATCTCCGAGGCGATCGGTGAGACCACCAACAACGTCGCCGAGTACCGCGCGCTCGTCGCCGGGCTCGAGTGTGCGGTCGAAATGGGGGTGGAGGCCCTGTCGGTTCGCCTCGACAGCCAGCTCCTGGTGCGGCAGGTCACCGGCGAGTACCGGGTGAAGGCGGCCGGGCTCAAGCCGTGGCACCGGCGGGCGGTGGCCCTGTTGGGTCGGATCCCCTCGGTGCGCATCGAGCACATCCCGCGAGAAGAGAACACGGTCGCCGACGGTCTGGCCAACGCTGCGCTCGATCGATGATCCTCTGGCACATCGGGATCACCACCCTGGTGGTTCGCTACGTGTTCCGCGATCCGGCGATGGACCTCCGGTGGGTGATGCTGGGTTCGTTGCTCCCCGATCTCATCGACAAGCCGATCGGGTCGGTGCTCTTCCACTCGACCTTCGGATCGGATCGGCTGTTCGCCCACGCCGTCGCCTTCCCGGTCCTGGTGCTGGGTCTGGTGCTCCTGTTCACTCGACGGGGGGGTGCCCGCAAAGCCTGGATGGGCTTGGTCGTCGGGTCGCTCTTCCATCTCGTGCTCGACGGAGCCTGGAGTGATCCCGAAGCCTTCTGGTGGCCTTTCTTCGGGTGGGACTTCCCGGAGCGGGCGCATTCTTCTCTCGGCCCGCTCCTGGAGCGGACCCTCTCCGATCCTTGGATCTGGGCGGGTGAGGCAATCGGCCTGGCCTATCTCGTGATGCTGGCGCGACGGTGGCTCGGGACTCCAATCCGGCGGCGGGCCTTCCTCCGGGCGGGCACTATCGAGATGGGGAGGCCCTAGAGGCGGCGGTACTGCGGGCCTCCCGCAGCATGCGGACGGCGACGACCACGAGCAGGCCGGCGAACATGCGGCGCAGCACCGGAGCGTCGAGCGCCAATGCGGCCTGTGCTCCGGCGAATCCCCCGGCGAGGCCGCCCACGGCGAGCAATCCCGCCGTTCCCCACTCGACCCGGCCGGCCCGGCCGTGGACGACCGTGGCCACCACCGCCGTGGGCACGATGACCGCCAGGGACGTTCCCTGGGCGAGATGCTGCTCGAAGCCGAAGATCGTGACCAGGGCGGGCACGAACACGATCCCACCACCGATGCCCAGCAGCGCCGCCGCACTCCCGGCCGTCAGACCGATCACGAACAGCCCGACAATCCCGAGTGGGCCGACATCGAGGCCCGATGACGCTTCGAGGGTGCCGTCACCGGCCGGTCCCTCGAGGGCGAGACGGATGGCCGCAGCCAGCACCAGCATCACGAAGGCCCGGGCCAGCCACACATCGGAGAGCACTCCCAGGAGGCGGGCACCGGCATAGGCACCGACGATCGCGCCGACGACCAGGAAGCCGGCTGTGTCCCAATCGACCCTGTGCTCGAATGCCAGACGCGTGGTCGCCGCCGCGGCGGCCGCGATGATCACTGCCAGCGATGTGGCATGGGCGCGGTGCTGGGCGAAGCCCATGACGAGCACCATCCCCGGCACCATGATCAGCCCCCCACCGACCCCGAGCAGGCCGCCGAAGAAGCCGGCGGCCACCCCCAACGCCAAGGCGCGGCCGATGTGCACGAAGGGATGGTAGGGCGGGCTGGCCGCAGCTCCCCCTGGTAGGTTCCCGCCATGCATTTGGCGGTCAGTCCCTCGACGCCGGGCCTCACGGCAGGCGAGCTGCTCGAGTTGTGCCGGCGAGCCGAAGGGTGGGGCTATCGAAGCGCTTGGCTGGCCGAGGTAGCCGGACCGGATCCCTTCGCCTTCGGCGGTGCGATTGCCGCAGGGACGGGGCTTTCAGTGGGAGTTGCAGTGGTGCCGGCGGGCACCCGGACACCGGCGGTGCTCGCAACGGGGGCGGCCACCCTGAGCCAGCTGGCAGGGGGCCGCCCGATCATGGTGGGGGTCGGCTCCTCGTCGCAACTGATCATGGAGTCGTGGCACGGCCGGGATTTCTCGCCTCCTTTGACCCGGGTTCGGGAGATGGTCGAGGCGACGAGAGCTCTGCTCGGCGGCGACGCCTACGAGGGAGTGACGGTGCGGACGAACCGTTTCCGGCTCATGTCGGCGCCGGCCGGCCCCATCGAGCTGCTGATCGGAGCGTTGGGACCCAAGATGCTGCGGCTGGCGGGATCGGTGGGAGACGGCGTGTGCCTCAACCTGATGCCGGTGTCGGCGGTGCCCCGCCAGCTCGCCGAGATCCGCAAGGGGGCCGAAGCTGCCGGTCGACCGCTTCCTGAGGATTTCACGGTCATGGCCCGGTTCCACGTCGTCGTCACCGACGACGTCGCCGCCGGGCGCGACCTGATCCGCGCCGGCTTTGGGCCTTACTTCGCCCAACCGGTGTACAACCGCTTTCTGGCTTGGTGCGGCTGGCCGGAGGAGGCCGCGGTCGTGACCCGGGCGTTTGCGGCGGGCGATCGGGGCGGTCTGGCGGCCGCCCTTCACGACGACCTCGTCGACGGAATCGCTCTGGTCGGGCCGGCTCCCGAGATACGCGACCGGCTGACCGCCTACGGCGATGCCGGGATCACGGTGGGGGCCGTCAATGTGCTGGCGGCGAATGCGGCCGCCGCCGGAGCGGCGGTGGAGGCGCTGGCCCCCGGCTGAGCCGGCTCGCCTACTCGGCGGCCCGCAAGCGGGGCAAGACCTCAGCCCCCAGCATGCGGATCGTCGCTTCCTGGTCGAGGGACGTGATCTGGATGGTGACGATGTCGGCGTGGACCTCGGCGACCAGCGGCCTATAGGTCTCCACCAGATCGTCGGGTCCGGAAACCACCGAGTACCGTCCGAGGACTTCGCTGCGGTGGAGGTCGTCGGCCTTGAGCCTGAGTTCCTGCGGATCGACCGCCTGGAGCCGGCCCGGAGCCCGCAGGCCTCGCCACGACAGCAACGCCTCCCACGCCTCCTCGTCGTCGTTCGCCAACACCGACCAGCGGGTTGCCAGGATCGGAGGCTCGCTCCTTCCCGCCGCGGCCGCCGCCGACCGGGCCGGCTCGATGACTCGATCGAAGGTCTCCGAGGGAACCTTGACACTGGTGATGATCCCGTCGGCCTTGGTGGCCGCAAGGGCCGCCGACTTGGGTCCCCCCGCCGCCATCCAAATCGGTACCGCTCCGATCGGCGGGCTGTAGAGGCGTGCGCGGTCGGTGCGGTAATAGGTCCCCTCAAAGTCGAGCTTCTCGCCGTCGAGGAGGCGGCGCATGATCTCGAGGGCCTCGCCCATCCGAGCCGCCCGTTCGGCGTAGGCGGGGAAGGGATAGCCGAGCGGGCCCTCGTTGATGTTCTCACCGGTGCCTACTCCCAATTCGAAACGTCCACCCGAGAGGCGATCCAGGGTCGCCGCCGCCTGGGCGACCACGGCGGGGTGATAGCGAAACAGCGGGGTGGTCACGCCGGTGGTCATGCGGACCCGCTCGGTGGCTCGAGCCATGGCGCCGATGGTGGAGAACGCGTAGCCGGAGGCGCTGTGGTCGTCGACCCAGGGGTGGAAGTGTTCCGACACCAGGATCCCATCGAAGCCGGCTTCTTCCGCCAGCACGGCGTGTTCGACGAGTGTCTCGGGCTGCCACTGCTCATGGCCGCAGAAGTAGTAGAAGCGGGTCACGGTCCTCTTTCCACGATGGGGCCGGCTTGCGTTCGACCATATTCGCGTACGGTGAATCCAATGCCGGCTTGAAACCCCTCGACCGCGCAAGGGGTCAAAGCAGGCGAGCAGGGAGGGGAGAGGAAGGGAGTTCCTGCATGAAGGCGTGGCAGAAGTACGCTGCGGAGGCGTACGGGACCTTGGTGCTCGTCGGCATCGGTACCGGCACCGTCATCGCACTCGGTGCCACCAACCTGGAAGCCGACATCACCACGGTCGCGCTGGCGTTCGGGTTTGCGTGGATGGCTGCTCTGTTCACGGTGGGTCGTGTCTCGGGCGGGCATTTCAATCCGGCGCTCACCTTTGCGGCCTTCCTGGACCGGCGCATCAGTCTCCAGGACATGATCGGCTACTGGGTCGCGCAGCTCGTCGGGGCGCTCGCCGCCTCGTTGATCTTTGCGTGGGTGCTCGACCGCTTCGCGGTCGCCGTCAGCTACACGTACTTGGCACAGCCGACCGTTGGTGAGTTCACCGGGTTCCTGGCCGAGGCGATCTTCACGATGGTCCTGGTGACCGGCTTCCTGGTGCTCGCCAAGAACCGGGCCCCCACCAAGTACCTCGGCATGGGCATCACGCTGGCGGCGCTGACCTTCATCGGCATGCGCTTCACCGGCGCCTCGATGAATCCGTTCCGCTCGCTGGCACCGGCCATCGTCGGTGACAGCATCCCCGGTTTCCCATTCGGATCGGCCGAGGCCTGGTGGGTCTTCCTGGCCGGCCCGTTCCTGGGAGCGTCGGTCGGCTGGGTCATCTACAAGTTCGTCATCGAAGGTGACACGGACCTGATGGACGACCTGGGCGAGATCAAGGATTCCGTGGCCTGACCTTCGCGGGATGATGACACGATGGGGGCGACCGACTGGTCGTCCCCATCGCTTGTTCGTGAAACCCTTCGAGGGCGCCGGTGGTCATATTGGCAAGCAGGAGGGACGTGAAGGGAGAGCCTGCATGAAGACGTGGCAGAGGTACGCCGCCGAGTTCTACGGAACGTTCGTTCTCGTGGGAGTCGGCATGGGAGCAATCCTGGGCGTCAACGCACTGTTTGGGAATCTGATTCAAGGGCTTGCCTTCTCCGATCCCACCGCCCTCGTCGGTGCCGGGACGGAGGCCCGCATCGTGACCGTGGCTCTGGCGTTCGGGATAGGCCTGATGATGGCCCTCTATACGGTCGGCCGGATATCGGGTGGCCATTTCAATCCGGCGGTCAGCCTGGCGATGTTCCTGGATCGCAAGATCAGTCTCAAGGACATGGTCGGCTATTGGGTCTCGCAAGTCGGGGGAGCGCTGCTCGCTGCGTTGGCCTACTGGTGGATCATCGACCGTGACGCCGTCGGGACGGCGTACACGCAGCTCAACACCCAGTTCGTCGACGAGTTCGGCGGCTTCGTGGGAGAGGCGATCCTCACGGCGGTGTTCGTCTTCGCCATCCTGGTGCTGTCCAAGAGCCAGGCCCACACGAAGTACATCGCGATGGGCTTTGCCCTGGCGGGCGTGCACTTCGTCGGTATCGCGTTCACCGGTGCCAGCGTCAATCCGGCCCGGAGCTTCGCCCCGGCACTGGTCGGCGGCGAGTGGGGAGCTTTCTGGCTCTACCTCGCAGGGCCCGCGTTGGGAGCAGTCATCGGCTGGGCGCTCTACAAGGTGATCACGGAAGGCGACGTGGATTTCACCGACGACGTGGCGGCCATCAAGGACTCGGTGACGTAGCGGCGGAGGAACGCAACCCGAC
>JBFELU010000071.1:0-13297 GCA_041551965.1 Acidimicrobiia bacterium
CCCCCCCCCCCGACTGGGTGGACGGCTTCTTGGCCCGCCGTCTCGACCAGGTCTCCGAGCTGGGGAAGATCTTGGATCCCGTGGCCGATCGGCTCGCCATCACGGCCGCCGTCATCGGAGGCTGGATCGCCGGGGTACTCCCGTGGCCGGTGGCGCTCCTCCTCATCGTTCGCGAGGTGGTCGTGACCCTCGGTGCCGCCTATCTGGCGGCCCGAGGCGGGGCCAGACTCGACGTCCGCTGGGCCGGCAAGGCGGCGACCTGGGCCGTCTACGGCTCGGTGGCCTCGTTCTACGTCTACGCGGGGACCGACCACGCCGCCTGGCTGTGGATCGCATGGATCTATGCCGTCCCCGGCTTGGTGCTCTACTACGCGGTGGCGGTGCAGTATTTCGGGGACGCCCGAACGATCCTGGCCGGGCCCCCAGAGGTATCCTCCGGTTGACTGAGAGGAGGAACAGCAGGTGAACGTTCCCGAGGACCGTCGGTACACCGACCAGCACGAGTGGGCGCTGTCCGAGAACGAAGGGGTCCGGATCGGCATCACCGACTATGCCCAGGACGCGCTGGGCGACGTGGTGTTCGTCGACCTCCTCACCGAGCCGGGCGCCGTGGTGCAGCACGGCGACACCATCGCCGAGGTGGAGTCGACCAAGTCGGTCGCCGAGGTGTACGCCCCCCTCGACGGGACGATCGTGGCCGTCAACGATGCACTCAGCGCATCACCCGAGATCGTCAACAGCTCCCCGTACGCGGACGGTTGGTTCGTCGTCATCGACCCCGCCGATCCCGGAGCGCTGGGCGCGCTCCTGGATGCCGCCGGGTACGAGGCTCTCATCGACTAGGGGACGCCTCCTCCCACCTCGACCGCCCCTTGAGGGTTCTTCACTACCATGGCAGAGATGGCCGAACCCGAGGATCGTGAATTCGGGGTCTCCGACGCCGTTGAGGCCGAACCCGAGGCCACCGACACCTTCGACTCCATCGACCATGCTCGGATCATCAGACAGCGGGAGGCCGCGGCCGGCATCCCCGAACTGACCGGGTACGCGCTGGTGGTCACCGACGGTCCCCGCCAGGGAGCGCACTGGATCCTCAACGAGGGCTCCAACGAGGCGGGCCGCAATGCGGCTGCGTTCATCGTGCTCGACGACATCACGGTCTCCCGGCACCACGCCGAGTTCGTCGTCGCCCAGGGCCGTCTCGAGGTGAGGGATCTCGGTTCGACGAACGGCACCTACGTGAACGGAAAACGCGCCGAGCGGTCCAAACTCCATCCGGGCGACCAGGTGATCATCGGCCGATTCCATCTCGTGGTGGCGTTCGGCACATGACGAAGCCGCTCACGATCGGCGAGGTCATCAACCAACTCAAGGGCGAGTTCCCCGACGTCACGGTCTCCAAGCTGCGCTTCCTGGAGAGCCAGGGCCTGGTGCATCCGGGCAGGAGCAAATCGGGATACCGGGAGTTCGGAACCGATGACATCGCCCGAGTCCGCTACATCCTCCAGCAGCAACGCGATCACTTCCTTCCGCTCAAGGTGATCAAATCGAAGCTCACCGCCTGGGAGCGGGGGGAGGAACCGACGGTCGCCGAACCTGCCGGTGCGCCCCCGGAGGCCTACTTCGCTTCGAGCGGGGTGACGATGAGCGATGAGGAGCTGGCCCGGGCCGCCGGGGTGACCAGCGACGTCGTCCGGCGGCTCATCGAGGCCGGGGTCCTGGAACCTCGTAGCGACGGCTTCGGCGAGGAGGACCTCGCCATCGTCCGTGCCGCCCAGCGCCTCCTCGGTCACGGCTTCGAGCCCCGCCACCTTCGCACGGTGCGCCTGGCGGCCAACCGGGAGAGCGACATGCTCGGTCAGCTCGCCGGACCCCTGCTGCGTCACCGCAGCCCGGCGAGCCGCCGGCAGGCGGCCCAGATCCTCGCAGACTCGGCGCAGGCGGTCCGCGACCTGCAGGACGCCATGCTCCGGGCTCAGCTCCGAAACATGCTCGAGGCCTGACATGCTGCTCGCGCTCATGCTCTCCTTGGCGTTGTCGCCCCAGGCTCTCAAGCCGCTCGATCTGCCGCCCCCTCCCCTCGGGGCCATGCCGTTCTCCGAACCCCCGGTGATCGACGCCGCCTCGTGGTCGTTGTTCGCCGTCGAAGAAGACACCGAGCTCTGGGCCGCCAACGGCGATCAACGGCGAGCCATGGCATCGGTGACCAAGGTGATGACGGCGCTCCTGGTGGCGGAACTCGCCGATCTCACCGAGGTGGTGGCGATCTCCGCTACCGCCCAGGGGACCGGCATCGGCTACCCGGACCAGCCGCGGGTCCTCCAGGGTGATCGCTGGACGGTCGAGGAGCTCCTCGACAACATCCTGGTGCAATCGGGCAACGATGCCTCCGTGGCGCTGGCGGAGCACGTGGCCGGCTCCGTCGAGGACTTCGTGGCGCTCATGAACGAACGGGCGATCCGTCTCGGCCTCACCGACACCAGCTTCGCGAATCCCAACGGGCTCGACGCCGAGGATCACTACTCCACGGCGCGCGATCTGATCAGGCTGGGACGGGCCGCCATCGACGACCCCACCGTGGCTCGGACCGTTCGGATCAAGGCGATCACCTTCGAACCCGGGACCCGCGACCCGATCCCGGTGACCAACACCAATCGGCTGTTGGGGAGCTTCCCCGGCATCTTGGGTATCAAGACCGGCGACACCCTCGCCGCCGGTCAGGTCCTCCTCTCGTACCTCGACACCGGTCACGGCACCATGCTGGGGGTGGTGATGGGTTCGACCAATCACATGGCGGCGACCGCCGAGCTCATGGCCTACGCCATCACCACGCTGGGAGCCCGCGACCATCTCCTCGCCGGTGCCGCCGGGACTCCGCTCGCCGAGTTTCTCCCCGAGTGGCTGGTGGCCCGGCTCGATGCGGTCGGTACGCTCGACAATGGATTGTGGGCCCCCGATCGGAGACCGACCCCGGGCCGTCTCGCAGCGATCGCCGGTCTCCGGCTGCTCCTTCCACCGGTGCTCGGAGGTGATGGATGACCCCACTGACGGAGATAGTCGACCGGGAGACCTTGATCGCCCGGGTTCGCGAGCTGGCCGCCCGGATCGACGAAGACTACGCCGACAGGGAACCGGTGCTCCTGGGAGTCCTCAAAGGCGCCGTTCCCTTCCTCGCCGACCTGACCCGGCACATGACGCCCCGCCTCGACATCGATTTCCTCGGCCTCACCCGATTCGGGGTGGAGGGCAGGGTCGGGATCGCCATGGACAGCGCCACCCCGATCGCGGACCGGCACGTGATCGTGGTCGAGGACATCGTCGACACCGGACTGACACTGTCCTACCTGCTGGGTCTGTTGGAGACCCGTCAGCCCCTCTCACTGGAGACCGTGACGCTGATCGACAAGCGGACCCGCCGCATCGTCGACGTCCCGCTGCGGTACCGCGGATTCGAGGTCGGCGACGAATTCCTCCTCGGTTACGGGCTCGATTGGGAAGGCCGGTATCGCAACGTACGCAGCCTGTGGGCCATCCTCGACCTCGCCGAGTTCCGAGAGAACGCCGATGCTCTGGCTCACGAGGTCTTCGAGAACCCCGGTGATAGGCTGGATACATGAGTGGGAACGGGATTCCCGTCGAGTTGGTCGGCGTGCGGATCGAGCTACCGACCAACCAACCGATCGTCCTCCTGCGTGAGATCGGGGGGGTCCGGTTCCTCCCGATCTGGATCGGAGCCAACGAGGCCACCGCCATCGCTTTCGCCCTCGAGGGCGTCGAGCCCCAACGACCGCTGACCCACGATCTGCTGCGCCTCTCGGTCGAGGTCCTCGGCGCCGATGTCGACCGGGTGGTCGTCACCGAATTGCGCGACGGGATCTACTACGCCGACCTCGTGTTCCGACGCAATGGGGAAGAGGTCACCGTGTCGTCGCGACCGTCGGACGCGATCGCCCTGGCGGCCCGCACCCAGTCGCCCCTGTTCGTCGATTCGGCGGTCCTCGACGAGGCCGGGGTCGAGATCCGCGATGAGGACGACGAGGAGGAGGTGGAACGATTCCGTTCCTTCCTCGAGTCGGTCGACCCCGAGGATTTCGGGACCGCGGGCTGAGGGGGATCCACTCCGCGGAGTTATCCACAACGGTTGTTGACAACTCCTCGGCGGCACCCTAGTTTCACGTCGGTAGTTCCACGGTTCGGAATTACCCTGGTGTAAGCTCTGCGGGGAGGTGAGCGGCGCCGTGAGGGACGCACAGGGCTACCGGGCGCCCCAGGTCTGCACGATCGTGGGGATCACGTACCGGCAACTCGACTACTGGGCCAGGACCGGCCTGTTGAAGCCATCGATCCAAGCGGCGGCCGGTTCCGGCTCGCAGCGGCTCTATTCGTTCAGCGACATCGTCCAGCTCCGCGTGGTGAAGCGGCTGCTGGATGCCGGGATGAGTCTCAAGAAGATTCGCCAGGCGATGGGGATCCTGCGGGATCAGCTACAGAGCGAGCGTCCGCTCGCCGACGTGACCCTCCTCTCCGACGGAGCGACCATCTACGCCGCCCACTCGGCGGACGAGGTCGTCGACGTCTTCCGGCGGGGCCAGGGGGTGTTCGGCATCGCGGTGGGACCGGTACAGGCAGAACTCGAGGGGGAGATCCACTCGTTGTTCCCGGCCGAGCCCGTCGTCTCTGCGGTGGATCTGTCGGCCGGCGTGGAGGCATGACGACCAACCAGCTCGACTTCGAGACTCCGGCCGACAGTATTGATTTCGCCCACCACAGCGAATTCCAGTTCGCCCGGCTCCTCGACTTCTACGCGATCGAGTGGCAGTACGAGCCGCGCTCGTTCCCGATCGAATTCGATGCCGACGGGGAACCCAGCCGGTTCTTCACGCCCGACTTCTACCTCCCCGAAGAGGATCTCTACATCGAGATCACCACGATGAACCAGAAGCTGGTGACCAAGAAGAACCGCAAGATCCGTCTCCTCGCCGAGCACCACCCCGACGTGCGCTGCAAGATCTTCTACCAGCGCGACTATCACCACCTCCTCCTCAAATACGGTCTCGAGACCCCTGCCGAAGACGATGCGCCCGCTCCGATCCGCATCCCCGGCCCGCCCCAGATCGTCAATCTGGGGGAGACCGAGCAAGCCGGCTGACGGCCGGGGCAAGAACCGGCTCATGGCTAGGCTTCGACGCGCCACATGAGCACGTCTCCGTTGCACGCCCTCCACGAGCGCCTCGGTGCTCGATTCGTCGATTTCGCCGGTTGGCAGATGCCGCTTCAGTACGAGGGCACCCTCGCCGAGCACCGGGCCGTCCGCACCGCCGTGGGACTGTTCGACGTGTCCCACCTGGGACGCTTCTCGATGCGGGGACCGGGGACCACGCAGGCCCTCCGCTCGCTGCTGTGCAACGATGTTGCCGCGATCGATCCGGGACAGGCCCAGTACACGATGCTGCTCAACGTCGACGGCGGTGTCCGCGACGACATCATCCTGTGGCGGTGGGACGAGGAGCATGCCTGGGTGCTCCCCAACGGCGCCAATTACGAACACGTCCTCAACGCATTCATCGACCACGACGGCCCGGCGCCGGAGCCGATAAGGAACGACACGGCAATGATCGCCGTGCAGGGGCCCGACGCCCCCAGACTGCTCGACGGCGTGCTCGACGGTCACCCCGGCCGCTTTCGAGTCGAACGTTTCGAATGGGAGGGGAGTGAGGTCTGGGCCGCCGGCACCGGCTACACGGGCGAGGCCGGGGCGGAATTGGTCGTGAGCGCCGAGGCGAGCATCGGACTGGCCGAGGCGTTGCTGGCCGCCGGGGCGGCGCCCTGCGGGCTCGGGGCTCGCGACACCCTGCGGCTGGAGATGGGCTACCCGCTGTGGGGACAAGACCTGAACCCCGCCACGACACCCCTCGAGGCCGACCTGGGATGGGTCGTCGCCTGGGAACACGATTTCGTGGGCCGCCGGGCGCTCGAGATACAGCGTGAAGCCGGCGTCACCAAGCAACTCATCGGCTTTGCCTTCCGGGATCGGCGTGTTGCCCGCGAAGGCGCCGAAATGTGGTGCGGCGCGAGCCGGGGCGTCGTGACGAGCGGCAATTTCAGCCCGACGCTCGAGGTCGGGATCGGGCTGGGGTACGCGGGGCCGCCGCCGAACGACGACGATCGCACCGTGGACATCGACGTGCGCGGCCGGCGGTATGCCGCCGACCGGCGAAACCCACCCTTCCTGGAGCACTGATGGATTTCACCCCTCATACCGACGAAGACGTCGCCGCCATGCTCGCCACCCTCGGCATGGAGCAGCCGGAGGACCTCTTTGCCCATCTCCCCGATCACGTGCGGGTCGAGGGCGACCTCGACCTCCCCGCCCCCCTCTCCGAGATGGAGTTGATGGCCCACATCGATGCGCTGGGGGCTCGCAATCGAACCGGACTCGTGTGCTTCGCCGGCGGGGGCGTGTACGACCACTTCCTCCCCCCGGTGGTCCGTTCGCTGACGATGCGCCCGGAGTTCGTGACCTCCTACACGCCCTACCAGAGCGAGGTCTCCCAGGGGATGCTGCAGGTTCTCTTCGAGTACCAGTCCATGGTCGCCTCCCTCACCGGGCTCCCCGTTGCCAACGCTTCGCTGTACGACGGTGCCACCGCCGGGCTCGAAGCCGTCAACCTGGCGGTGGCCGCCACCCGTCGCTCCACCATCTGGGTCTCGAGGGGATTGCCGCCGGCCACCCGGCAGGTGATCGAGACGTTCGCCCGCGCCCGAGACCTCCGCGTCGTCGAGCACCCACTCGCCCAAGGCCGGACCGCATGGGCCGCCGACGGCGCCGGCGGAGAACCGGCGGCCGTCGTGCTGGCGCAGCCCAACTACCTGGGCTTCATCGAGGATTACGACGCGGCCGTCGCTCTCGCCCGAGACATGGGGGCGCTGGCGATCGCGTCGGTCGACCCGATGACCCTCGGCGTCCTGCGGTCTCCCGGTGCGGCGGGCTGCGACATCGCTTTCGCCGAGGGACAACCCCTCGGCAATCCAATGTCGTTCGGTGGCCCGGTGCTGGGTCTGTTCGCGACTTCGCATGCCCTCATGCGCCGCATCCCCGGCCGTCTCTCCGGCCGCACCGTGGACCAGGCCGGGAGGACCGCCTACACCCTCACCCTGCGCACACGGGAACAGGACATCCGGCGGGAGAAGGCATCGTCCAACATCTGCACCAATCAGTCGCTGAACGCGGTGGCGGCCGCCATCTACCTGGCATGGCTCGGCCCCGCCGGGCTGCTCGAGGTGGGGGAGCAGTCGGCGGCCAAGGCCCGGTTCCTCGCCGAGCGACTCAGCACCATCGACGACGTCACGATCCCCTTCGACACACCGTTCGTCCGCGAATTTCCGATCACCGTCCCCGTTGCACCGGACGCGGTGGTCGCCGCCATGGCCGAACGGGGCATGCTCGCCGGGATCCCACTCTCGAACGATTACCCCGAGCTGCAGGGGGGACTGCTCGTGGCGGTCACCGAGCGACGAACCCGAGCCCAGCTCGAGGCCTATGCCACCGCCCTCGAGGAGGTGATCGCCGATGCCTGAGGCAGGCGGACGCGCCGTCAGTGCCCCCCTCACGGCTCAGGGAGCCGAACCGACCCTCGACGAACTCACGGTTGCCGGGAGACGGGCCTCGTCCTTCCCCGGCCTCGACGTCCCACCGATCGACGAGCTGCCCGAGCGAGCGCAAGGCCGTCCGGCGCTGCCGGAGCTTTCGGAGCGCGATCTCGTCGCTCACTTCACCCGTCTCGCTCAGCGCAATTTCGCCGTCGATGTCGGCTCCTACCCCCTCGGCTCCTGCACGATGAAGTACAACCCGAAAGTGGCGGATTGGGCGGGGGAACACCCGGGCTTCCGTGATCTTCACCCTTCGATGCCGCCCTCGCTCACCCAGGGAGCCCTCGCGGCGCTGCTGGAGACCGAAACCATCCTCTGCGAGCTCACCGGCATGGCACGGGCCACCTTCCAGCCCCCGGCCGGCGCCGCCGGAGAACTCACCGGGTTGTTGATCATGCGGGCCTACCACACCGCCAAGGGCGACGCTCGCACCAAGGTCATCATTCCGGACTCGGCGCACGGTACGAATCCGGCCAGCGTCACGCTCGCCGGTTACGAGGCGGTGCAGGTTCCCTCGAACGATCGGGGGATGGTCGACCTCGACGCGCTGGAACAGGCCGTCGACGACCAGGTCGCCGGCCTCATGCTCACGAATCCCAACACCCTCGGCCTCTTCGAGGAGGAGATCCGCGAGATCGCCGATGCCGTCCACGGCGTCGACGGACTCCTCTACTACGACGGCGCCAACCTGAACGCGATCCTCGGTGTGGCCCGGCCCGGCGACATGGGCTTCGACATCGTGCACTCGAACCTCCACAAGACGTTTGCGACCCCGCACGGCGGAGGGGGGCCGGGATCGGGCCCGGTTGCCGTCGTCGACCGGCTCGTGGAGTTCCTCCCCGGGCCGTTGCCCACCCGAGGACCCGACGGCCTCGGTTGGGAAGACCCCCCCTCGTCGATCGGCCGGGTCCACGGCAGCCACGGGAACTTCCTCGTGGTGCTGCGGGCTCTCACGTACATGCGAGCGCTCGGGGGGGACGGTCTGCGATCGGTCGCCGAGCGGGCGGTACTCAACGCCCGTTACCTGGAAGCAAGAGTCGCCGAACACTTCGAGGTCCCGTTCCCGGCCCCGTGTATGCACGAGTTCGTCGCCTCGGCGTCCGCCCTCAAGAAGGCGACCGGGGTACGGGCGGTCGACGTCGGCAAGGCCCTCCTCGATCGCGGCTTCCACGCTCCGACGATCTACTTCCCGCTCACCGTCGACGAAGCCTTGATGGTCGAGCCGACCGAGACCGAGTCGCGCGAGACCATCGACGCCCTGGCCGACGCCTTTGCCGAGATCGCGGCGCTGGCGGCCGCCGATCCCGAGGCGGTGCAGGAAGCCCCTCACCACACGCCCGTCAGCCGCCCCGACGACGCCCTGGCCGCCCGCCGGCCGGTCCTCACCTGGGACATGGAGCCGGAGGAGTGAATCGAATCGGGGTCGACGTCGGCGGGACCGGCATCAAGGGTGCGGTCGTCGACCTGGAGACCGGGGAGCTGCTCACCGAACGCCACCGGATCCCGACCCCGCAGCCGGCCACGCCCGACGCGGTCGCAATCACGGTGGCCGACGTGGTCGCCGAAGCGACCGCCGCCCATCCCTGTGAGGGGACCATCGGCTGTGCTGTTCCGGGTGTCGTCACCGGAGGAGTGGTCCGCACGGCGGCCAACATCGATTCATCGTGGATCGGCGCCGACGGCCGCCGGCTCATCGGCGAGGCGACAGGCCGAGATGCCGTGCTGCTCAACGACGCCGACGCGGCCGGTCTGGCCGAAATGCGCTTCGGGGCGGGAAGAGAGCGCGGCACCATCGTGCTCATCACCCTCGGAACCGGCATCGGAAGCGCCGTCTTCGTCGATGGATCGCTCGTCCCCAACACCGAACTCGGGCATCTCCAGATGTGGGGAGACAGCGCCGAGGAGCAGGCCTCGGCCAAGGCCCGTGAGCGCCACGAGCTCGATTGGGAGACCTGGGCGGTCACGCGGGTGAACCCCTACCTCGCCTACGTCGAGGATCTCTTTTGGCCGGACTTGATCGTGCTCGGAGGAGGGATCACCAAGAGGCCCGATCGGTTCATGCCGTATCTCCGCACGAGAGCAGAACTGGTGACGGCCGAACTGCGGAACAACGCCGGGATCGTGGGTGCCGCGCTCGCCGCCGCCGCAGGCGATCAGCCGGCTGCGTCGTAGCCGGCGACCACCCGGTCTCGCACCGCCGCCCGGGTGTTCTCATCACAGAAGGCAGCATCGACGGCGGTGAGCGTCACGCGCCGGAAGTCCTCGACGGTGAAGCCTTGATGAACGGCCGTCAGATCGAACTCCCGACTCATCGAGGTTCCCGTCATCAGGCGGTTGTCGGTGTTGAGCGTCACTCGAAACCCTGCGCGATCGAGCAATCCCACCGGATGGTCGCCGATCGTTCGATAGAGACCCGTGTCGACGTTCGAAGAGGGGCACACCTCGAGGGGGATGCCGCCGTCGAGCACCGTCTCGGCGATCGAACCGGCACCGACCACCTCTCCGTCGGCGAAGTCGAGATCCTCGACGATCCGCACCCCGTGGCCGATCCGCTCGGCTCCGCAGCCGTCCACCGCATCGGCGATGCTGGAGGGGCCGTCACCCTCGCCGGCGTGGACCGTGAGGTGGAGACCTCCTTCTCGGGCGATCCCACAGGCCGCAGCGTGCCGTGAGGCCGGGAAACCCGCCTCCGGTCCGGCGAGATCGAACCCGACCACACCGCGGCCGGCGAAACCGACCGCGGTGTGAGCGACTCGCTCCGATTCGTCGAGCTGCCGCATCGCATCCACGATGATGCGCACGACGATGCCGCACTCGGCCTCGCCGGCCGCGCCCCCGTCCCTAACCGCCCCGATGACTTCGTCCAGCGTCAGGCCCCGTGCGGTGTGCAGCTCAGGCGCAAAGCGGATCTCGGCGTACACGACGCCGTCCGTCGCCAGGTCGACGGCCGCCTCGTAGGCCACCCGACGGAGCGCCTCCGGCGTCTGCATCACCGCGAGGGTCTCCGAGAAGGCCTCGAGATAGCGCTCCAGGGATTGGGAGCCGCTCTGATTGAACCAATTCGCCAGCGCGGCCGGGTCGGAGGCGGGGAGGCCGCGGTACCCGATCGCATCGGCCAGATCCAGCACAGTCCCGGGGCGAAGGCCGCCGTCGAGATGATCGTGCAGAACCACCTTGGGGAGTGCGACGGAATCCATGCCGATGAGGCTAACCGCGCCGCGAGTGCCACCAGCGGCGCTCGACGACCTCCTCGTCCAACAGGTGGCGGTGAATCACCTCGCCGGGGACGAAGCCGGCCGCCTCCAAGAAGCGCTCCCCGTCGAGGTTCCCCAGGAGGACATCGGCGCAGACCGGTCGCCCCTCCGCCATGGTCCTGATCTCCCGCATCATGGCCGTGGCCACCCCTCGGCGCCGCTCCTCCGGGAGGGTCGAGAGGGCCGCCAGCTCGACCCGGTCCTCCCCGAGTGAGGCGTCGGCGAAGCCCACGACCCCTCGATCCGGTCGCGTGGCGACGACCACCCGACCGGCGAGCATGCGGCGGCGCAGATTGCTGGGGGAGAACTCACGTTCCAAGAGGGCGGTGATGGTGGAAGGCTTGAGAAGGCCGGCAAACGAATCCCACACCGCGGCATGAGCCACCCGGTGGATCGCAACCAGGTCCTCCTTGGCAGCGCGTCGCACCTCCATGCCTTCAAGCTACACGTCGACGCGCGACCGTCGCGCTCCCTACACTCCGTGGCAGGATGTTTGATATCTTCGACGCGCCGTGGGTGTGGCTCTGGCTGGGCGGCGCCGGCCTTCTCGGGCTCATCCTCGGTCTTCTGTTTGGAGGAATCAAGAGCCGGCACCGCCGTCGTGTTGCGGTCGCTTCGGCCGATGCCGCGCAAGCGGCGGCGCAGGCCGCGATTCGGGATTCCCAAGAACGCACGGTCTCGCTCGAGACCGAACTCGACACCGTCAGGGGTGATCTCGCCGCCTCGGAAGCCGAGATCGAGCAGATGAGGTCGCTCGCCGACCAGGCCGAAACCAGGGCCGCCGAGCTCGAAACGGAACTCGCCGGGGTCAGACGCAGCACTGAAGCGGAACTCGAGGCCGTGCGGAGCCAGGCCGGCTCGAGCACACAGGACCTTGAAGGTCGGATCGAGGCCTACAAGGCCGCTTTGGAGGACGCCCGACGGGAGACCGATGAAGCGCATCGGGAGGCCGACGATCGGGCCGCCGATTTGGAGCGCGCGCTCTCCGCCGCACGGGCCGAACTCGAAGCGAGAAACAACGATCGCACGGCGCTGGAAGGCCGGGTCGCCGAGCTCCAGAACGCCCTGGATGAGGCCGGCGCGACCGAAGGTCCCGACGTGTCCGGCGAGCTCGCCGCTCGCGATCACCTGATCGCCGAATTGAGGGAGCGGCTCGATGATCTCGAAGGCGTCTCGGATCGCCTGGTCGCCAAGGAGTCCGAAGCGGCCGAGCTTCAGGCGCAACTCGAGGCTGTCTCGGCGACGCGCGAGGCCGAAACCACTCGCCTCCAGCAACGCCTCGCCGCGGCGGAACGAGCCGCCACGGTGTCCGACGACCGGGACTCTCGGATCAAGGAGCTCGAGGAAGAGCTCGATCGGGTCCACGCCACTCTCGATGAATCGAACGAGGCCGCCCGCCGCTGGGAATCAGAGGCATCCCGACTCGGTCGGATGCTGGCGGCCCCGCAGCCGGAGGCCGCTCCGGCGGCCGCACCGGCCCCAGAACCCGCCGCACCGGTGACGACGCCGGCTCCGACCGACGGGGTGCCTTCGGACGATATCGAGGCACAGATCGCCCGCGCCGAGGCTCGCATCGCCGCCCAATTCGAAGAGCGAATCACCGAGGCCACGGCTCGCCTCGAGGCGCGGCTCACCCACCAGCGATCGGTCCTCGAAGACAAGGAGGCTCGCATCGCCTACCTGTCGGGGCGAGTGGCCGCCCTGGAGCAGGCACCGCCCCCACCTCGTCATCCGGACGATCTCAAGGTGATCAAGGGGATCGGACCGGCACTCGAGCGGATGCTGAACGATCTGGACATCCTCACCTTCGAGGATGTGGCCAATCTGTCCGGGGAGAGACTGGAGGCCGTTCGAGCCCTCCTGGGGATCTATCCGGATCGCATCGAAGACGACGAATGGATCCCCCAGGCCCGGGCACTGGCCGCCCGCCGCTGAAGCGACAGCGCCGTCACAACCGTCAAGGAGACGCCCTCGCGGGTCGATGGTGTGAATACGGGATACACGTGGAGGCACTCGCTTGACCTGGGCACTGACTGCCGCCGGTGCGGCTCTCGGGATCCTGCTGGGGTGGCTCCTGCGCGGCGACCGGACCAAAGGGGACAACGCCAAGGACTGGAAGACCCGCCTTGCGGCCCGCGATGAGGACCTCCACGCCGCCCAGCAAGAGCTGGCCGACACGGTGATCCGGCTGCAAGAACTTCAGGCCGCGGTCCACCGCAACGGCAACGGTGAGGACGAAGATCTGACCGAGGCTCGCCGGACGATGCTGGAGCTCGGGAGAGAACTCGAATCCGCCCGCCGCGCCCTGGCCCGGCTCGGGGACCCCGTCTCCGAACTCGACGCGGCCCGCTCCGAGATCGCGTCCCTCGAGGAGCGGATCCTCCTCCTCGAGG
>JBFELU010000072.1:0-12864 GCA_041551965.1 Acidimicrobiia bacterium
AGGGCTCGGGAGTACGAGGCAGGCCGCAGCGGTGCCGAGATGACCGGCTACCCGTTCGCGCTGGCCCAGGCGCTCGCCAACCTGGAGCAGGGGACGAGCCGGATCCCGATGGAGGTGAATCCGTCGACGGCACAGTTGTGCATCGCCGATCCGCTCAAGGCATTCCGCTGCCGCGGCGCCGGAGGGATGGGTGGGATCGACCACTTCTTCAGTAACCACCCCACGACCGCAGAGCGCGTGCAACGGCTCCAGGACATGGCCCAGTGCGGGATCATCCGACAGGAACCTTGTTCGAGGCGCGATGGTGCGGTTCGCCCCGACGGCGAAACCATCCGTTCGCTACAGTGACCGTTCCGCACGGCCACTCCGGACCGAAGTGGCCGTCTGTCCTTTCAAGGAGGGCCATGGGCAACAACCGGATGATCAGTCGACTGGTGCTGGTGATGGCGCTCGTGGTCGTTGCGTGTGGCGACTCGACGGGCACGTCGACCACAACGGCTCCAGGTTCCTCCTCGTCGACGGAGGGGACGGCGGCTCCATCCACCTCTGCCCCAACCACCACGACCAGCCTCGCCTCACAGGGAACCGCGGGCTCGTCGACCACGATCGCCGGTGGCTTCGACGTCGCCGTCGGCGAGTTCTGTGTGACCGGGACCGCTTCCGACGACACGCTCAATCTGCGGGCGGGGCCCGGAACCGAGTTCGAGGACATCGGGGACCTGGCGTTCGATGCCACGGGCGTCCGCAACACGGGTGCCGGGGCCTACGACCAGCAGGGTCGGCCGTGGTTCGAAGTCGTCGTCGGTGACGGCACGGCATGGGTTGCATCGTGGTTCTTGATCGCCGCTCCCTGTGAGGCATCGTCGGGGTTGGTCGAGCCCGACGACGTGGGCGACGATCGGAGGATCGCGGCCCAGTTCGTGGTCCTGGGCCACAACGGTTTCAGCGTGGGCGATGCGTTCTTCCCGCTGGGATTCGGGCACGGTGTGGACGACGACGAGGTCGTCGCCGTGATGACGGACTGGTTGTGGCCTCCCGTCTTCGACTCCGGATGGGAGCCAGATCCGAACACCCCCGGTGCCGAACGGCGTCGGGTGGTGTGGGGCGACGTCACCGAAGGGGTGCGGACCCCGGGCTCGGGATTCACCCTCTACTTCTCCAACGACGTGGGCAAGCCCGATACGACACCCGGCGGGCTCCTGTGCGACCCGGTGTGCTTGAACGGGTTCTCCTTTGGCGGGCAACCCGGCGGTATCGCGACGGTGATGCCGGGTATCACGGTCGGCAGCACGATCGGTGAGGTGACGGCGGCCGTGAGCGTATACCGGCCCGAGGTCGGGCTGAACCTCTTCGAGTGGGTCGAGGGGGCGTGGTGGCAACTCGAGGCGGGTAACGGAGAGTTCGGGATCCTGTGCTTCGCCACCGGCCCCTCCGGCTTCCAGCCTCCCGACACCGCAGTGGTTCGCCACATCGGTGCCGGGTTTGGGCCGGGCTGCTCGCCGGACGGTGACGTCGCCACCGACCCGAGGGCCTATTACCTGGTCGAAGCCCTGGCCCCTGAGCTGGGAGGTGTCGCCGTGGCCCGCGACGGCGCCATCGTGCGAGGCACCCAGGACGCCTACGTCGTCGACTACCGGTCGTGCTGCAAGGGCGACACGCTGTACGCCACCATCAGCTCACCCGAAAGCAACGCAGTGTTCTCGGTCTACGGGCCTGGAGGCGAGCTGCTGGCGAGCGAGGCAACGACGGTCGATCTCGAACTCGAGGCGGGCGGCGAATACTGGATCACAGTTGGGTCGACGCGCGGGAACGCCTCGTACAGCATCGAGATCGGCCTCAGCGAAGACGCCTCCTGACGCCACCTACCGGATCCGAACACGACAGAGCCCCCGGGACACCCCGGAGTTCAAGCTCCGAGGCCCGTTTCTCTCTTTCGGGTGGGTGTGTCACTCACCCACCCGAAAACCCAACCTATCCAGACCCCCCGCAAGTCATAGAGTCCTGAGGAGTGGGCCCGGCTGGATTCGAACCAGCGACCTCATCCTTATCAGGGATGCGCTCTAACCGAGCTGAGCTACGGGCCCGGAGCCGCGCGAGTGTACCAAAGGTGGGGTGCCTCCCCCCCGGGGGGAGTGCCATCGCCGCAGGCGATGGTGGAGGGGGCCTCTCGACTCCTCCGGGCGTCCCCTACCCGGCCCCGTTCGCCCTTCGGAACACCGCGGCGGCGCCCATGCCACCGCCGATGCACATGCTGACGATGCCGTACTCCACCTCGCGGCGCTGCATCTCGTGGAGCAACGTGGCGGTCAGCTTGGCGCCGGTGCATCCGAGCGGGTGGCCCAGTGCGATGGCACCGCCGTTGACGTTCACGATCTCGGGGTCGAGCCCGAGCTCCCGAATGCAGTAGAGCGCCTGACTGGCGAACGCCTCGTTGAGTTCGACGAGCCCCACGTCCTCGAGGGTGATCCCGGCCGCCTCGACGGCTTTGGGGATCGCCACCGAGGGCCCGATTCCCATCTCGTCGGGGTGGACCCCTGCCACCTGGAAGGTGATCAGCTCGGCGAGAGGCTCGAAGCCCAGGTCGGCGGCCTTCTCTCTGCTCATGAGAAGCTCGATTGCCGCGCCGTCGGACATCTGCGAGGAGTTGCCCGCGGTCGAGGCACCGTCGGTCTTGAAGGCGGGCCGCAGCTTCGCCAGACCTTCGAGGGTGCTCTCCCGAGGGCCCTCGTCGGTGTCGAAGACGATGTCCCGCCCGTTGAGCCGCGTCTCGATCGGGATGATCTCCTCCTTGAAACGCCCCTCCCGGAGCGCAGCCACGGCCCGGTTCTGCGACTCGAGCGCAAAGGAATCCTGATCTTCGCGGGTCACGTTGTAGCGGGCGGCCACGTTCTCACTGGTGATGCCCATCGACTCGTAGGCGGTCGTGAAGTTCTCGGACAGCCACGGGTTCGGTGCCGGCTTCTGGCCGCCCATCGGGACCATCGTCATCGACTCGACACCACCGCTGAGCACGACCTCCGAGAAACCGGCGCCGATCTGGGCGGCTCCGGTGGCCAGCGTCTGCAGGCCGGAGGAGCAGAACCGGTTCATCGTCATCCCGGGAACCTCGACCGGCATCCCGGCACGCAGCGCGGCAATGCGGGCCACGTTCATACCCTGCTCGGCCTCCGGCATGGCACAGCCGATGATCACGTCGTCGATGACGGCGGGATCGAGTTCGGGGACTCGCTTCAGGAACCCCTCGATGAGCAGGCCCAACAGCTCGTCGGGGCGGGTCTGGCTGAGGGCGCCCCGTTGTGCCTTCCCCACCGCAGTGCGGTAGGCGTGAGTCACGACGACTCCTGTACTCATTGCTGTGCTCCTTAGTTCCGCAGCGGCTTGCCGGTTTCCAACATGTGCATGATGCGAGCCATCGTCTTTTCCTCGCCGCAGAGGCTCAGGAAAGCCTCGCGCTCGAGGTCGAGGAAGTCCTGCTCGGTCCTCCGGGTGCCGTTCGGCACCGAACCGCCGCAAAGGACGGTCGCGAGCTTCTTTCCGATGTGCTCGTCGTATTCACTGATGTATCCGCCCTCACGCATGCCGTGGATCGCCACCGTGAGAGCGGCGATGCCACCCTCCCCGGGGACCGGCACGGTGCCGGGCAGCGGGGGCCTGAAACCTGTCGCTGCCATTGCCAGCACGTCGGCCTTGGCGTCGGCCAGTACCGCATCGGAGTTCAGGGTGATGCGATCGGTCGCCGTGAGGAACCCCAGATCGCGGGCCTCCTCGGCACTGGTCGACACGGTCGCCGTCCCGATCGTGGTGAAGATCTTCTCCATGAAGGGAAAGGTGTCTGCCTTCACCCCGGGCGGGATGCTCCCGTAGAAGCGGAAGGCCATTTCCTTGCAGCCGCCTCCGGCAGGAATGACCCCCACCCCGAGTTCCACCAGCCCGATGTAGCTCTCGGCCGAGGCCCGCACCGCACTGCCGTGCATCACGATCTCGCAACCGCCGCCGAGTGCCATCCCCCGAGGCGCCACCACGACGGGACCGTCGCAGTACTTCATCTTCATGACGACCCGTTGCAGCTCGACCAACGCCTCGTCGATCTGATCCCACTGCTGGTTCATAGCCGCCATGGCGATCAGGCCCACGTTGGCTCCCACCGAGAAGTTGGAGGCTTCGTTACCGACCACGAGACCGATCAGCTCGCCGGCCTCGACCATGTCGCAGCCCTTCTCGAGCATCTCCGAGATCGACGGGTCGAGCGAGTTCATCTTCGTGTGGAACTCGACGCATCCCACCCCGTCGCCCATGTCGTAGAGGGTGGCCCCGTCGTTGCGGTCCATGATCATTTCCCGGTCGGCGAGCGATGGCAGGAAGATGAGCCGCTCGGCGACCGGTTCCGGCACGTAGTCCTCCTCGACCACGTCCCAGTACCTCCGGACGCCGTCTCGGGTCACATACCAGGAGCCCTGGCCGCGCTTGAGGAGGTGTTCCACGATGTCGGGTACCTCCATGCCCTCTTCGCGCATCCGCTTGACGGAGGCTTCGAGCCCGATGGCGTCCCAGGTCTCGAAGGGGCCCATCTCGAAGCCGAACCCCCACCGGAGGGCGCGGTCGATGTTGACGATGTCGTCGGCGATCTCGCCGAGCAACTGGGCCGCGTAGATGCAGATTTCGGCGGTGACCTTCCACGCCAGGCGGCCGTGATCGTCGTCGAACCACACCATCTCCTTGACCTTCTCGGCGGTGGTGTCCTTGACGCGGGCCGCTCCGATCGACGCAAGCTTGGCGTCCGGCTGTTCGACGTAGTCCATGGTGTCGAAGTCGAGGGCCAGGATCTGCGTCTTGCCGCCGGCATCCCTGGTCTTCTTGTAGAAGCCGGCGCCGGTCTTGGCGCCCAGGCGGCCCTCCGCCACGAGCGTCGCAAATGGGGGCGGGAGGACGAAGCGGTCTATCCACGGATCGTCGGGGCAGCCCTCGGCGATGGTGTTGAGCACGTGGGCCATCGTGTCGAGGCCGACGACGTCGGCGGTCCGGAAGATCGCCGACTTGGGCCGTCCCATCGCCGACCCGAACACCTTGTCGGTCTCGGTCACGCCGATCCCGAGCTCGGACATCCAGTGGAAGACCGACGTCATCCCGAAGGTTCCGATGCGGTTGGCCACGAAGTTGGGGGTGTCCTTGACGTAGACGATCCCCTTGCCGAGGACGTTCTCTCCGAAGTCGGCCATCGCCGCAAACAGATCGGGATCCGTCTCGGGCAGCGCCACCATCTCCAGCAGCCGCATATAACGGACCGGATTGAAGAAGTGGGTCACCATGAAGTGACGCCGGAAGTCCTCGCCGCGGGCCTCGGCCATGTCGGCCACCGAGAGGCCGGAGGTGTTCGAGGACACGACGCTTCCCGGCTTGCGGTGCTTCTCGACCATGGCGAAAACCTTCTGCTTGATGTCGAGCCGCTCCACGACGGCCTCGACGATCCAATCGCACTCCCCGAGCAATGCGGCGTCGTCTTCGTAGTTGCACGGCGTGACGAGGTCGGCGAGACCGCTCTTGAAGAGCAGAGCCGGTTTGGCCTTGAGCATGGTCTGCTTGCCGGCGGCGGCGATGCGGTTCCTGACGGGGCGATCGCCGAGCGTGAGGCCTTTGGCCTCCTCTTCCGGGGTCAACTCACCGGGTGCGATGTCGAACAGATAGGAGGGGATGCCGGCATTGGCGAGATGGGCGGCGATGCCCTGTCCCATCACGCCGGCGCCGAGTACCCCTACGCGCTTGATCCGAAACCCCATTGGTCCTCCCACTCGGGGAGGACCAAGCCTCCCCGTTCGTCGAACTCTGTGCTCAGGATGCCCCGCGGACGCTGCGGGGACCAGGGCCGGAAGCCCCGACGCCCGCGACGCTCAGGACCAGGCTCTCACGGCCTCCGCAAACCGGCCGATGCCCGCCTCGAGGTCGTCGAGCGCAGTGGCCAGTGAGATGCGGGCCATGCCGGTCCCGCTCGGTCCGAAGGTCTCCCCGGGGGCGGCCGCCACCCCGTACTCGGTGACGAGCCGCCGGCAGAGCTCGTACCCCTCCATCCCGGTCGGCGAGGTGTCGGCCATCACGTAGAAGGCTCCGTGAGGGGTGCTCAGGAGGAGCCCCGCCTCGGACAGCAACTCCACGGATCGGTCCCGGCGTTGGTGGTAGGAGTCCCGCATCTCGCGGACGCAGGTTTGGTCGCCTTGGATGGCGGCCTGGGCCGCCTTCTGCCCGACGGCATTGGCACACGAGACCAGACCCTCTTGGAGCTTCTCCATGAGGGGTGCCAGTTCGGGTGACACGGCGGCGTAGCCGATCCGCCAGCCGGTCATCGCATACGACTTCGAGACGCTGAAGACACTCACGACGCGACCGGAGTCGTCGAGGGAAGCCGGGCTGATGTGCTCGCCCTCGAAGATGATGTCTTCGTAGCACTCGTCCGACACGACGTAGAGGTCGTGGCGTTGAGCCACCTCGAGCAGCGAGCTCATCACCGATCGATCGAACACCGCCCCGGTCGGGTTCGAAGGCGAGTTGACCAGGAGCACCTTGGCGTTGGGGTGGGCTCGGCAGAGGCCGTCGAGGGTATCGAAGTCGGGCAGGAACCCCTCTTCGGGAAGCAGTGGGTAGAAGACGGCTTGGGCTTCGATGAGCGAGGCCATCATGGCGTAGTTGGGCCATCCGGGGTCGGGGATGAGTACGGCGTCCCCGGTGTTGCAGATGGCCATCAGGCTCTCCACGATGCCCCCTACCGCTCCCGACCCCACGACGATCTGGTCGGCGCCGACTTCGAATCCGTTGCGTTGGGCGATCTTGGCGGCCATCGTCTCGCGGACGTCCGGCAGCCCGCGATTAGGCGTGTATTTGGTGTACCCATCGGCCATCGCCTTGGCTGCGGCTTCGATGATGTGCGGCGGCGTCTGGAAGTTCGGCTCGCCCACCGAGAGGTTGAGCACGTCGGTTTGCCGAGCAGCCAGGTCCATGATCACTCGGATACCGGACCGTTCCATCGCCCGAATCGCGACAGACAGCTCCTTCATCGCGACACCTCCCGGTCGTGGCCCCTCATCAACTGCTCCACCTCGGCGCGGCTGACGGTGAGCTGATCGCCGTGGATCCCCAGCTTGAGTGCCGCCATGGCGAGACCCATCTCGATGCCCGAGGGCAGGTCGTCGTCGAGGAGGCCGAGGAGGACGCCGGCGGCGAAGGCGTCCCCGGCGCCTATCCGGTCGAGGGCATCGGCGGGGTACCCGGGCGCGGCGCCGCGCGATCCCCGGTCGTCCCAGTGGGCTCCGGCGTCACCGACGGTCAAGACGGTGCGGTCGGTGGGGATCAGGGAGCGGACTCCATCGAGTACGGCGTCGGATGAGCCGTCGAGACCGAGCACGTCCCGGGCGTCCTCGGCGGTGACGATGAGGAGATCGGCTCCGGAGGCCAAGTCGATGAGCGCCTCCCGGCACTCCTCGGGAGCCCAGAGCATGCGTCGGTAATTGACGTCGATCGACACTCGCACCCCGGCGGCTCGGGCCCGCTCGACCAGCTCCTGGGACAGCCTCAGACACGACGGGGAGAGGGCCGGCGTGATGCCGCTGAGATGGAGGATTCGGGCCCCCTCGACCACCGGCCAGGCCACGGACGCGGCATCCATGAGGGAGGCGGCCGAGCCGGCTCGGTCGTAGACGACGGTGATCGGCCGGGGAGGAACGCTCAGCTCCACGAAATAGGTGCCCATCCGGCCCGCGGCGGACCAGTGGACGTGGCTCACGTCGACACCGTGGGAGGCGATCTCCCGGGCGGCCCTCCGTCCCAGTGGGTTGTCGGGGAGGGACGAGAGCCACGCGGTGTTCGCCCCCATCCGGGCGGCCGCCATGGCGACGTTGGCCTCGGCGCCGGCAACGGCAACACGGTAGGCCGGGGAGTCCTCCAGACGCTCGCCGGCGGGAACCCACATCCGGAGCATGGCCTCACCGAGGGTGACGATGTCGTGACTCATGTGATAGACCGAACGAGGGCGGACGCCAGCGACCCTACCCGTCCCGCATCGCCGTCGCGGAGTGCATCTGCGGGAAACACCGACCCGCCCACGCCGACGGCGAGGGCGCCGGCCTCGAGGAGCGCAGCGGCGTTGTCGGTCCCGACCCCACCGGTGGGTACCAGGGGCGGGCGGCCGAGGGGTCCCAGGACCGCTCGCAAGTATGCGGGCCCGCCCAACTCGCGGGCCGGGAACACCTTGACAGCGGAGGCGCCCAGATCGAGGGCTCGCCAGATCTCCGTCGGTGTGGCGGCACCGGGAACGACCGGGATGCCGGCGGTGACGCAGGTGGTGACGACCTCGGGATCGAGCATCGGGGTCACGATGAACCGGGCACCGGCGGCAATGGCCTCTTCTGCTTCGGCTTCGGTGCGGACCGTCCCGGCGCCGACCACCAAATCGGGGTGGGCCTTCTGGAGGAGCCCGATGCCCTCGAGCGGGCCGGGGGAGTCGAGGGTGACCTCGAGGACGGTGAAGCCGGCGGCAACGGCTGCTGCGGCGATGGCCCCGAGGTGGGCAACCGGGCTGCCGCGCAGGATCCCGACGGCGGGGAGGCGGTCCAGCGCCTCGAAGAGGGAACCCGGCCCGGCAGAGATGGTCATAGAGAATCTATATTTTACGGGAAGCGAGACAGGCGGTCGTGGTGCAGATCTTCGAGGAATTGGCGGATCGGGGGCACGAGGGCCTGTGGTTCGCCTCGGACTCGGACACCGGGCTGCGGGCGGTGATCGGGGTGCACTCGAGCACGCTCGGCCCGGCCTTGGGTGGGACCCGCTACCGGGCCTACGCCACCGTCGACGAGGCTCTGACCGATGTGTTGCGTCTCTCGCGTGCCATGACCTACAAGGCGGCCGGAGCCGGGCTCCCGCTCGGGGGCGGCAAGGCGGTGATCATCGGGGATCCCCGCACCGACAAGACCGAGGACCTCCTCGAGGCCTTCGGCCGGGCGGTCGACGCCCTCGGGGGCACCTATGTGACCGCCGAAGACGTGGGAACCACGGTCGAGGACATGGTGGTGGTGGCCCGCTCCACCCGTCATGTCACCGGCCTCCCGGTGGCCATGGGCGGTTCGGGCGATCCGTCGCCGGTGACGGCGCACGGCGTCCTCGCCGCGATGCGGGCGACCTCGGAGCATCTGTGGAACACCTCCGATCTGACGGGCCGCACGGTGGCGGTGCAAGGGGTCGGCAAGGTCGGCGGGACCTTGGTCGAGCTGCTCGTGGGAGCCGGGTGTGAGGTGGTGGCTGCCGATGTGGACCGCGCCGCCGTCGCCAAGGCCGCTGGTGATCTCGGGATCACCGCCGTCGACCCATCTGAAATCCTGGAGGTTCCCTGCGACATCGTGGCGCCCTGCGCCCTGGGGGCCGGAATCAACGCTGCGACGATCCCTCGCCTCCGGTGCAAGGCGATCGTCGGTGCAGCCAACAACCAGCTCGGCGAGGCCGCCGACGCCGATCGGCTGTCCGAGGCCGGGATCCTCTACACCCCCGATTTCATCGCCAACGCCGGCGGCATCATCAACATCGTCGAGGAGCTCAAGCCCGAGGGCTATTCCTCGGATCGAGCATTGGAGCGGGTTCGCAAGATCGGCGAGACCACCACCGAGGTGCTGGAGCGGGCGAGCCGCGATGGCGTCACGACCCGCCGGGCGGCGGTGGCGCTGGCGGAGGAGCGGTTGACGGCTGCCAAGGCGGCCCGCTAGTCGGGCTGCTCCCCCATTCTCTCGGCGACCGAATGGAGGGCGTTCTGGAGGTGGGCGGTCAGTTCGGCCACGGCGACATCGGTCTTCCCCTCGGTCACGAAGGTCTGGATCCGACGGTGCTCCTCCAGTACCTCGTCGGTGTTGCGCCGCGGGGCGGCGGTCAGCGTCCAGTAGCGAATGATGTGTGAGTTCAAGAGATCCAGTATTCGCAACAGCCAGGGGGAGTCGCACGCCTCGATGAGAGTCAGGTGGTATCGGCGGTGGGACTCCTCGATGGCACCCCGATCGGGCGCTCCCCGCCGCAGCTCGTCGGTGAGGACCTCGTAGGCGTCCTCGAGCGCGGCGAGCCACTCGTGGGACCCATGTTCCATGGCCGACCGCAGCGCCATCGGCTCCAGCACCACTCGGAGCTCGTGCACGTCGTAGGAGTCCTTCAAGGAGACGGGGGCGACCCGCGCACCCCGTTGCGGGCTGATCTCGACGAGGCCGTCGACGGCGAGACGCTGCATTGCCTCGCGCAGCGGGGTCTGGCTCACCGACCAGCGCTTCGACAGCTCCCCGGTGTGCAGTCGCTGGCCCGGTGCCAGGTCTCCGGAGAGGATCGCCTCGCGCAGCTTGCGGTCGACCCAATCGGCTCTCGTCCGAGGCTCGTTCTCGGCCCCGACGCTCTCTGGGGCACGGGCCCCCATCGATCACCCCCTGTCGAGTGGCACCAATCTAGGGCGGTCGATCGGCGGGTGTAGGGTCCGGGCGTGCGGCTCCTGCTCATCAGCAACTCGACCGGACCGGACGGGGGGTACTTGGACCACTGCGCCGGCGTCCTCGCCGGGTTCCTGGAGGAAGCGGCACCGGTGCTGTTTGTGCCGTTTGCCCTCGACGATGAGGAGGCCTACGGCGAGAAGGCTTGCGACCGCCTTTGCCGGCTGGGGGTGGAGGCGGTGTGGGCCGACCGGAGTGACGATCCTCTGGGGCAACTCGAGAAGGCCGGGTCGGTGTTCATCGGAGGGGGGAACACCTTTCGGCTCCTCGATCGCCTGTACGACACCGGGATGCTCGAGGCGATCGGGGACGCAGTGCGCGGCGGCCTCCCCTACGTCGGGACCAGCGCCGGAACCAATGTGGCCTGCCCCACGATCATGACCACGAACGACATGCCGATCGTGGAACCGCCCTCGTTTGCGGCGATGGGTCTCGTCCCCTTCCAGATCAACCCGCACTACGTGGATCGAGACCCCGATTCGTCGCATCAGGGAGAGACGCGTGAGGAGAGGATTCTCGAGTTTCTCGAGATGAACGACGCGGTGGTGGTGGCGTTGCGCGAAGGCGCCATGATCCACGTCGACGGCGACCGGATCCGACTGGACGGCGCCGCGGCCCGGACCTACCGCAGGGATGCGGAGGTTGTCGAGCACCCGCCGGGGACCCGACTCGACGACATCCTCACCTTCTGAGGAACCTCCGGCCGGCGCGAGTTCGGGGCTACTCCTGTATATTTTTTTCGACCCGCCCCTCTGGGGCTGGGCTCAGGTGCAATCGAGGGAGGGAAACAGCATGAGGAAGAGGAGACGGTGGTCGGGCGGTATCAAGGTATCTACCTTGCTGCTCGCCCTGGCACTCGTGGCCGCTGCGTGCGGTGACGACGACGACGCCGACACCACCACCACCGCGGCTGCTGAGGAGACGACGACCACGGCGGCTGGTGGAGAGGAGACGACGACCACGGCTGCTGAGGAGACGACGACCACGGCGGCGGCGGCCGAGAAGCCGATCATGGTGGTGGCGTTGACTGATACAACAAACCTGGTCGAGCCGCACACGTTCCGGACGACGGCTGCATACGCCGTGACCGGCGCGGTCTACGAACCACTGATCACGCAGGCGCAGTCCGTGCTGCCGGACGGCCGCGTGGAAAGCAGTCGGACCGAGCACATCGGTGCCGGGGCCGAGTCCTACGAGATCGAACTGACCGACGACGGCGGCATGCTGGCGACGTTCTATCTGCGTCAGGACGCCAAGTTCGACGACGGTACCGATGTGACGGCCAGCGACTACGAGTACATCTTCCGTCGCTCCATCGAGGGCCCGGGGTACATCTTCTTGCTGCTGCCGTTCGTTGGGATTGATTCGGCGGACCAGTTGACCGTGATCGATGACTACACGTTCCAGGTCAAGGCCAAGGTGCAGAGCCCGCTCTTCGAGCGGTTCATGACGTTCCAGGTCTTCGGGGCCCTCAACCAGGCGCTCGTCGAGGCCAACGCCACCGACGAGGACCAGTGGGGTTTCGACTACCTTTTCGACAGGAGCGCGGGATCGGGCCCGTACTACATCTCGGACTTCAGCCCCGACACCCAGGTCGTGCTGTCCCCGAACCCCTACTACTGGGATGCGGACAACATCCCCAACGCCGGCGTCGTGATTCGGACGGTCCCGGACGGCAACCAGCGGGCGCAGCTGGTGCGCACCGGTGAGATCGACTTGGCCACCGGCATTCCGGAGCGGCTCATTCCCGAGTTGCAGACAGACCCGAATGTCGTGGTCTACGACATCCCGACCACGGGCGTCGCCTACATGGCGATGAACGTGAACCTGATCCCCAACGTGGACGTTCGCCGGGCGATCCTCCACGCGGTGCCGTACGAGGCGCTCATCGATCAGGTCATGTTCGGCCTGGCGGCCCCCGCCGGCGGCGTGGTCACCTCGGGGATGGAGACCTACGACCCGGCGGTCGGCGGCCAGTACGTCACCGATCTCGAGTTGGCGGCCGAGTACCTGGCGGCCTCCGGTGAGACGGACGTCAACCTGGTCCTGGCAGTGCGCGAGTCGCGACCGGTCGACCAAGAAGCCGCCGTGTTGATCCAGGAGAACCTGCGCCAGATCGGCATCGACGTCGAGGTGCAGGTGCTTCCAGATGGCGACTTCAACGCTCGGGCGACCGAGGGTGAGCTCCCGTTGCTGATCCACGACTGGTTCTCATGGGGCGAGGATCCCTTCTATCAGATGCAGTTCCTCACCCAGTGCGGGTCGTTCGTGAACTACTCGGGTTGGTGCGATGAGACCTACGACCCGGAGATCGGTGGCCAGTACGTCACCGATCTCGAGTTGGCGGCCGAGTACCTGGCGGCCTCCG
>JBFELU010000073.1:0-12509 GCA_041551965.1 Acidimicrobiia bacterium
CGCATCGCTGTGCACCGGAACCCCGTGCTCGGCCGCGGCCTCAACCACCTCGGCCACCGGCTGACGAACACCGGTCTCATTGTTGGCCGCCATGACCGAGACGACCGCCGTCTCGGCATCCACGACCTCCGCCACAGCGGCGGGATCGACACGCCCCGTCGCGTCGACCCCCAGGATGCGCACGGGGCAGCCGAGCCGCCCAAGAAACCGCGCAGTCTCCAGCACCGCTTCATGCTCGACGGCCGTGGTCACCACACTGCCGCGGGAGCCACCCGCAAGGGCGGGGCCGGCTACACCGAGGTTGTCTGACTCGGTGCCCCCACCGGTGAAGACGATCTCGAGGGGATCGGCGACCTCGAGGAGGGCTGCAACCAATTCCCGCGCTTCGTCCACCGCGCGTTTGGCCCGCTGGGCAACCTCATGGATCCCCGACGGATTGCCGTAGCCGTCGGTCAGCCACGGCAGCATCGACTCGCGGACTTCGGGCCGCAGCGGCGTCGTGGCGGCGTGGTCGAGATACAGCATCGGCGGGTCGAGAGTACCGGTCCCCCGATCGGAGGGGAGCCCTCAGAGACCTCCCGAGCCCTCAGGGACGATGACGTCCAGGTCGGACCGTCCGAGGGCAACATCGGCGAGGAACGCCCGGACCGCTTCCTCGTACCGGTCGGGATCGACGTTCCACGACTCGAAATGCCCGGCATCCTCGAACATCTCGAGCGTCACCAACCCCGGCAGCGCATCGGCGAAGGCCCGACTGCCGCCCACCGGAGCGATCTCATCGGCTTCGCCGTGGAGAACGAGGATCGGGACGGCAAACTCGTCGGCCCGTCGCACCTGATCGAGCACGTTCCATTCGACGCCGAAGCGCATGTCGGCGAACGCCTTGGCCAGACCGGTGAGCGCACCCGGGATGTTGCGCCGCTCAGACTCGGCATCGACGACCCTGCCCGGGTCGATCAAGGGAGCGTCGAAGACCATTCCCTGGACGCGGTCGGCCCACGCCGATCGATGGAGGAACAACGACGCCATCGTCGCCCCCATCCCGTATCCCACCAGCACGACGTCCTGGGCACCGGATCCGAGCACATGGAGCACCGCTCCTTCGACGTCTTCCCACTCGCTGTCGCCGAGGTCGTACCGGCGGCCCCCTTCGGGTGCTTCCGGGTCGTTCCGGTAGGAGATCACGAAGGTCGAGAAACCCATGTCCGCCACCGTCGGGAGCAGGCGGAGTGCCTCCCGGCGGTTGGTGCCCTTGTCGTGGATGAAAACGACCCACGTGTCGTCGAGGCCCGATGTCTCCCAGGCCGGGTATCGGCCCAGCGGTCCGTCGAAAACGACCTCGCGGAAGTCGACACCGACGTCGTTGGGATCCGTGGGAACGGCGAAAGGATCGAGAGCCGCGGGATCCCCGACGGGGGGTTCGCCGTCCCGAAACGACACGAGACGCGTCACCGTGGCGCCGTCGCCGTCGATCACGTCCCCGAGAACCGCATACCCGCCGGCCCATTCCAGACCCCAGACCCCGTCGCGGGCGACGGCATCGGTCCTCGACAGTGTCACCCTTCCCTCGTCGACCGCGACGACCTCGAGGTCCAGCTCGGGCACCCAGGGCTCGACCGCGAACAGGGTGCTCTCGATGGACTCCGAGTGGAACCAGGTGGCGGCGGCAACCACGAACACGACCAGGAGGATCGTGGTCACCACACCACGCCGCAGCCAGCGTCGGCCCCGCTTCGTGATCATCAGGCGCGGGAATCGTACTCGCGGCAGCGGCCACGGCCGCGGTACGGTGGTCGCCACCATGAGCAGGGTCACCGTGTCCGTCGAGATCCCGGCAGACCGAGAGGTGGTGTGGCAAGAGCTGGCCCGCCTCGAAGATCACGTCGAATGGATGGCCGACGCCCACGCCATCGAGTTCCTCGGAGAACGCCGCGAGGGGATCGGGACCCGGATGAGGGTCGACACCCGGTTCGGCCCGCTTCGGACCCACGACGTGATGGAGTTCACCGAGTGGAATCCCCCGCGACACATGGCGGTCGCCCACACCGGCCTGTTCACCGGTAGGGGTGCGTTCTCACTCGAACCGATCGGCGACACGGCGACGCTCGTCAGATGGAGCGAGCAGATCTTCTTCCCCTGGTACTTCGGCGGCCGGATTGGGGCGTGGGCGGCCCAACCCGTGTTCCGCTGGGTGTGGCGAAGAAACCTCCGCCGTCTCCGAGAGCGGGTCACTCGCCTCTGAACTCGGGCTTCCTCTTCTCCAGGAAGGCGGCGACGCCCTCGGCCGCATCCCGCGTGGCGAAGGCCTTCCGGAACCCTTCCGCCTCGAGATCGAGAGCGGCGTCCATCGGCATCTCCAACCCCTCGTTGATGGCCCGCTTCGCCTCGCCGATCGCCTTGGTCGGGCCGGCGGCGAGTGCCGCGGCGTACTCCAGCACCGCGCCATCCAATTCGTCGGCGGCGACCACCCGATCCGCCAGGCCGATCTCGAGCGCCTCACCCGCGGACACGAATCGGCCCGTGTAGATCAGATCGCGGGCCCTGCCCGGGCCCACGAGGCGGGTGAGTCGCTGAGTGCCCCCGGCTCCGGGAATGATCCCCAGGTTGATCTCGGGCTGCCCCGCCGTTGCGTCCTCGGCGAAGAACCTCACGTCGCACCCCATTGCCAGTTCCAGACCCCCGCCCAGGGCGTAGCCGCGCACCGCAGCCACCACGGGCTTGGGCAGCAGTTCGAGGCGGCGCACGACCTCAGAGAGCCGGTTGGCCAGGGCATCCTCGCCGCTCCCATCCATGGCCTCCTTGAACTCGGTGATATCGGCGCCCGCCGCGAAGTTCGGCTTGCCTGTCACGATCACCGCCCGCACTGCAGCGTCCTCACAACGAGTGATCGCCGCATCGAGATCGGCCGTCAGCTCCGCCGAGAACGCGTTCATGGGTGGCCGGTTGAGAGTCAGGACGGCGACGGCACCCTCCATCGCCACGTCGACGTGGGACACGGAACCTCCTCGGCTGACTCCCGTCAGGCTACCGCCCGCTCGAGAGCTGCTCGGCGGCCGACCACGGGTCGAGCCGTCCCGATTCCACCGCCGCCACCACGTCCTGCCGCTCGGGGTCTCGAGCGGCGTCGGAAGCGCGCGACCGGAAGACCGCCGCCAGGGCCGTCTCCAACTCGTAGCGGCGTCGCCGGGCCCGGACCTCTTCCAGATGCCCCTCGCTCTCGAGGTGGTCCCGGTGGGTGCCAACCGCTTCGACGAGGGCCGGGGTCCCCTCGCCGGTGGCGGCGACCGTGACCACGATCGGGGGCTCCCACGACCGGGCGGTCCCCATGGCCAGCATCGAGCGAAGATCGGCCACGGTGTCGTCGACGCCCGGCCGGTCACCTTTGTTCACCACGAACACGTCCCCGATCTCGAGGATGCCCGCCTTGGCAGCCTGGATGCCGTCACCCCACCCCGGCGTCACCACGACGACCGTGGTATCGGCGGTGTCGGCGATCTCGACTTCGTCCTGACCGACGCCGACGGTCTCGATGAGCAGCCAGGGGAAGCCGGCCGCCGCCAGCACCGCCAACGCCTTCGGGGCGGCGGCGGAGAGACCTCCCAAGTGCCCCCGGCTGGCCATCGAGCGAATGAAGACACCGGAGTCGGATACATGGTCCTGCATCCGGACCCGATCCCCGAGTACGGCACCCCCGCTGAAAGGACTGGTCGGGTCCACGGCGAGCACTGCGACCCGATCACCCCCGGTGCGGAGGGCGGCGATGAGGCGATCGGTCAAGGTGGACTTCCCGGCGCCCGGAGCGCCGGTGACTCCCACCCGGTAGGCGTCCCCCGATCGGGGGTGAGTCAACGCGAGTACCCGGCCCGCAGCCGGCCGCTCCTCCTCCACGATCGTGATGAGCCGAGCCAACGCTCGCCGGTCGCCGTCGAGCGCGGCGGCGACGAGCAGTTCCGGATCGGTGGGGAGAGCCACCGGCGCAGGATACCCAGCCCCTCGTTAGATTCTGAGCGTGCGGTTCGACCCAGCCGTCCTGGCCAACGATCCTCCTCACCGCTCCCTCGTTCTCCGGGTCCTCGATGCCGCCCTCGACGCGGTCGACCCGGTCGAGGCAACCCGGTCCGCACTCGGCGGAGTCGAGGTCGGTGCAAGACCCCCGATCCTGCTGGGACTGGGTAAAGCGGCGCGCGGCATGGCGGCCGGTGCGGCGGCCGCCCTGGGAGAGATCCGGGGCACCTTGGTGACGCCCGATCCCGGTCCGGCGCCGGCCGGCATCGAGGTCGTGGCCGGGGAACACCCCATACCGGGCCCGGGAAGTCTCGCCGGGGGGCGCCGCCTTCTCGAGGTCGCTGCGTCGGCCGCGAACAACGATCTCGTGGTCGCTCTCATCTCCGGAGGGGGTTCGGCGTGCGCCGAGGTCCCCGCCGCCGGGCTCACCACGGCCGACCTCGCCGCCACCACCGACGTCCTGTTGCGAAGCGGTGCACCCATCACCGAGATCAACGCAGTGCGGCGCCATCTCTCCGACCTCAAGGGGGGTCGACTGGCCGAGGCCGCCTCACCGGCGACCGTGCTGACGCTCATCGTCTCGGACGTTGCCGGTGGTGACGTCTCCGACGTCGCCGGGGGGCCCACGGTCCCCGACCCCACGACACCCGGCGCGGCGATCGAGATCCTCTCGGCCCACGGAATCCTCGGCGAGATCCCGCCGGCAGTCGTCGACCACCTCCGCTCGGCGGCGGGACGGCTCTCGGTGGGCCCGTGGGGACCGGTGCACGTCGTGGCCAGCGGGGCACATGCCGCCGAGGGCGCCAGGAGGGCCGCAGAAGCCGAGGGGGTTGCGGCGAGGATCCTGACCACGCTGCTGGCGGGGGAAGCGGCCGAGGTCGGCAGGGAAATGGCCTCCCTGGCCCGGCACGCCGGACCCTCGATGCTCATCGCCGCCGGCGAGACGACCGTTCGCGTGTCCGGAAGCGGTGTGGGAGGCCGTAACCAGGAACTGGCGCTGGCGGCCGGCATCGCGCTCGAGGGTGAGGAAGGACGATTGGTCGCCTCACTGGGGACCGACGGCGTCGACGGGCCCACCAACGCGGCCGGAGGGATCGGCGATGGGGCCACGGTGGCCCGAGGGGGCCGGCGGGGCGAGGATGCCCGAATCGCGCTCGCCGACCACGACTCGAATCGCTATCTCGCCGCGACCGGAGACCTCCTCCACACCGGGCCCACCGGTACCAACGTCGGAGACGTCGTGGTGGTTTCGGTCAGACCGCGATGACCTCCGTCACCCCGGGCACCCGATCTCGCAGGATCCGCTCGATGCCGGCGGTGAGCGTCATCGTCGAGAGGGGGCATCCGCCGCAGGCGCCCACCAGTTGAATCGTCACTCGTCCCTCGTTCACGCCGAGCAGGATGAGGTCCCCACCATCGGCCTGCAGGGCCGGGCGGATGTACTCGAGTGTCGCGTTGAGGACGTTGAGATCGACCTCGGAGGCGGTGTCCTCGTTCTCGGCGGTGGTCGTGGTCGTTTCTGATTCGCTCATCTCTGGTGTAACGCCAATCGTCGACGGGAATTCCATGATCGGGGCGACCAACCTACCCGATCTCGCGAGGCAAGCCGAGCCGCACCGCAGCCTCGTCCAGGAGATCAGGGTCCCACACCGAGGCGATGGCCCGGGCCCGGTCCGGCCGGTAGAACCGGTAGAGGTGATACCAATCGGCCGGATCGGCGAGCGGCACCTCGCGTTCATCGATGCGGAGGGAGCCGACGGACCGCAGCGGGAACTCGACGACCCGGCCCCCGACCTCGATGCGCAACGCGCCGATACAGTCGACCCTCACCCCCTCCACCTCGAATCGGAGAATCCACTCGCTGCAGAAGGGCTCGCGTCGGACGACGGGACCGGCCGAGGGCCAGGGAGCCGGATCGAGAACCGCCAATGCCGCGGGGTCCATCACGAAGTCGAGATCGCCTACTTCGACCGGAATCCCGTGGGCCTCGAGCATGGCGCTCCCACCGAGCGCGAACGGATATGCCGAGATCCGAGCGGCCACGACCGCCAGGGCCCGAAGGAGCTCAGGGCTCACGGTTCCTCGACGACCTCCCGGGTGATGTCGGCCCCCAGCGATCGAAGCTTGGGCACGAAGTCCTGGTAGCCGCGGTCGATGTGATGCGCCTCGGTCACCGTCGTGTAGCCCTCGGCCGCCAGCCCTGCCACCACCATCGCCGCACCGGCACGAATGTCGCAGGCATCGACCGGGCATCCGCTGAGCCGGGGCACGCCACGAACGATCACGTGTTGCCCTTCGAGGGTCACGTCGGCCCCCATTCGGTTCAGTTCCCCCACATAGCGAAAGCGGGCGTCGTAGATGTTCTCCGTGATGACCGACGTCCCGGAGGCGACGGCGAGAAGGGCCACCATCTGCGGGTGCATGTCGGTGTGGAAGCCGGGATAGGGCAAGGTGGCGAAGTCGACCGGCGACGGCCGGTCGGGGCCCGAGACGGTGACCCAGTCCTTGCCGCTCTCGTATTCGCAGCCCGCCTCCTCGAGCTTGCGCAACTCCATGCGGAGGTGCTCTGGAACGCAATCGGTCACCGTGACGGTGCCCCCGGTGGCGGCCGCCGTGATGAGGTAGGTACCCGCTTCGAGCCGGTCCGGGACCACCCGGTGCGATGCGGGCCGAAGCTCGGGGATCCCCTCCACCTCGATGGTCGAGGATCCCGCTCCATCGATCACGGCTCCCATCGACCGGAGCATGGCGGCGAGGTCCTGGATCTCCGGCTCCCGCGCCGCATTGCCGATGACGGTGGTCCCGCGTGCCATGACGCCGGCCAGCAACAGGTTCTCCGTGGCCCCGACGCTCGGGAACTCCAGGTAGACCTCGGCTCCTTGCAGCCCATCTCGCGCCGAGGCGTGCAGCATGCCGTGGCGCAGTTCGAAGGTGGCACCCATCCTCCGGAGGCCCTCGAGGTGCATGTCGATCGGCCGGGAACCGAAATCGTCGCCCCCCGGTAGCGCCACCCGGGCCTCGCCGCAGCGGGCCAGCAGTGACCCGAGCACGAGGATCGAAGCCCGCATTCTCCTCACCAGGTCGATGGGAGTCTCGGGCACCAGCTCTTCGGGCACATCGATCTCGATCAGGTCGTCGTCGCGGCGACATCGAGCCCCGACGTGATGCAGCACCCGGCACATCAGCCGGACGTCGACGATATCGGGCACGTTGTGGAGCCGGTGCACCCCCGGGGCCAGCAGCACGGCCACGAGGTGCTTGAGGACCGCATTCTTGGCTCCCTCGACCGGCACGCTGCCCATCAGGCGCGTGCCACCGGTCACCACGAACTGCTCCATTCGCGCATTCTACGGCCCGTGGGTCCTCCGCCACTCTCTGCACCACCCCGGGTGGCGGTCCACTACCCTGCTGCCCGTGAGAGTCGCCGTGGGAGCCGATCACGCCGGCTTCGAGCTGAAGGAACATCTCGCTGCGCGGCTCGCCGCAGCCGGACATGCGGTGATCGACGTCGGCACCCACTCCACCGAACCGGTCGACTACCCCGACTCCGCCGCCGCCGTGGCACAAGCCGTGGTCTCCGGCAAGGCAGAACGGGGGATCATCGTCTGCGGCTCCGGAGCCGGCGCTTCGATCGCCGCCAACAAGATCAAGGGTGTCCGCTGTGCCCTGGCACACGACACCTACAGCGCTCACCAATCGGTGGAACACGACGATGCCAACGTGATCGCCGTCGGCGGCCGGGTGATCGGACCCCGCCTCGCCGAGGAGGTCATCGACGCCTTCCTGGCCGCCCGGTTCACGGGTGAAGAACGTCACCGTCGGCGTCTCGAAAAGATCCGGGCCCTCGAGGACGCCTTCGGCTCGGATTGAGGCCCCGGCAGAATCCCCTGAGACCGACTCGGGACCTGCCGATAACATGACCGGGATCCCAACCATGGAATCGCGCTTCTTCAACCGAGAGCTGTCGCTTCTGGACTTCCAGGAGCGGGTCCTCGCGCTCGCCGAGAACCCCAACACGCCGCTGCTGGAACGGGTGAAGTTCGTCGCCATCGTGTCCTCGAACCTCGATGAGTTCTTCCAGGTGCGGGTGGCCGGCCTCCGGGAACACGAGGCCGCGGGGTTGCGGCGGACGTCGCCGGACGGCATGACGGCGACCGAGCAGCTCCGGGCGATCGCGGAGCGGTGCCACGGCCTCGTCGACCGCAAGGAACGGCTGTTCATCAAGGAAATCCTTCCGGCCCTCGCCGAGCACGACATCCGTCTTGCCGACTGGTCGGAACTCGACGGTGCCGACCGTGCCGAGTTGGTCGAGATGTTCGAGTCCGAGATCTACCCGATGTTGACCCCGCTGGCGGTCGATCCCTCTCACCCGTTCCCCTTCATCTCGAACCTCTCGCTCAACCTGGCGGTGTTGGTCCGCAACCCCAAGACCGGTGCCAATCAGTTCGCCCGGGTCAAGGTCCCGCCGCTGCTGCCGCGCTTCATCGTCCTCAGCGACGGCACCCGGTTCGTCCCGGTCGAACAGGTGATCGCGGCCCACATCGACCGGCTCTTCCCCGGTATGGAGATCGAGACCCACCACCCCTTCCGGGTGACCCGCAGCGCCGATCAAGCGATCGAGGAGGAAGAGGCGGGGGATCTCCTGGAAGCGATGGAGTCGCTGCTGGTGACCCGCCACCGCTTCAGCCGGGTCATCCGGCTCGAGGTCGACGGCACGATGCCGCCGGAGGTCCTCGAGTTCCTCCTGGAAGAGATGGACCTCGCCCCCTCGGCCGTGTACGTGTCGGAGGGGCCGCTCGCCCTCAACGGTCTGTGGGGCATCTACGACCTCGAGCGAGCCGAACTGAAACACGATGTCTTCTCGCCGGTCACCCAGAAAGCGCTCTCTTCCAAGAACGACCAGATCGACTTCTTCGAGCTCTTGCGGCGGCACGACGTGCTCATCCACAGCCCCTACGACTCCTTCGTCACCTCGGTGCAGGCCTTCCTGGCGCAGGCCGCTCACGACCCCGACGTCGTCGCCATCAAGCAAACCCTCTATCGGACCTCCGATCCCGAGGATCCGGCGCTCGGCGGCGAGCGATCGATCGTGCGCTCGCTGATGGCCGCGGCACGCACCGGCAAACAGGTCGTCGTGCTCATCGAACTGAAAGCACGATTCGACGAAGAGGCCAACATCAACTGGGCCAGGATGCTGGAAGAGGCAGGCGTCCATGTCGTCTACGGCGTCGCCGGTCTGAAGACCCACAGCAAGATCGCGCTCGTGGTGCGCCGCGAGTCGGGCGGCCTGCGCCGCTACAGCCATGTCGGCACGGGCAACTACAACCCGAAGACGGCGGTCCTCTACGAGGACCTGGGCATCCTCACCGCCGACGAGGACATCGGTGCCGACCTCAGCGAGCTCTTCAACGTCCTCACCGGTTTCAGCCGACAGAAGAAGTACCGCCGTCTGCTCGTGGCACCCACGAGCCTCCGCCGCAAGATCGTGCGGCGGATCCGCAAGCAGGCGAACCGGGGAGCAGACGGCCGGATCGTCATCAAGTGCAATCACCTCGTCGATCCCCAGATCATCGACGAGCTCTACGAGGCGTCACGGGCCGGTGTCGCGATCGACCTCGTCGTGCGGGGCATCTGCTGTCTCCGCCCGGGGGTTCCCGGCATGAGCGAGAACATCCGGGTGCGGTCCCTCGTTGGAAAGTACCTGGAGCATTCCCGGATCTTCCGATTCGGCGAGGGAGAGGCCGTGGAGTACCTCATCGGATCGGCCGACCTCATGCAGCGCAATCTCAACGGCCGGGTAGAAGCGGTGACCTCCGTGACCGACCCGAAGCTCCAGGAGCGGCTGGAGGAGGTACTCCGGGTGAGCCTCGCCGACGACCTCCTTGCCTGGGACCTCCAATCGGATGGGTCCTGGGTCAAGGCCGTCACCCTTCACGGGCTCAACACCCAGCTTCGTCTCGAAGAGCTGGCCGTCGAGCGATCCAAGGGAGCCGATCCGGATGCGGTCTCGGCCGTGGAGGCCGTCGACGTGGTCCTCGCCGCCGGCGGCCTCCTGCACCGCCCCGGTGACGACGGTGAAGTCGAACTGCTCATCGTCCACCGCCCCGAGTACGACGATTGGTCGTTCCCCAAAGGCAAGCTGGTACCGGGCGAGACCGAAGCCGAAGCCGCCCTCCGGGAGGTCTTCGAGGAGACGGGATACGACGCCGCGCTCGGCGACGAGATCGGCTCGGTCGACTACACCGATCTCGACGGAGCCCACAAAGTGGTCCGCTATTGGGCGATGACTCGCCGTGGGGGAACCTTCACCGAGAACGAGGAAGTCGACGAAGCGCGGTGGCTTCCCATCTCCGAGGTCGTTGCCGTACTCAGCTACGACCGGGACCGGGCCTTGGCTCGTTCCCTCGCCGCAGCGCTCCGGGGCTAGAGGCCCCCGAGCCACGCCACCGTCTCGGCGCCGATCTGATCGAACACGTCCGCCTGGCTGCGGCCGGATCTCTTTGGCACGGCGAAAGAGTGGTCACCGTCGTCGACGACGACGAGGGTGGCCCGCCGGAGCCGCTCCAGGACCGGGCGCAAGAGGTCCAGCGGTGCCAACCGATCCCTCGATCCGGTGACGAACAGCATCGGTGACGCGATCTCGAGCAGGTGGTCCACATTGCGCGGGATCCCCGACGACGGGCTCACGAGCGGATACCCGAAGAACACCAGAGCGCGGCAGGGGTACCCGCGAGCGGCGAGGTGCGAACCGATCCTGCCCCCCATCGACTTGCCGGCCAACACGATCGGATCCCCGACCGAGGCGACGAGACGGTCGGCGGCAGCAGCATGGCATTGGAGCAACTTGGATGCCCGGTCGGGCGCCTTCCGGCCGGCCTCGACGTAGGGGTAGTCGAAGGTGAGGACGGTGTGAGCCCCGGCGGCGAGCCGACGTCGGAGCCCCACCATGAACGGATGCAGCTGACCGGCCCCGGCGCCGTGGGCCAGCAGGATCGGGGAACCCGATGCCGGCGAGGCGACCACCAGGCGCCCCGCCACCTTTTCACCGGGACGCCACTCGATCCGAATACTCCGGGTCACCCGCAAAGGCTAGGCTCCCCGGCCGTGCGAACCCGTGTGTTCGATGATGCCGATCGCCTCGCCGAGGCCGCCGCGGCCGATATCGAATCCTGGCTTCGGCTCCAGGGCCCGGAGGTCACGATCGGCCTGGCCGGCGGCAGTACGCCACAGGCGACCTACGCGCGCCTGGCAGAGGTGCATCTTCCCTGGAAGCAGGTTCACGGCTGGATGACCGATGAGCGCCACGTCCCGGCCGATCATCCTGATTCCAACGCCGGCATGGTGCGACGGAGTCTCTTCGATCGCGTCCCGGCGACGCTGCACGAGGTTCCCTGGTTCGAGGACCCAGTGGCGGCCGCCGCCGCCTACGAGGAGGAGCTCGATGTCCTGCTCGAGCGCACCCCGGCGGGCTTGCGGCCGGGCCTGGTGATCCTCGGCGTCGGCACCGACGGACACACCGCATCGCTGTTCCCCGGGGACGAGGCCCTCGAAGTCGGGGGTCGGGAGTTCGTAGCCAGCTTCGTCGAGTCCCGGGACGCCTGGCGAATGACCGCCACCATCGATCTCCTCACCAGGGCGAGGAGGACCGTGTTCCTCGTGTCGGGCGCCCACAAGGCCGAGGTCGTGGCCGAGATCCTGGAAGGCGAAACCGACTGCCCCGCCGCCGTGGTTTCGGAGCGCTCCCGGGATGCGGTGTGGCTCCTCGATCGCGATGCCGCCGGGCGCCTCTCGGGCTGAGCAGCCTCCAGCCGCGCTCAGCCGGAGGGCGCCAGCAGCGAGATGAGGAGTTCCGCCAGCGGGGTCTCCGCTTGCAGCTCACCGAGCGACGCCCGGACCGCCGCCTGGATCCCCCCGGCGGAGCAGCCGGCCGCAGCCGCCTCGGCCTCGAGCGCCGATCCTCGCTCCCGAAGGTCGACGAGGTCGTCATCCCAAGCATCGGCGTCGGACAATTCGGCGAGGTCGGTCTCATCCAGTGCATCGATGATGTCCGCCACCAGTTCGACCGCTTCCTCGGCGATCTCCCCACACACGCCGGGGTCGGGGGCGACGGTCGATTCGGCGGTCCCCGTCGGGAGGGAATCGAGGGAATCGGTGGTCGGGGACGCCCCTCGATCACAAGACGCCGTGACGACGGCCAACACCAGGAGAAGAAGGGTTCTGCGCACCGCAGCCGGAGCCTACTCACGCAGATGAGCCGGGCCATCGGCCCGGCTCATCTTGGGTTCAGAGAACGAAGGTCCTATTCGCCGAACAAACCGCCGAAGTCGCCTTCGCCGGCCCGCAGGCCCTCGAGGATGAACTGGCCGATGATGTTGTCGGCGGCCACATCGAGGTTGCCGATGCGGTCGGCGACGAGCTGACCCATCTCCTCGTCGGCGCAGCCGAGTTCGGTGGCCCGCGTTTCGAGCGCCTCACCTTCCGTCTCGAGATCGGCGAAGGCCTCC
>JBFELU010000074.1:0-12507 GCA_041551965.1 Acidimicrobiia bacterium
CACCGGGAGACATCGGGGAGCTGGTGGTGCAGGGCCCCCACGTCATGCGGGGATACTGGAATCGGCCCGACGCCTCGAGCCGCTTCCGAGACGCTCCCGATCCGCAACGACGGTCCCTGCTGACCGGTGACCTGCTCCGGCAGGACGATGACGGCTTCTTCCACTTCATCGCTCGTCGCGACGACATCATCAAGAGCCGCGGGGAGAAGGTCGCTCCCAAGGAGATCGAGAACGTCCTCTACTCACTGGAGGGTGTGATGGAGGCTTCCGTGGTGGGTGTTCCCGATCCGATCCTCGGTGAAGCGATCAAGGCATTGGTCGTCGTCAACGGCGCAGCGCTCACTCCCCAGGAGATCCTCCGTCACTGCCGCCTTCACCTGGAGGACTTCATGGTCCCCCAGATCATCGAGTTGCGAGACGGCCTTCCCAAGACGGCGAGCGGCAAGATCTCCAGGGTCCCGGGCGGCGTGTGATGTGCGGTATCGCCGGGATTCACTCCACCCGTCCCGATTCCGGTGACCGTGCCGGAATCGTCGAGGGCATGCTGGGGATGCTCCGTCATCGCGGTCCCGATGAATTCGGCCTCTACCACGATCCCCACACCGCCATGGGCAGCGCCCGGCTCAGAGTGATCGATCTCGTCACCGGCACCCAGCCGATCGGCAACGAAGACGACACCGTGTGGATCGTCTTCAACGGTGAGATCTTCAACCACGAGGTACTTCGCCGCGACCTGGTGAGGAGGGGGCACCGGTTCCGAACCCACACCGACACCGAGGTGGTCGTACATCTCTACGAGGAACAGGGGCCGGATTGTGTCGATCACCTCAACGGACAGTTCGCCTTCGCAATCTGGGATCGGCGCCAACCGGAAGGGACGCTGTTCCTCGCTCGCGACCGGGTGGGGATCTGTCCCCTCTTCTACACCGAACACGGGTCTGAATTGCTCTTCGCCTCCGAGGCCAAGGCTCTGTTGGCGCATCCCGGCGTCACCGCCGAACTGGACCCCTTGGCGTTGGCCGAGCTGTTCACACTGTGGAGCCCGCTGCCACCCCGCACCCCCTTTGCCGGCATCAAACCGCTACCGCCGGGACACACGCTCACGGTGCGCGGCCACGACCGACGGTTGCGGCAGTACTGGGAGCCGAGCTTCCCCGAGGCCGGCGAGCCACCGAGCTTCGAGGACGGGGAGTTCATCGCCCGGCTCTCCGAGCTGCTCCTCGACGCCACCCGGCTCCGCCTCCGGGCCGATGTTCCGGTCGGCGCCTATCTGAGCGGCGGCCTCGACTCGACCGCCACGACGGCCATGATGCGTCGGGTCCTCGCCGGCCCCGTCAAGACCTTCTCCGTGGCGTTTCGCGATGGCCGTTTCGATGAACGCGCCTACCAAGAAGAGGTGGCGCAGACCCTCGGGACCGACCACAGCGTCCTCACCTGTTCGAGTGAGGCCATCGGCGAACGGCTCCCGGAGGTGATCTGGCACACCGAATCGCCGCTGCTGCGCAGTGCCCCCGTCCCGATGTATCTGCTGTCGGGCCACGTGCAAGCCCACGGCCTCAAGGTGGTACTGACCGGCGAAGGAGCCGACGAATTCCTCGGCGGCTACAACATCTTCAAGGAAGCCAAGGTGAGGCGCTTCTGGGCGCGTCAGCCCCACTCGACGCTGCGGCCCCGCCTCCTGAACCGCCTCTACGGGTACGTCGACGGCCTCGACGCAGGCCGTTCCATGCGCGATTCCTTCTTCGGCCGCCACCTGACCGAGGTCGATCGGCTCGACTACTCACACGTCCTGCGCTGGGCGAACACGGCGCCGTTGCGGCGGCTGCTCTCGCGAGACATCCGAGAGAGCCTCGAGGGTTACGAACCGCGAACCGAGATCGGTGATCGGCTCGCCGCCCACGCCCGCTTCAAGACCTGGACACCGCTGGCACAAGCTCAATACCTCGAGGCGACCCTCTTCATGCCCGGATGCCTGCTTTCTTCGCAGGGGGACCGCATGTTGATGGCGCACTCCGTCGAGGGTCGATTCCCCTTCCTCGACCATCGGGTCATCGAGTGGGCGGCCCAGATGCCGCCTCGACTCAAGATCCGGGGACTCACCGAAAAGTGGGCCCTCAAGCAGGCGGTCGGTCACCTCGTGCCAGACTCGGTGATCCGGCGGCCCAAGCAGCCCTACCGGGCGCCGATCCGGGATCTCTTCACGATGTCACCGGCGGGATGGGTCGCCGATGCCATGAGCGAGCAAGCGGTGCGGCGGACAAACATCTTCGATCCGGCAGCTGTCGATCGGCTCATGGAGAAGGCGGCACGGGGCCTCCATCTCGGTGAGCGGGACACCATGGGGCTCATGGCGGTCGCCTCGACCCAACTGCTCCACGAGCGCTTCATCCGCAACCCCACGCCATCCACATCGCGACCCATCCTCACCAAACACGTCACACAACAGGAATCCAGCCATGACGACAGACTTCGATCCCACGGGAATGGAGATCGATCCGGCCGCAGAGTCGCACCGGCTCGCTGAGCTCCTTCGCCGGGACGTTCACAAGCGGCTTCGCCGTCGCGGGGCGGTCGTCGGTGTCTCCGGCGGGGTCGACTCGGCGGTGGTACTCGCCCTGTGTGTGCGCGCCCTCGGATCCGAGAGGGTGCTGGGCTTGTTGATGCCGGAACGGGAATCCGGCACCGACGGCGAGCGCCTGGCGCACCTCGTCGCCGAACAGCTCAACGTGGAAACCGTGGTCGAAGACATCACCCCGGCACTCGAGGGTTTCCGCTGTTATGCCAGGCGAGACGAGGCCGTGTCACGGGCCTTCCCCGACTTCGAGCGCGGTCGAGATCGAGTGAAGATCGCGTTGCCGGGCAACGTCCTCGAGCACGACACCCTGAACGTCTTCACCCTCAGTGTGATCGACCACGCAGGTCGCGAGCACAGGGTCCGCCTGGGACCGGGCGATCTCAACCAGATCGTGGCCGCCTCCAACTTCAAGCAGCGCACCCGGATGTCGCTCCTCTACTACCACGCCGAGCTGCGCGGCTACGCGGTGATCGGCACCCCCAACAAGGACGAGCACGACCAGGGGTTCTTCGTGAAATGGGGCGACGGCGGCTACGACATCGGGCCGATCCGCCACCTCTACAAGACCCAGGTGTACCAACTGGCGGAGTACCTCGGGATACCCGAGGAGATCCGGGCCGCCATTCCCACCTCGGACACCTACAGTGCCGACGCCTCCCAGGAGGAGTTCTTCTTCCGGATGCCGTTCGAGGTCATGGACGCCATCTGGCATGCCATGGAGGAGGGGATACCGGCCCGGCAATCGGCGCAGGCCCTCGACCTCGAGCCCAGTCAAGTCGAGCGGGCCTACGCGGAGATCTCGCGCAAGATCGCCACCACCGATCATCTCCGGACCGGCCCCATCTCCTACGGAACGAAACGGTCCGAGAGCTGAGATCGCTCCGTCGGCAATCGGCCGATCAGAGCTCGTCTTCGCAGAGCACCGTTGTGACGGAACTTGGCAACCGACGCGCCGTCGAAGAGGATCGACTCGCCCCCCTCACCTTTGATCTCAATCGTCACGTCGTCATTCTGGGAATCGGTCGCCCGCTCGCCCCACCGGCCCTGCTTCCCTTCACTTCCATGGTCCAGCAGTGCTCGGACGGCGAACCGCTTGGTAGCGTCAACGCGAACGCCTCGTTCGGGTGTTGAGACCGGATACCGTGAGCGATCCCAGGGGAGCGGGCCATGCGCCTCGGAGTCAGTGAGAGCCTCGTCGCCGGTCACCGCGTCGCCGGCGACGTGATCATCGACAAGGGAGCGATCGCCGAGATCGGGGCGAGCCCACCCGGCCCTCGCCACACGGCCGTCCCCGGCTTCATCGACTTGCAGGTCAACGGGTTCGCCGGAACCGACTTCTCCTCCACCGACCTCGACGGCTATCGCAGGGCCACCGCAGCCATGGCCGCCTCCGGTGTCACCGCCTACCAGCCGACCTACATCTGCCTGCCGACCGAGGCGTACGAGCCGGCCCTGGCGGTCGCCGCCGAGGCACGGGGTCTCGCCGGCGCGCCCCGGCTGATCGGGGTGCACCTCGAGGGACCCTTCCTCTCCCCCACCCGGATCGGAGCCCACGATCCCGCGAACACCCGGCTCCCAGACCTCGAGTGGGCGGCCGCAATGGCGGCCACCGGCGTTGTGTCGTACACGACGATCGCCCCCGAACTGCCGGGCGCCCTCGACCTGATTCGCTCCTTCACCGATGCCGGGGTCATCGTGGCGCTGGGCCACTCGGATGCCGACGCCGCAGTTGCGGCCGCGGGCTTCGACGCCGGGGCCGAGGCGGTCACGCATCTCTTCAACGCCCAGCGTCCCTGGAGCCACCGCGACCCCGGCATCGCCGGCGCGGCCCTCGTTCGCGACGACATCACCATCACGATCATCCTCGACGGCAACCATTTGGCCCCGGAGACGGTCGAGATGGTTCGCCGGACGGCATCGGGGCGGATCGCCCTCATCACCGATGCGATCAGCGCCGCCGGGCAACCACCCGGGGAGTACAAACTCGGCGACCGCACGGTGACCACGACGGGCGGGGTTGCCCGCCTGGAAGACGGGACGCTGGCCGGGAGCCTGCTCACGCTGGACGAAGCGGTCCGCAACTTCATCGATCTCGGTGCCACGATCGAAGAAGCCGTCGGTGCCGTCACCACGGTGCCGGCTCAGTTGATCGGCCGCCCCGACCTGGCCGCGCTCGCGCCCGGCACCCCGGCCGACGTCACCGTGCTCGACGACGACCTGCGGGTGACGCGCACCCTGGTCTCCGGGGATGAGGTCTTCGCCACTTGAGGCGGACGTAGCGGCTCGGCCTCGGACTAGCTTGTCACCGAGAAACCGAGGAGGAGGCCGCCTATGCCTGACGGACGCAAGATCTCAATGCTGGGCACCGGACTGATCGGCGATTTCTACACCATGACGCTGCACGGGCAGCGGGGTCGCGACACCGTGGGGGTGGTGTACTCCCGCTCCGAGGAACGGGGCAAGGCGTTCCGCGAGCGGTGGGGCATCCCCCGCAGCACCACGAGCATGGAGGAGGCGATCAACGACGACGAGACCGACGTCGTCGTGGTCGGGCTCCCCAACTTCCTGCACGAGGAGGCGATCGGGATGATCGCTGACGCCGGGAAGGCCGTGCTGTGCACCAAGCCCCTGGCGCGCTCCGCGGAGGAAGCCAAGCGCATCCTCGACCGCGTCGAGAGCGCCGGCGTCTTCGCCGGCTACCTCGAGGATCTCTGCTACACACCCAAGACCCTCAAGGCGATCACCGCTGTTCAGGGGGGAGCCATCGGCGACGTCACCTGGGTCCGCTCGCGGGAGACCCACCCCGGTCCCCACAGCGCCTGGTTCTGGGACAAGGAGAAGGCCGGTGGCGGTGCCATCGTCGACCTGGGATGCCACTGCATCGAGATCATCCGCAACTTCGTCGGGAAGGGCAACCGGCCCCTCGACGTGATGGCCTGGGCCGACACCCTGGTGCATCCGATCCGGGCCGAGGACAATGCCGTGGTGCTCATCCGCTTCGAGTCGGGAGCGATCGGTCAGTTCGAGGTGAGCTGGACGTTCCGCGGCGGGATGGACCTCCGCGACGAGGTGGCGGGCACCGAAGGCACGATCTGGTTGAACCACTTCCTCCGCACCGGCTACGAGATGTACTCGTCCGGTGGGGGCGGCGGCTACGTCGCCGAGAAGCTCGAGTCGGCTGAGGGCTGGCTCTTCCCCGTGGGCGACGAGGTCAGCGAGCTCGGCTACGTCGACATGTTCACCGACATGTTCGACGCGCTCGACAACGGAACCGAGCCGATGGAGACCTTCTACGACGGGTACGTGGTCAACGCCATCATGGACGCCGCCTACAGGTCGGCCGAGACCCGGCAATGGGAGCCCGTCGAGGTCGAGTGGCGTGGCGGTGCCACCGAGCGGATCGCCAAGGACGTCGCCCTTCACGACGGTCACGCCATCGTCAAGGAAGAGGTCCTCCCGGACGGCCGCCGCAAGTTGATCCTCAGCGACAAGGACACCGGATCGATCTTCGACGTGGTCACCGACGGTTGAACATCGAGATCCACCCGATCGGGGAGTGGGGCGTCCGGGTCGGCGCCCTGCTCGCTCGACGGCTGGACGAGCAACCCGGACTGCGGTTGTGCCTGCCGACCGGCGTCACGCCGGCCCCCGCCTACGCCGCGTTTGCCGCGACCGGGGGCAGCCTGGGACAAACCTGCGTCTTCCTCCTCGACGAGTTCGTGCTGCCGCCGGGCGACCCGGCGCGTTGCGACGAGATGCTCCGACGGGACCTCCTCGACCGGCTCGAGGCGCCGCCCGTCGCATTCCACAAGCTCGACGTCGACGCCCCCTCCCTCGAGGAGGAGTGCGTTCGCTATGCGGCTCTCGTCGGCGACGGCGGACTGGACCTGACCCTGCTGGGGCTCGGCGCCAACGGTCACCTCGCACTCAACGAGCCCGGCAGCGACGCCGACACCGGCACCCGGGTGGTCGAGTTGCACCCCGAGACGGTGGAGGCGGCTGCCGCCTACGGCGAAGGGGCTCCACCGTCGCGCGGCGTCACCCTGGGATTGCGAGAGATCCTGGCCTCGCGGGAGATCTGGCTCCTCGTCACCGGCGGCCACAAGGCCGGCATCCTCGACAACGCGATCAACGGGCCCGTCGGCCCCGGGGTCCCCGGGTCGTACCTCCAGGAGCACCCCAACACCATGGTCTTGGCGGATCCGGCCGCGGCCCGTCTCCTCGACCGGGAGGCCCCGTAGCCGCCCGCAATCAGAGCGGCTCGACTTCGACGCGAAGCCGGGTGACCCGGACGGCGCCGGGATCGAGGACCGGGAGCATGCCCATCTCTCGCTCGTAGGCCCGCCCCCTGGTCGTGCAGTTCGCCGGCTCGATGCCGAGCACCGCCATGCCCGGATTCGGATCGATCCACTGGTTGAGCCGTGGGAGTTCGGCACGGTCCCATCGGACCGTCACGGCCAGGCCGAGTCGAGCATTGGTGAGGCGGGCCCAGCCGTACGCGTCGTCCCCGGCCACCATGTGTTCCAGCACCCGCTCCGGGCCCTCGGCCACGGCGTGCGGTTCGTGCCACGTCTCGAGCGCCACCGCCGAGTCCTGATCGCGGGCCACCGTGGAGACCACTGGCATCTCGAGTTGCGCCGGCGGAGCCCACAGCGGAAACCCGAAGTTGAAGTGGTAGAGCAGCGGAGCCGGCGCAGGCTCGTCACCGAGATTGCGAGTCGAGTCTTCGATCTCGAGCAGACCGGTCCCCGCGTGCGACCGAATCGTGCGCTCCACCCGGAGCGGTGCCGGGGAACCACCGTCGTCGACGACCCCGGAGACGACGACCATCGCCGCATCGTCGGCGACGATGCGATCGAGGCCGACGTCCGCCGCCGGGAGGTGGGAGTAGGTCCCGTGGAGCCCGTGCCCTTCGGAGGGCATCCCCACGTTGCGCAGGCCGCAGGTGGTCATGAGGCCACCACCGAACGCCGCACCCCAGGCCATCCCGCCCAGCTCGGTGAGTGGGGAAGTCTCCCCCACCCCGGAGATCCAGGCCAGGGGAACACCCCGCCACCATGCTTGACCGATGTCGAGCCCCCGATCCGGGTAGAGACGGCAACCGATTCCCTCCCAGACCTGCAGATCGATTGCCCGGGTCCCGGCGGCCGCCCCCGTCCCGATCGTCGACTCGCGAGCCCACAAGACCGCATCGAGGTTGGCGAGACGTCCCTCGTCGAGGTCGGAACGCAGGTTCATAGGACGTCGATCGCCCAGGTCTCAGGGGCGTGGGGAACGACTCCCACGAGATCGGTCTCGAATGCGGTGAGATGCCACCGGCCCAGATTGGCGGAGACCATCGTTCGGCGGTCGCCGCCCAGGAAGCAGACGTTGGTCGGGACCGCCATCAACGTTCCCTCCGGGTCCTCGGCGAGGATCTCGAGGGCTCCCTCCGGGTTCAGGTAGTAGATCCGGTCGGGTCGGTAACAGGTCAGCACCGCCCCTCCCTCCTCGGTGAAAGCGATCCCATCCGGAACCGTCCCCGGAAGCTCGACGACGACCTCGGGCGTCCCCCCGCCCCTCAGATCCATCCGGGCCACCGGACCGAGCGACTGCATCACCCACAGTTCCGATCCGTCCGGGGTCACGGCGCAGCCGTTGGTGAAGCGATTGAGCGTCGTATCGATCACCGTTGCCTCTCCGTCGGGCGTCACCCGGATCACGGCACCGTTGTGTTCCTTCCACCGGCCGGAGTCGGAGAAGTACAGGTTCCCCTCCGGCCCGAAGGCCGGGAAGTTCGGCAGGATCAACTTGCGGTCGCCGGCCCTGTCCATGAGCCGCCGCAGCCGCCCCTCCTCCAGCACCCAGATGGCGGCATCGGCCGAGTCGCAGATCACCAACCGGCCGCGGCCGTCCACCGCGAGACCCAGGTTGAATCCCGGCGTTCTGGCGACCTCCTCGAAGGTCCCGGCCTCGGGATCGATGGCGTAGACCTGCCCGTCCTCGCCCCCGGCGTAGAGCACCCCCGATTTGTGATCGAAGGCGACGCCCTCGGGGTGATCGAGACCATCGACGAGGACGCGTCCGACCAGCATCACTCGTCCAGGGCGTGGCCCACCGTGCCGTTGATGACCAGGCCGCCGTCGACGACGATCTCCTGTCCGGTGAGATACCGCGACGCGTGCGAGGCGACGAACACCACGACATCGGCGATCTCGTCCTCGGCGCCGATTCGGCCCAGCGGGATGCGTTGCTCGTAGACGGCCCGCACCTCCGGGGTGTAGGCCTTGAGGTTGAGAGGGGTGTCGATGGCGCCCGGTGAGACCGCGTTGACCGTCACGTGGTGCTCGGCCGCCTCCAGAGCGAGGGTCTTCGTCAGCCCGAGGATGCCGCCCTTGGCGGTGATGTAGGCACCGAGGTTGGCCACCACCAGCACGTCGGCGGCCGAGGTGATGTTGATGATCCGGCCCCGCCTCTGTTCGTACATGATCCTGGCCGCGGCCCGGCTCCCGTAGAAGAAGCCGTGGAGGTTGCCCGCCAGCAGCCCGTGCCAGTCATCGTCGGTCGTCTCGACCAGGGGCTTCACCATGAGTCGAGCGGCGTTGTTCACCCAGATGTCGAGCGATCCCCAGCGCGAGGTCGCCTCGGAAGCCAGGCGCTCGGCGGTCGCCGGATCACCCGTGTCGGCCTGGAAGATCACCGCTTCGCGGCCCCGTTCGGCGATCTGCCTGCGGACCCTTTCGGCACCCTCGTGATCGGATCCGTAGCAACCGACGATGTCGGCTCCCGCCTCGGCGAGAGCCACCGCAACCGCGCGACCGATCCCATTCGAGACCCCGGTCACCACCGCGACGGGGCCGATGAGTGCGTTCCGGTCGGTCATGGGGCCTCCAATCTCGGATCGATCAGGATCTTCATGCCCTCTCCGGCCCGGGTGGCGGCGATGGCGCGCTCCCACTCGGCGAGCGGGTACACGTCGCTGACGAGCGGGTCCAGTCCGACCAGTTCGGCCTCCAGGAGCAGCAGCGCGCGCCGCCACGAAATCGGCGTCGTGGCATTGCCGGACCGCACCGGGAGCTCGTGGTACAGCACCGTGTCGAACGGGACGGTGATCGGCTTGCCGAAGATCCCCACCTGGACGTACTTTCCACCCTTGCGCACCGAACCGAACGCGGTGAGCGCTCCGGCCGGATGCCCCGAGGCCTCACACACCACGTCGAAGATGCCGACGTCGTCGGGCCCGGCCGCCACCTGGGTGTGGATCCCGATCGACTCGGCCACCTCGAGGCGGTGCCGGTCTTTGTCGAGGCCCACCAATGTCACCACGCCCCCCGCCGCTGCGGCGCACTGCGCGGTGAGGTTTCCCATCGCACCGGGACCCACGACGAGCACCCGGTCCCCGGCATCGATCACCGGCGGGTCGAACAGACAGCGGGTCACGCACGCCAATGGTTCCGTCAATGCCCCGGCATAGCGGCCGACGTGTTCGGGGAGCCGCCACAGGTTTCGGGCCGGAATCGTCAACCACCTGGCGAAGCCTCCGTCGACCCTGGACCCGAGCGAGCGGCGGCCGGCGCAGAGGTTGGGCTTGCCGTCGCGGCATGCCTCGCACTCCTCGCAGTAGGCGAAGTAGGTCTCGCAGGCCACCCGAGCACCGAGCCACTCCGGATCGACGCCGTCGCCGAGCACCGCCACCTCTCCCGTGATCTCGTGGCCCATCGTCACCGGGGGTTCGGTGGGGAACTCGTCGTCCTCGATGTGGATATCCGTCCCGCACAGACCGGTGGCGATCACCTCCAGGATCACCTCCCCCGGTCCCGGAGGCCGCACCGGCTGATCCCGCAGACCGAGGTGGCCCACCCCGGGTGCCAGCTTCCCAAACGCGAGAGTGGTCTCCGGAAGGTTCATGACGGCGCCTCCTTGATCGCAAGAAACCGCGCCGGGTTGACCACGAGGAGCCCCTGGATCGCATCCTCCTCGATCCCCATCCGTCGCAGCACCGGGATGACCCCGGTCATCAGCGCGGCCAGGCCGGGCGACCCACCGTAGGCCGTCCACATCGAGCGTCGCGCTCCGTCGGTGCCCAGCATCACCCGGGCGATATGACCGGCCTCGATGAGGCCCGCGGTCAGCCGGATCGTCGTGTTTCCCTCCTCGATGGGATGCCGCAGTGCCTGATCGAACTCGACATTGACTCCGGTCGCCACCAGATCCAAGTGATAGCCGATGTCGTCGACCTTGTCGGTGTGCGACAGCACGATGCGGCTCGGGTCCACTCCGAGGCTCACCAGAAGCTCCACCTGCTCGACGCCACCCCGGCCTTCCTCACAGTGGGTGAGAATCGAAACACCGGTCCGCCGATGGGTCTCGGCGGCCGCCTCGAACACCCTACGGTCGCGAGCATCGGGGATCTCCTGCATGGTCCCGACCTTGATGAGACCGGCCCGGTGGGGGGTTCGTTCGACGACCGGACCCCGGTAGTCGAAGTGGTCGATGCCGTGTTCGATGTCGGCCACGAACAACTCGGTGAGGACCTCCGGGTCTGCCTCGGTGGCCCATGACCGGCCCGGGTACCAGCGGCGGACGTGAAGCCCCGTCGTTGCAATGATGTGGACCCCCGAGCGACGGCCGGCTTCCGCGAGACGGGCGACGTCGCGCCCACCGCCGCACGGCATGGCGTCGACCACCGCCCCGACCCCCGCCCCGGCGCACGTTGCCAACTCGCTCACCGCGGCCTCAAGGTCGTCGAGGAGGATATGGGGGAAGCGGTCCTCGACGAGAGGAGCGTCGAGGATCACGTGCTCGTGGGCGTAGGTCACGCCGAGCTCGTCCGGTGCCACATCGCCGAGCACCGTGCGGACGCTCACTCGACGTCCTCCATCGTGAGGATGGCGCCGGCTTCGCGGAGCCGCGCCCGCACGGCGGACGGCGCCACCCCCCGCACCTCGGCGTCGGAGGCCGCCGCCAGGCCGGCGGCCGTGCCGGCCGCTTGACCCATCGCCATGCACTGCGCCATCGAGCGGACCGATGCCTGGGCGTCGTGCTCTGCCGAGAAGCAGCGCCCAGCCGCCAGCACATTGAGCCCATCCCGAGGAATGAGGGACCGAAGGGGGATCCCCACGGCGGAGCCGGCGGGGAGGTACTCCCAGGTGGTTCCCGATCCCCCACCGCCGTGGTGGTCCTCGATCGGCGCTCCACACAGCCCGATCTGATCGTCGAACTGGCGCGCCGTCAACACGTCATCCCGGGTCAAGCGGTAGTCGCCGTCGACTCTCCGGGTCTCCCGCAGCCCGACCTGGGAGGAAAGCGCCACCAGCGAAGCGCGCGCATAACCCGGGACCCGGTCGATCAGGAACCGGGCATACTCGAGCGCCTGACGACGCCCCTCGATCTCGGCGGCGGTGAGCACGTCGGGATCGGTGGCATTGCGGGGCGATCCATCGGGCCCGGGACGCATCTGGTCGATCCGCGTCATCACCGTGGCAATCACCCCGTCGATCGGAGTGATGTGATCGCTGCCCTCCCGCCGGGGAAGGTCGTACTCACCCGACTCGGCCGCGGCCTCCATGGCGGCGTGCAGTTCCTCCTTGCCGATCGTCCGGCGGGCCTCCATGTCCACGTTGGCCATCCGGAATGTCGTGGTGAGGGTTTGGGCCGGGGTGATCGAACCGGCAGGCTCGTAGGAGAAGCCGGCGTGATGGCACACGTCGGCGTCTCCCGACGCATCGATGACGACGCCGGCCTCGACGATCCTCAGTCCGGCCTTGGTGGCCACCACCAAGGACTCGATCCTGCCGTCGACCACGCGCGCATCCTGGACGAAGGCGTGCAAGAGCACTCGAACACCGGCATCGACGGCCAGTTGCTCCCACACGACCTTCAGGTGTTCCGCCAGGTAGGTCACGCCGGTGCCGGCCCCGTAGGTGTTGGGTCGTTCGACCACCTCGCCCAAG
>JBFELU010000075.1:0-12325 GCA_041551965.1 Acidimicrobiia bacterium
AGAAGGACGCCACCCAGATGTCGTAGGCGCCCTCCGCGCTCGCGGTGAAGTCGACCGTCGGGTGAAGCGTGCCGAACGAGTCGTCGTTGCACGACCAATTGAGGTTCGGGTCGTTGATGATCAGGGCCGTGTCGCCGCCGTCGTCCGAGACGAAGTAGAACCGCAGGAACCCCGATCCCGTCCAGTTGATCCGAACGTCGGGCGCCGCTGCCGCCCACCCTACGCAGCCGCCCCCCAGATCGCCCACGTTCACACTGCCGCCCGAGACCAGCTCGTACGGGCTCGGGTCGGGGGTGAACCCGGTGGCGAGCGCGTAGGTGCCGAAGGTCGGTGGCTGGATGGTGAGTTCGCCCTGGCCGGCGTCGATGGCGAGATCCTCGACCACCTCGAGTTCGCGACCGTTGATCTGACCCTCGAGGACCTGGTCGGTCTCGGTCCGGTACACGACCACGGTCAGCACGTCGCTGGGAGCGTGGCTGCGCAGGATGTCGCAGTAGTCGGCCATCGTGCCGTCGAGCCCCAGGTCGATCCCTTCCATGCTGATGAGCAAGTCGCCGGGCCGGATGCGAACGTCGTCGGCCGGGGATCCCGACGCCACCGAATAGACCCAGATGCCGGTGAGGAACGAGTCGAACAGCGCCTCACCGTTGATGCCGATGCCGTCGACGTCCACGTCCTCGGCCAGCCGCTCCACGATCGGCGCGGCGATCTCGGCGCTGATGGCGTACTCCAGGCCGGTCGTCGGTAGGTAGGCGTAGTGGATCGCCGCGACGCGTCCATCCTCCGTGAGCAGCGGGCCGCCGGAGTTGCCGGGCAGGGTGTCGGCGCTGTGTTCGACGACCGCGTCGACCGAGGCCCACGGGACCTCACCGTCGGCGTCGGCCTTGGAGATGATCCCATCCAGGAGCGTGTACTCGGGATCGCCGAGGGGATAACCGGCGGCGATGATGTCGAGACCGGCCGCGATGTCGCCCTCGTACCAATCGAAGAACGGATACCCCTCACCGTCGATGTCGATGACCGCCAGGTCGGAGCATTCCGACACTCCCAGCAGACGGGCGTTGCGGGGCTCGTCGTCGTCGGAGAAGTAGACCTTGATCAGACCCGCACCGGACACGACGTGATTGGCGGTGACGGCCAGACCCGACTCGTCGATGATGAACCCGGACCCCGACCCGGCGACGTTCGCCAGGGTGCCCTCGAAGGGATCGACGAAGGTTCCCTCCGAGACGATCTGCACCACCGCAGCCTCGGCCTCGGCAATGCTCGAGATGGCATTGGACTCCGGCTCGGTCGAGGGCGGCGTCGCCTTGGTCGTCGTGGTCTCGGCAGCCGTCGTCGTGGTCTCGGCAGCCGTCGTCGTGGTCTCCGCCGTCGTCGTCGTTTCCTGGTCGTCGGTCGCCGGCACCAGGGGCGTGCCGTCGTCGCCGCAGGCGGCCGCCACGAGCGTGAAGACCGCCAGGAGAATCATGATGCGTCTCATCTCTCGCCCCTTCTTTCCGCTGGTCGGGCTGTGGGCATCCTCCCCGTACCCTACGCCAGCCCACCAGGGACCTTCGACCATTCCGCCGGGCCCTTCAGAGGCGGAGCGCCGCCGGGGCGTGCTCGGGAACCGCGGGATGGTCGGGGGGCACGGCCTCCGTCGGCCGGTACGGCCGTCCCGGTTCCGGACGGGGATCGGCCTGGCCCTTGTTCGGCCACATCGCCATCGCCCGTTCGGCGAGTGCCGTGATCGTCAGCGAGGGATTGGAGCCGAGATTTGCGCTCACCGCCGCGCCGTCGACCACGTGGAGTCCGGGGTGGCCGAACACCCGGTGGTACGGATCGATGACTCCTCGGTGGGGATCCTCACCTATGCAGGCGCCCCCCAAAGGATGGGCGGTGACGGGGATGCCGGCGATGGCCTCGTTGATGCTCGCTCCCGGAATGCCGTCCATGATCCCGGCTGCTGCTCGGGCCGCCTCGTGCGCCACCGGGAGCCACCGCGGAATCGGCTCGCCCTCTTCGGTCACCGAGGTGAGCCGGACTCCAAATCGCCCCTTTGCCCCGGAGAGTCGCAGGCTGTTGTTCACGCTCTGCATCACCAGCAAGATCACCGAACGTTCCGACCAGCGCCGCACCGAAAGCGATCGGAAGAACGACACCGGATGCGTGAGTGCGCTGACCAGAAAGCGGATCGGCTGGGGAAGCTTGCCTGATACGGGGACGAGGATCGAGGCCAGCAAGCCCATGGAGTTGCTGCCTGCCGGGTAGCGGACCGGCTCGATGCGAGTCGAGGCGTCGGGTTCGATCGCAGAGGTGATGGCGACGCCCCTCGAGTAGTCGACATCGGTTGTCTTGGCGGCGATTCCCACGAGCGACTCCGAGTTGGTGCGAACGACCCGGCCGAGCCGATCCGAGAGGCGGGGGAGCGTGCCCTCGTCGCGCAGGCGCAGCAGCAGGCGATTCGTGCCCAGCGTCCCGGCCGCGAAGATGACTTGACTCGTCTCGAAGGAACGGCGGCGGTGGAAGAGCCAGCTCCCGGGCCTTCTCGAGGCGATGCGGTAGCCGGACCCGCTCGGTGCCACCTCCGTGACCTCGTGTTCGGCAAAGACCTGCGCTCCCAGCGCCTCGGCGAGGAACAGGTAATTGCGATCGAGAGTGTTCTTGGCGTTGTAGCGGCATCCCACCATGCAGCCGCCACACTCGATGCACCCGGTCCGGCGGGGGCCGATACCGCCGAAGAAGGGGTCGGCATCCTCACGTCCCGGGTTCCCGAAGTGGACGCCCACGTCGGTGGGCCGGAAGGTGTGCTCGACGCCGAAGTGGCGGGCCAGCTTTCGCATCACGTCGTCGGCCGGGGTGTCGGCCGGGGCCTGACGCGCCCCCAACATCCGTCGGGCCTGGTCGTAGTAGGGCACCAGTTCCGATTTCCAGTCCGTGATGCCCCGCCACTGCGGATCGTCGAAGAACTCGTCGTTGGGTTCGATGAGCGTGTTGGCGTAGACGAGTGAGCCGCCCCCGACCCCGGCCCCCGACAGCACCATCACGTCGGGGAGCAGATCGATGCGCTGGATGCCCCGCAAGCCGAGACGGGGGAACCACAGGAAGCGACGCAGGTTCCAGGAACTGCGGGCGTAGTCGCGAGGTCGGAAACGGCGCCCCGCCTCGAGCACCGCCACCCTGTAGCCCTTCTCACTGAGGCGCAGCGCGGCCACGCTTCCGCCGAAGCCGCTGCCGATCACCACGACGTCGAACGTGTCGGCGCCCTTCAACCCGACCTCCGTGTTGCGTGAAACGCTACACGTGGGCCGAGCTGCGCACCATGATGCAGGTGTTGGTGAGGTAGTCGAATCGGCCCGCCTCGAGGCGCTCGATGACCTCGTCGTTCTCGGCCCCGGGCTGGACCCAGATGTTGGGCAAGCCGAGCTCCTCGGCCCGGTCGAGCACGGCCAGGGTGGCTTTCGGGGGGACCACGATGTTGACGATGGTCGGGTCCTCGGGGAGGTCGGCGAGCGACGGGTACGCCGGGTCGCCGTCGACCGTGTCACGGCCCGGGTTGACGGCAAAGACCCGGAAGCCCTTGGCCTTGAGGTCCCGGTAGATCCGTGATCCGGACTTGGCGGGATCGTCGGTGGCGCCCACGATCGCCACCGTGGTGGCCGGGTCGTCGAGGAGCGCGGCGATGTCGTGGTTGGATTCCTGTGCCATTTGGTGGCTGTAACCCCTCTGGGGCGCTCGGGCATTCCCTCCGTTCCCGACACCCTGTCGGGCGAACACCACCGGTAGGGTCGTCGTGTCGTCGAGGGGCCGACGGGCCCGCACCTCAGGGCGATGACCCACCTGGAGGGGTTGTGATGAAGCGATCGATCGCCACGATCGCCCTCACGGCGATCGTGGCCGCCGCCTGCGGCGGGGGAGGTGGCGAGGATGCAACGGGCGGCACCGTGGCGATTCCTACCCCGGGCCTTCCCGTCACCTACACCGGGCCCGACGGGGTCACCTCGACGGTGACCGACGCGTCGCGCATCGTGACGCTGAGCGGCGAGTTCACCGAGATCGTGTTTGCGCTCGGCCTGGGGGAAAACGTGGTCGGGGTCGATCTCTCCTCGGTGTACCCGCCGGAGGAGGTGAAGTCCATCCCCAAGATCGGGGTGGAGTTCCGATTGCTCGCCGAACCGATCATCGCCCAGGAACCGACCGTGGTGATCGGCGACGAGGACGCCATCCCCAAGGACGTGATCGAGCAGGTCAGGGCCGCCGAGATCCCGGTGGTGATCCTTCCGGCCCTCACCACCGTCGAGGCTCCGGTGGAGAAGATCCTCTTGACGGCTCAGGTGTTGGGCGTTCCCGACGCCGGCGAAGAGCTGGCGGCCGCGGTGCAGGCCGAGATCGATGAGGCAATAGCGCTCGCCACCCAGGCCGACACCACGCCCCGGGTCGCCTTCGTCTACATCGCCAGCGACGACACCATTCTCATTTTCGGGGACGACACTGTCGGGGGCGGGCTGATGGCGGCGGCCGGCGCCATCAACGTGGCCAGCGAGGTCGGCATCGAAGGCTGGGTGCCGATGACACCGGAGGCGCTGGTGGCCGGCGAGCCCGAGGTGATCATCACCGCCACCCGGGGCTTCGAGGGGGTCGGCGGCATGGACGGCTTCCTGGCAATTCCCGGGATCTCGGAGACGCCGGCCGGGCAGAGCCGGAGGATCCTGGTCTACGAGGATCTCTACATTCTCGGCCTGTCGTCCCGGGCCGGTCAGGTGCTGATGGAGGTCGTGCTCGCCCTCCATCCGGAACTCGCTGCGGGGTCGTGACGACGACCACACCCGTGACGCAGACCCCCACCCGCCGGGTGGGCCGCCGCGGCATCGTGCTCGCCGTGCTCGGGGCCGGATTGATCGGGGCCGTGCTCGCGTCGCTGGCCGTGGGCCAGGTACGGATCTCACCCGTCGCGGCCCTGGGGATCCTGCTCGACCACCTCGGTGTGGAATCGGGCCTCGAGTACTCCTCCCAGCAGGATGCGGTGTTGTGGTCGATCCGCCTTCCCCGGGTCGTGCTCGGCGCCCTCGTCGGCGCGGCGCTCGGCATCGCCGGTGCCGCCTACCAGGGCATCTTCCGCAACCCGCTCGCCGATCCGCAGCTGATCGGGGTCTCCAGCGGAGCCGCCCTCGGCTCGGCGCTGGGGATCCTCACGTTCGGGTGGCTGATCGGCACGCTGGCCGGCCAACTGGGCGGCTTCCTGGGCGGCCTCGCGGCCGGGGCCGCCGTGTACGCCCTGGCCCGACACCGGGGCCGGACCGAAGTGGTGACCATGGTGCTGGCCGGGATCGCGGTGGCGGCGGTGGGAACCGCAGGAGCCGCCTTCGCCAGCCTGGTGGCCGACGATCCCCGGCTGAAGTCGGAGGTCTTCTGGGCTTTGGGGAGCCTCACCTTCGCCACCTGGAAGCTGGTGTGGTTCACCCTTCCGTTCGTCGGGATCGCGGTCATCGTCCTTCCGCTGTACGCCAGGGCCGTGAACGTCGCCCTTCTGGGAGACCGGGAAGCCCTCCACCTCGGGGTGGACGTGGAGCGGCTGCGCATCATCGTCATGGGCCTGGCCACGCTGGCGGTCGGCGCCGGCGTCGCCGCCGCCGGGGTGATCGGCTTCGTCGGTCTCCTGGTGCCTCACGGGATCCGGCTCGCCGCCGGGCCGGACAACCGCATCGTGATCCCGGGGAGCGCCATCGGCGGCGCCGCGCTGGTCATCCTGGTCGACATGGTGGCCCGGACCGCGGCCGCCCCGACGGAGATTCCCGTCGGTCTGCTGACCGCGATCGTGGGCGGCCCGGTCTTCTTGTGGCTCTTGGGGAGGACGCGCCGCGAACACGGAGGCTGGGGATGACGGTGTTGGCGACCCGGGATCTCGTGTACGCGGTCGACGATACCGTGCTGGTCGACGGCATCGACCTCGCCGCTTCCCCCGGGGAACTGCTGGGCATCGTCGGTCCCAATGGCGCCGGGAAGTCGACGTTGATCGGTCTCCTGGCCGGGGAGCTCACTCCGACTTCGGGCGACGTGTTGATCAAGGGTCGCTCCGTCTCGGAGTACCGGCCCCGTGAGCTGGCGTTGCTCAGGTCGGTCCTGCCGCAGCAGACGGTGCTCCAGTTCGCCTTCCGGGTTCGCGACGTCGTTCGGATGGGCCGCTATCCCCATCGCGAGTCGACCATCGCCGAAGACCTGGTGGCGGTGGCCGAGGCCATGGATCAGGTCGAAGTGAGCCACCTGGCCGATCGGCTCTTCCCGACACTCTCGGGGGGTGAGCAGACGAGGGCATCGATCGCCAGGGTGCTGGCTCAAGACGGTCCGGCCGTCCTTCTCGACGAGCCGACCGCCTCACTCGACATCCGCCATCAGGAGATGGTGATGGGGGTGCTGAGCGATCTGCGGGACGCAGGGGTGGGGGTGATCGCGGTCCTCCACGATCTCAACCTGGCGGCCCGCTATGCCGATCGGGTGGCCCTCATGAGCTCGGGGAGGCTGGCGGCGTGCGGGTCGCCCAACGACGTGCTGCGGGCCGACCTCCTCACCGAGATCTACGGTTATCCGGTTGCCGTCGAGCAGCACCCCCTCCTGGACTGCCCGCTCATTCTTCCCCTGCGGTCCTCCTAGAGGGCCGGGGCCACACCGTCACACCGACGGCAATCCCCAAGAACGCCCCGATCGCCGACCAGAGGAGGGGAACGGAGCGACGGCCGACGGCGAGCAGCCACACCTCGGGAGCACCGAGCCGGTCGGCGGCCGCGGCGGCGACCATGGCCCCCAATGCGGCGGCGCCGAGCGCGATCCCGAGGCGGCGCCGGAGCGGCGGAGCCGGGAGCGCCAGGAGAGTCGCCGTGGCCGCCACGAGGGCGAAGACCACCCCGATCGCCACCGTTTCGGCGACCAGTTCGAGCACCGTGTCGCCGATCACACCCATTTCGTCAGCCCTTCTCTTTGGCCCGGCGTTTGGCTTCGCGCTTCTGCTCCCGCAGGACGAACACCTTGTCGAAGGCATCGACGTCGGCAATGGAGGGCCAGTCGGCGGCGGCCTCCTGCCACCCCGCAGGACCTTCCTCGAGCCGCTTCCCGACCACGGCAACGAAGATGCGAGCCTTGGCTTCGCCGAACCCGGGGAGCGCTTTGAGCCGCCGGTACAACTCGGTGCCGGTCTCGGCCGTCCGCCACAGCGAGCCGGCGTCGCCCTCGTAGTGCTCGACGAGGTGGCCACACAGCGCCTGGGTGCGCTTGGCCATGGATCCGGGGAACCGGTGGAGCGCCGGCGGCCCCCGGAAGGCCGTCACGAGCTCTTCGGGGTCCATGGCGGCGATGGCGCCGGCATCGAGGGTTCCCTTGAGCCGATCTGCCAGGAGCTTGGGCGAGAGGAACGCCCGCTCCATGGGGAATTGCTGGTCGAGCAGCATGCCGATCAGCAGCGCCAAAGGATCGGTGGCGAGCAGCCGGTTGGCGTCGTCGTCTTCCGTGAAGGGAAGGGATTGGGGCGTCATCGCGGTGTCTCCGTTTGAGAGTCTCGATTCGGGTTTCGCCACCGTACCCGTCGCAACAAGACAAGGAGACCATGACCCTCACCGATAGCATCGCCGTAGTGACGTGGAAGCGCCGGATACTCGACGCCGGGCGCCGCACCGGGGCCTACCGGATCGCCGGCGGTTGGTACGGCCCGGGGCGGCTGACCGTCCTGGCCTATCACCGGGTGGTCGACCGCACCGTCCCCGAATTCGCCACCTACCGACGCAACGTCTCGGCCTCGCCGGAGGCCTTCGCCGCGCAGATGGACTTCGTCGAGCGGCAGTTCAACGTCGTCGGCCTGGGGGACGTGACGGAGTGGCTTGCCGGGGGCGTCAGCCTCCCGTCCCGGCCCCTGCTGATCACCTTCGACGACGGGTACCGGGACAACCTCGTGCACGCCTGGCCGGAGCTGCGCCGCCGCCGGCTTCCCATGGTTCTGTTCCTGACCACCGGACCGCCGGACACCGGTGGCGCCCTCCACTGGGACGTGGCCGCATACTGCTTTCGCCACACCCGTCGCACCGAAGCGCTGCTACCCGTGGTGGGCCGCCGCTCGTGGCGCACCGAGGCCGAGCGGGACGGCGTGCTCGACGAGTTCATTGCAACCATCAAGCGGCACCCCGACGGACGGCTGAGATCGGCGATCGGCCAGCTTCCCGACCGGCTCGAGGTCGACGTGCCCGCCGACGCCTTCGAAGGGGTCTACCTCAACTGGTCCGAGATCCGGGAGATGGCGGAGCAAGGCGTCGCCGTCGGGGCCCATACGATCGATCACCCGATCCTCAGCCGCCTCGATCCTGAGGCCGCCGCCGCCCAGGTGATCGGTTGCCGCGACCGGATCGCCGCCGAGCTCGGTCGGGTTCCCGAGGGCTTCGCCTACCCCAACGGCCTGCCCGGGGATTACGACGAGACCGTGGTCGATGCCGTTCGCAAAGCCGGATTTCGGGCGGCGTTCACCTTGTCGCCCGGCCCGGCCCGCGCCGGTGAAGCCCGTCGGGCACCGTGGGAGATCCGCCGGGTCTACGTGGGGGCCAAGGACCATCTCTCCCGGTTCGCCGCCAAGCTGAGCGGTCTGGCGCGTGTGGCGGGGTTATTGCGGTGAACCGCTCGATCCGTCCCTCCGATCTGCCGATAACCCCACCATGAGCCTGCTGCAGTCGTCCTCGCGTTTGGCCGTCGAACACGTCTGGGTACGGCTCGGGGAGATGGTCGCCGAATGGTTCGGCGACGGGTTCCGCCTGCTCGAGACACCGGCCGAACCGGAGCGGCGATCCTGGTCGTACCAGTTCCCGATGATCGTCGAGCAGGGCTCGCAGCGGCACCGCCTCGTCGCCAAGATCCCGGTCTGGGAGGAGGCCCCCAACCTCGAGGCGGCGCTGGGGGCGGGTCCGCAGGCCGATACCCGGGCCGAGTACGAGAACCTCGTGGCGATCGCCGAGGCGGTCCGGAACGCGGGGGATCCCGACTTCACCGCAGTGGCCCCGATCGGGTACGTCCCGGACCTCAACGCGATCGTCACCGGTTACCTGCCCTCGAGGCCCATGCGGGATCTCTTGCGGCCGCGGGCAGGGAGCGGCCTGGCTGCGATCTTCGCTCGAGCCGGTCGGCTGCTGCGCCTCTACCACGAAGCAGTGGGCGGGCTCCGGCGGGGTCCGTTGCCGGGAGCCGATCCTCAGGAACGTCTCGACGAGCTGGTCGGCGATCTCGACCGGCTCGGGGTGATTCCTCGCCGGTTGGTTGCCGGGATCGATTCGATCCGGCGGCTCGCCCGGCACCTGGAGGGATCCGAGGTGTGTGTGGCGACGATCCACCACGATCTCAATCTCGCCAACATCCTGGTGGCTCCGGGCGGCCGGGTGGCGCTGCTCGATCCGAGCCCGGAACCCGGGGTGGCGGTCGAAGACCTCACCAAGCTGGTCGTCGCCGTCAGGACGCTGCCCCGCCGACTCCTTTCGGGTGGTCTCGTGCCGGGGAAGGGCGCGGTGACCTCCTGGACCCGGGCACTCCTCGCCGGGTACCGCCCCGCCGATCGGGAGGCGACGGCGCTCTACCGGGGGCTGGCCGTGGCCCGGAGGTGGGTCGACCTGGAGCCGCGCTTGGCCGGCCTGGGCCCGATGCGGGTGCTCGCTCGGGGAGTGCTCGCCGGTGAGCTCGAGGATGCTCTAGCCGAGCGGTGGTGAGCCTCAGGCGGCCCGAAGGTCCGTGTCGCTCTCCCGCCGCGCCACCTTCTCCCACAGCGGCGTCTGACCACCCGACAGGTGGCGGGCCAAGCCCCGCAGCGAGGCCCAATTGGCATTGAGCAGGAAGCGGGGCACGAAGGCGACCTTGCCGATCGGGCCGGGGAGTCTGGCGCCGGCGAGCGCCAGGCCGTAGAAGGCGATCTGGGCGGCGAAGAGGGTCCAATTCCAGGGTGGGGCCAGCCGGAGCAGGGCCCCGAAGCCGGTTCCGGTCCCCGGGAAGATGAGGGCGAGGACTCCGGCAACTGCTGCGGTCGACATCCAAAGCGGGAGCAGCGGCCGCAGCAGCTTGTGCGAGAACAGCTGCCAGGTCACGACCGGCCGCCGCCACGGCACCTCGCTGGCCAGGCGGCCCCACGTTTGCCATTGCCCGGCGAACATCCTGGTGCGCCGTTCGATCTCGTCGGCGGCCCGCGCCGATACTCGCTCCACCGAGACCGCCTCCTTGGCGTAGACGATCCGAAGACCGAGGCGGAGCACGAGGCGGGCCATCCAGGAGTCGTCGTTGATCACCCCGGGTGGGGGAGCCGTGAACAGGTCCCGTCGAATGGCGATGATCTCGCCGTTGACTCCGAGGCAGCATCCGAAGCGGGACTCCCACTCCTTGATCGCCGACTCGTATCGCCAATACAGGCCTTCCGAGTAGCCGAGCCCGTCGTCCTCGACGACGACCTTGCGCCCGCTCACGATCCCCACGGTGGGGTCGGTGAACGGCAAAGCCATGGCGTGGAGTGCTCCCGGCTCATAGCGGTTGTTGGCGTCGGAGAACACGATCACCTCGCCGGTGGCGTGCTCCACGGCTCGGGTGATGGCGGCCAGCTTGCCGGCCCGTTCCGGTCGGTGGAGTACGAGCACTCCGCGATCGGCGAACCGGCTCGCGATCCCGGCGGTGCCGTCGTCGGATCCGTCGGCGGCGACGATCACCTGCAACAGGTCGGCGGGGTATCCGAGTGCCAGTGTCTGTTCCAGCTTGTCGCCGATGACGGCCTCTTCGTTCCAGGCGGCGATCACCACGGTGAGCGGAGGCGTGAACGGCTCCGGGAAAGCGGACCGGCGTCGCAGCCGCGACAGCCCGAAGATGAGGGCCGGATACCCGACGTAGGTGTAGGCCACGAGAGCGACTGCGGTCCAGAATGCGACGGCGATCATGAGAGGCTCCCGGCGACGTCGAGGATGGTCTCTGCGATCGGCCGCCACGAATAGCGATCTTCGGCGGCGCGGCGGGCGGCGGCTCCCATCGAGGCTGCCAGGTCGGGATCGGAGAGCAGCTTGACGAGCGCTCGCGCCAGAGCCCGATCATCGCCCCTCGGGACGATCAGGCCGGTTCGGCCGTCGTCGACCGCGGCCGGCAGACCCCCGGTGTCCGTCACGACGACCGGCCTGGCGAAGGCATATGCCACTTGCAGGGCCCCGCTGGCGGTGGCCGTCCGGTAGGGGAGTGCCACGACGGTGGCGGTTCGCAGGAGTGCCCCGACCTCTTCGAGGGGGAGATAGTGCGGATCGATCACGACGTCGTCCCCGAGGCCGAGTTCGATGACCCGGCTGCGAAGGGCACCGAGGGGGAAACCGGCCGTGGGGTGTCCCACGACCAGCAGGCACGCCTCGATCTCGTCCCGTACCGAGGCGAACGCTTCGACGAGGTCGTCGACCCCTTTGGACGGTCGCAGGCCTCCGAAGAACAGAGCCACCGGCCGGTCGGTGCCTATCCCGTACCGGCTGCGGAGATCGGGGGCTCCGGCATCCACCAGGTGCGCGAACATCGTCTCGTTGCCGTGAGGAATGATGTGAGTGACGGCATTCGGCGTCCCGTGGACGGCGACGAAGCGGTCCCGGTCCGCCTCGCTGTGAAAGAAGATCGCCGAGAAGGATCGGTAGGCCGCCCGTCCGAGCCGGGCGCGCAGCCCGCCGAAGCGGGACTCTCGAGCCTCGAACTCGTGGCAGATCTGGGTGAGGGTCAGCCCGGCCCGTTCCATCCTCCGCAGCCAGAACGCCTGGAACGGAAAGCGAATGATGGCGAACTGCACGATGTCGGGGCGGCTTCGGATCACGAACCGGGTGAGGCGTTCCCAGGCAATCGCCAGCCGGATCGCCCGCCCGGCCCGCCGAAGCCGGCGGTAGACCCCGAAGGTGAGTTCCCCGACTCGGCCCCGTTCCGGGGGTCGCGGTTCGATCGCCGGCCACAGCCGTAGCAGCGGCTCGACGGCAAAGGGGGCCGGTAGGTCGGCGAGCTCGTAATCGGTCGACGTGATGAGGGTCACGTCGGCGCCCGCTCCCGACAGAGCCGTGCACAACTGGTAGGCGTAGTGAATCATGCCTCCGGCACCGTCGGGCTCGACGACGAAGATCCTCATGCGGCCGCCTCCACTCCTCGGGAGGCCAGGCTCCGGTATTCGGCGGCGATCAGACCGGTCTGGGTACGGAGTTCGAACCGCTCGGTCGCGATCGTCGACGCCCGGCCCCCTGCGACCCGGCGCCGGTGCGGGTCGCCGAGCAACTCGGCCACTGCCTCGGCGACGGCGGCGATCCGGCCGGGGGGGATCAGGATGCCGGCGTCGGGGAAC
>JBFELU010000076.1:0-12283 GCA_041551965.1 Acidimicrobiia bacterium
GCACCGCCTCGGTGGCCAGCACACCGGCCCTGGACGCTCCCGCCGCAACCAGGGTCTCCGCGTCGACCCCGATGACCAGGAACCTCGGGAGTGCAACCAGAGGAAGCCGGGCCGTCACCACCCCGTCGGATTCCGCCCAGCCGGTCGGGGGTTCGATCCCCGCCGACCGGAGCACCCGCTCGGCGGCCGGACCCCACACCTCGAGGATCTCCGATGCCTCCCGCTCCAGCGCGACGTCGACCCGAAAGCGGAACCGCTCGAGGTCCTCGAGCACGGTCGCACCACGGCCGGCGTCGGCGACCAAGCCGATCCGCCCCTCTCCGGCGAGGACCCAGAGCACCGCCCGCAGTTTGCCGCGCGGCTCGAGCAGCAAAGACCGAGCCACTCCGCCCGGTGCGATGCCGGCTATGTCTTGGCTCAACTGGCCGTCGAGAAAGCTCACCGCGTCAGGGCCCCGGGCCCACACGACCTCTCGCCGATCCGCGACCAGACCGGCTGCGTCTCGCAGCGCCATGTACTCGGCGGTGACGTTGCCGTACGAGTCGGCCATCTCAGATCTCCCCCGCACTCCCGATGGCGGCGAGGACGGCGGCGGCCTTGGCGACGCACTCATCCCACTCGGAGGCGGGAACGCTGTCGGCGACCACACCCGCCCCGGCCTGCACCCAGGCCGTGGTGCCGTCGGTCACCATGGTCCGAAGCGCGATGGCGGTGTCGAGATTGCCCGAGAAGTCGATGTAACCCGCAGCCCCGGCATAGGGCCCGCGAGCAACGGGTTCGAGTTCATCGATGATCTCCATCGCCCTCACCTTCGGTGCGCCGGTCACCGTGCCGTGGGGAAACGTCGCCCGCAGGACGTCAACCGGGCTCGCTTCGCGACGCAAGGTGCCCGACACCCCGGACACCAGGTGCATGACGTGGGAATACCGCTCGACCACCATCAGGTCGTCGACGGAGACCGTCCCGTACTCGGCGACCCGTCCGACATCGTTGCGGGCCAGGTCGACCAGCATCACGTGCTCGGCCCTCTCCTTGGGATCGGCCACCAACTCCTCCTCCAGCGCGGCGTCTGCTTCGGGATCGGCGCCGCGAGGGCGGGTCCCGGCGATGGGGCGGCTCGAAACCGTCCCGTCGCGGACGCGCACCATCAACTCGGGTGACGCCCCGGCGATCGCCAGCGACCCGTATCGCAGGAAGAACATGAACGGTGAGGGGTTGACGAGCCGCAGCGCCCGATACACGGCGAACGGATCCCCACCGAAGGCCACCTGGAACCGGACCGAGGGCACGATCTGGAAGGCGTCCCCTGCTTCGATGTAGCGAACCGAACGCTCGACCGCAGCCATGTACGCCTCCCGGTCGAGCGAGGTGTCGGCGGGCGGTGGGGCATCGAACCGGCTCACCGGCGGAGCCGGCCGCACCCCGGGTCCACCGAGACGCTCTTGCATCCCGGACAGATCGTCGACCGCAGCGTCGTAGGCCGCAGCCGGATCGTCGCCGATCAGCACGTTGCGGATGAGTGTGATCGTCTGCGCGAACCGGTCGATCGCCGCCATCGACCCCACCGCCTGCCACATCATCTCGGGCAAGCCCCGATCGTCGGGGGGGCGATCCGGGAGATGCTCGACGTAGCGGACGGTGTCGTAGCCGAGGTACCCGACCAGCCCCGTGTGCAGCGGCGGAAGACCGGCGAGGTCGGGGACCTGCAACCCCCGGACCACCGACTCGAGGACCGTCAGGGGATCCGCATCCGGGATCTCGACTGCGGCCCCCTCGACCCGGCACCTCCCGCCCTCGGAGAGCAGCACGAAGAGGGGATCCCACCCGACGAAGGACCACCTCGCCCACCGCTCCCCGCCCTCGACGGACTCGAGCAGGAAGGCCGGGCCCTCGACCGCCAGGCTCTCGAACGCGCTCACGGGCGTGTGGCGGTCGCCCAACACCCGGAGCCGAACCGGCACGACGGCGTGATCTTCGGCGAGGCGCAGAAACTCATCCCGCGACGGGGTCACATGCATGACGCACAGCGTAGGCGGAGCCTCAGACGTTCCAGAGCCAGGAGGGCAGGCGCTCCTGGAACCAGCGGTTCAACTCCAAGAGATTGCCGGAGATCATGAGCCACCCGAATCCAGCGAGCAGCACCCCCGAGACCACCGTGATCGGCTTCAGATGCCTCCGGAACCACGCAAAGGCGCCGTAGGCCCGATCGATGCCGAGGCCGGCGAGCACGAAAGGTATGCCGAGACCCAGCGAGTAGACGAAGAGGAGCATCATGCCTTGCGGCACCGTCTCCTCGGTGGCCGCCACGCCCAGGATGGCCCCCAGGGTGGGACCGATACACGGCGTCCAACCGAACCCGAAGGCGGCTCCCATCACCGGGGGCGCCCAGGAGCCCAGACGGGAGGGGCGGACCTCGACCCGGCGTTCCCGCATGAACGGCATGAGCAGCGTGGGGTTCCACAGCGCCGTGATCGCAATGAACAGCCCCATGGAGAGCACCAACCAGCCCGCGACGGTGGTGATGGTGTTCTGGTTGCGGAGCAGCGAGCGACCCAATGAGGTGGCGGTGGCCCCGAGTGCCACGAACACCACCGTGAACCCGGCCACGAACAACAACGTCACCCGCAGCATGCGGATCCGGGACACCCGCCCCTCGGCCATGTCCTGGGCCGAATACCCCGACATCATGGTGAGGTAGCCCGGCAGGAGCGGCAGCACGCAGGGCGAGAGGAATGACAGCGCCCCGAAGGCCAGGGCGGCAAACACGTTGACGTTCGAGATCTCCACGTAAACCCAGGGTAGGTTCGGCCGTACAACGCTAACCGCTCGCACCCCGTTCCCGACGTCGGGGCGGGGCCGGGTAACCTCGCCGCCGATGGCCCACGACCCCCTCACCTCATGGCATCGGCGCTCGAGCACCTGAAGCCCCCGGTTCCGCTGGAACGTCGGGAAGTCCGCATCCTGGCGCTCATGGCGATCGTGGCCTTCTCTCAGGGCTGGACCGGCACGGTGATCACCCACAGCCTCCCGTTCATGCGGGAGACCTTCGACCTCAGCGACGCCGCCATCTTCGATCTCCTCGCAACCGTCCGGGCGGTGGCCCTCTTCGCGTTGCTCCTGTCCTGGTGGGGTGATCGGAGTGGGCGGAGGAAGCCGCTGATCCTCGCTCTCGTCGCCCTGGCCGCCGCCAACCTGGCGACCGCCTTCGCCCCGACGGTCCTTGCCTTCACCGCCCTGCAGTCGATGGCCCGCATCGGCTCGAACGCTGCGGGAGCCCTCGCCCTGGTCATGCTGGCCGAGGAGGTGAACCCGCTGATCCGCGGCTACGTCCTCGGCGCCTACGCCCTCGTGGTGAGCATGGGCACCGGCTTCGGCCTGCTGGTGCGCCAGATCGGCGAGATGAGCGATGAAGCCTGGCGACTCCTGTTCGGTATGAGCGCCGTACCTCTCCTGGCGGTACCGATCATCGTCCTCAAGCTGCAGGAGTCGCGCGCGTTCGCCCATCGCGAGCAGCGCCCGCCCCTGGTGGCCGCCCTCCGGGGTGGCCACGCCCGCTATTTCTGGCCGATGGCGGCCATCTCGTTTGCGCTGGCTGCCTTCTCGGGGCCCGCCGCCAACCTCGCCCTCGTCCGCCTCGAGAACGAGCTCGGATGGAGCGCCTTCACGGCATCGATCATGCTCGCCGCCACGAGCGCCCCGGCGGTGACGCTCGGCTTGCTCGGCGGGGGCCGGGCGGCCGACCTGATCGGCCGCAAGCCGACCGAGGTCGTCTCCTTGTTCGTCGGAGTCGCCGGCGGACTCGCCTTCTACTTCTTCGAGGCTGGCTGGATCATGGCGACCGGGATCTTCTTCTCCATGCTCGGTGCGGCCGCGTTCGGGCCCGCTTTCACCTCGCACCGGGCGGAGCTGTTCCCGACCGATGTGCGGGCCACGGCCGGTGCTTGGCTGTCCAACGCCGGGATCTTCGGGGGCCTTGCCGGCTTCGGGGCCGGTCGTTTCGTCGTCGACGCGTGGGGAGTTCCGATCACGATGGCGTCCCTCGGCGTCTTGCTGCTCTTCTCGGCCGCGTTCATCTCACTCCTCCCGGAAACCCGGGGAGCCGTCCTCACCGAAGCGGACCCCTCGGGCTGAACCGCCGCCACCACAGCGTGGTCAATCGCAGCCCGGTGAGCCCCACGACGGCCCACCACACCCCCGGGAGGCCCAGATCGAGGGGCAGGACCAGCAGCATCAGGCCACCGGCCAGCATGGTCGCACCGGCCATGGCCGCCGCCAGGAATGCAAAGTCGCCTGCACCGAAGAACACACCGTCCCAGACGAACACGACCGCCGAGGGGATCATCCCCGCCACCAGGAACCAGTAGATCGAGCGGATCCCTTGCACGACGGCGGCGTCGTCGGTGAACCACTGTGGCAGGGGTCCGGCAATCGCCGCCAGGCCCAATGTCAGGCCGGCCCCCACCCCGACCCCGAGCACCGTCAACCGGTCGGCCACCTCTCGGGCATCGTCGGCGGCACCGGCGCCGACCAGCCTCCCCACCAGGGCCTGCGCGGCGATGGCCAGCGCATCGACCGCCAGGGCCAGGAAGACCCACAATTGCCACACCACCTGGTGGGCCGCCACTGCGGTCTCCGAGATGCGGGTCGCCACGGCCGTGCCGAGCGTGAACACCGCCAGCAGCGACGCCGTGCGAATGGTGAGGTCGCGACCGGCCCTGAGGAACGGCGTCACCTCGGCCAGTGCCACCCTCCCCATCCGCAATTCACCGCGGCGTAGCAGTGCCGCCACGAACCAGATGGCACCGATCGTCTGCGCCGTGACGGTCGCCCAGGCAGCCCCCCGGATCTCCCAACCGGCCCCGAAGATGAGCAAGGGATCGAGCACCAGGTTGATCGCGTTGATGCCGATCGTGATCACGAAGGGGGTCCTCGTGTTCTGGTGGCCCCGGTAGATGCCGTGGCCGGCCCGAATGACCAGCACCGCCGGCGCCGCCAGTGCCCGGATTCGGACGTAGGAGAGCGCCTGGGAACGGACCCCGTCGGTGGCACCCATCGCCGTCAAGATCGGGCCGGTGAACACCTCGAGCACGGTGAGCGCCACCACACCCGAACCGACCGCCAACCCCAGGGCCGTCACCGATGCCCGCATGGCCTTGGCCCGGTCCCCGGCCCCGATTGAACGCGCCACCAGCGAGGTCGTGCCGTACTCGAGGAAGTTGAACGCGAAGAAGGCCACGGCGAACACGGCCGCGGAAACGCCGAGTGCCCCGAGGGCATCGGCGCCGAGACGGCCGACGAAGGCGGTGTCGACGAGACTGAGCAGCGGGTCGGCCACCAGGGCCCCCAATGCCGGAAGGGCGAGTGCTGCGATCTCGCGATCGAAGCGGCCGCGAAGCGTCCAGACGCTCACGCCGGCGGCGGGGTCTTGTCCGGATACCGACAGCGATCGTGGAGCGGGCACTCCCAGCAGAGGGGGCGCCGAGAGTCACACACCTCGCGCCCGAACTGGATGAAGCGCATCGAGATCCCCGGCCACTCACCTTCGGGGTAGAGGGCCCGCAGTTCGAATTCGATCTTGGTGGGGTCGGTCGAATCGGTCAGGCTCAGCCGCCCGGCGACCCGCTTCACATGGGTGTCCACCGCAATCGCCGGGATGCCGAACGCCTCGGCCAGCACCACGCTGGCGGTCTTGCGCCCCACCCCCCGCAGGGTGATGAGAGCCTCGAGGTCGTCGGGCACTTCACCGTCGAATCGATCGACGAGGTCCTGACTCAGGGCAATGATCGACTTCGTCTTCTGGCGGTAGTAACCGGTCGAGTACACGACCTCCTCGACGGCCTCGGGGTCGGCGCCCCCCAGGTCCTCGGGTCCGGGCCAACGCTCGAAGAGGGCGGGGGTGACCCCGTTCACGTTCTCGTCCGTCGTCTGGGCGCTGAGCACCGTGGCCACCAGCAGCTGCCACGGATCCCGGTAGGTGAGCGCGGTGGCGATCTCGGGGTATCGCTTCTTGAGACGCCCGAGAACGACCCGGGCATGACGTCGCTGCTCTGGTCCGGGAACCGGCTGGTCGGGCATGGCGCGGCGATGCTACCGGCGAGAGTCGCCCTCACCCATCGGGTACCCTTCTCCCCCTGGTGCAGCCACCTTCTCCCCGATGAGCCGAGGCGCCGACCTCCTCCGCGACAAGATCCTGGCCGAGGGCCGGGTCGACGGGCCGCTCCTGCTGGTCGACGGGTTCCTCAATCATCGGGTCGACCCGGAGCTGCTCGGTGCCGTGGGCGCCGAGCTCGCCGAGCGCTTTGCCCCCCTGGCCCCCGATCTCGTGATGACGGCCGAGGCCAGCGGCATCCCGCCGGGCATGGCGTGTGCCACGAACCTCCGTGTACCGCTCATCTACGCCAAGAAGTACCTCGGACCCGGCGACCGACATGCCTTTGCCCGTGAGGTGCACTCCGCGACCCGGGGAATCGAATACCGCGTCGAGGTCTCCCGTCGCGTCCTCACCGCCGGGCACCGAGTCTTGATCGTCGATGACTTCCTCGCCGGTGGTCGCACTGCAGAGGCGTTGGGAGAAATCACCGAAGAGGCCGCAGGCACGGTGGTCGGCTTCGGGTTCGTCGTCGAGAAGTCCTTCCAGGAAGGACGCAGCCGACTCGAGTCCCATGGCTGGGCCATCGAGTCACTGGTCCGGATCGCCTCCCTCGACGGCGGGGTCATCCGCTTCCTCGACTGAGCGCGGCGGAGCATCGGCCGGCCCCGCGGGCCGCGCTTGCCGCTGCTGGGGCCCAGTCCCCCGTCCCGGAGGAGGCTCCCGATTGCTCCGTCCTCTCCCTGGGGGCGTCCCCCGGGCCGAGGTCGCCGGCGGTGTCTGCCGCGGTGCCGAGCCGGTGCCCACCCCTTGGGGACGCGGCCGGGGTCGGCCGGGGGGTGCACCGGACGCCTTCGGAGCCGGCCCTTTCCCACGGGCGCCCCCGGCCTTCCCGGTCGGTCGCTTTGGTACCGGCCGGTCGGGTGGGCGGGGAGCGAACAGGTCCCAGACCGAAGCAACCCCGACGATCACAAAGCCGGCGATCGAGACGAAGAACCCCCAGCCGGCTCGAGCGCCCGGGCTCTCCGGAATCAGATCCGAGAACACGGCGAGATCCAGCAGTTCTCCAAGGCTCGAGGCTGCACGCTGGGCATCGCGATAGGCGAAGAGCAAGATCACGACGGCCGCGCCGGCGAGGAGGCCTCCGGCGATGACGGCCAGCCGGTCCCAGACCCGTCGCAACCTCGGCCGATAGGCAACGGCGACGAGGAGACCGACACCGATCACCACGCCGATCCGCTCTCCTCCCGAGAAGCTCTGCCAGATGGTCGGCAAGCCCGAGCCGCCGATCGCCTGGATCAGCGACGCATCGGTCTCGATCTCCCGGAGGTAGAGGCCGCCGACTCCGATGAGCACGCCGACGAGCAGCAACAGCCGTCTCGCCAGCATGCAGCCTCCTCGGGGTCGACCCACCGAGGCTAGTGCCACTTGACCTGCTCGAGGCTCGGCTGCCCCGGGCCGCCGAGCCGGCGCTCGACGGCGCCTGCTCCCGCTAACCTCGGCGCCCGGATGACCGCCTCCTCGACCCCCCGTCGCCCGACGTCCCGCCTCGCCTTTCACGCGTCGCGGATCGTCGTCGACGTCGGCGTGCTCATCACGCTCGGTGCGATGAGCCTGCGGTTCGTGAACGGTGGTACCAGCAACGTCCACTCCGTGGGCGCAGATGCCCTTCCGGCGTTGCTGTTGCTGATCCCCGTCTTTGTGATCACCCTCATCCCGGATCACTCTCAGCCGATTCCGGCGCCGCTCGGGTGGCTGGCACTCTTGTTCGGCATCGCCGCCTTTCCCTACGCGATCATCAAGCACATCGACGCCGCGACCATCGCCGACGCCGTCGGAGGCAGCGTCGGCCTGGGTGCCCGCCTCCTCATCGTCGGCACCGGAATCACCCTCATCGGCATCGTGCTCGGTTTGGCTCGGGGCATCATGCGGCTCCCGCAGGGTGGCGCCTACCCGACCCGGCCCCCCGCCCCGACCGTCTCGAGGAAATCGGCTCCCACCACCGGAGCGTCGTCCCCGGCACCGGCACCACAGAAGATGAGCCGCCCGACGGCCCCCGGTCGCGCCCGTCCCCCTGCCGAGGATCGGATTCGCCAGGCCCCTCGTCCCATCCTGCCCGACGTGGGAAGACCCGAGGACGAGGACGGCTCCGAGAACCCGGCCTAGCCGGTGCACTACTCCAGACTGCTGTCCATCACCGGGGTGGCCCTCACCGGAGGCTCGCTCTTGCTGCCTTTCGTCACCTTCCCTTCGCAGGGAGACGTCAACGGCATCGACGGTGATGCGTGGCCGATCCTGATCCTGCTCGGCCCGGTGCTGCTGCTGGCGGTCCTCGGTGACCGGAGGGAGGGCCTCCGAACCCCGGCGGCGATCATCTCGATCCTGCTCTCCTGCGCCGCAGTGATCTTTGCCGTCGCCAAGCTGATCGACGCGGCCAGGGCTGCCGATGAGGCCGGGGGGTCGGTGGGGCTCGGTTCCTGGGCGATCCTCATCGCCGCCGTGGTCACGGTCGGAGCGAGCCTCACCACGCTCAGCCGACGGGTGGGCTGACCCCGGCCGTGCCACCGGATCGAATCCGGCCAAGGCCATCCACCACACGCGCGAGCCTATGCTCCCGCCTGCGGTGACCCGGACTCGTCTCGCCTATCTGGCACTGGTGGTGGCCTCCTTCCTCTTTGGGGCCACCTTCGTCGTGGTCAAAGACGCCGTCGCTTCGATGGCGCCGATCGGCTTCGTCGGCTGGCGTTTCCTCTTGGGAGCCGCGGTGCTGTTCGCCGTTGGCTTCCCGCGCCGCGCCACCGTGTGGCGCCAGGGAACGATCGCGGGGATCCTCCTCTTCGGAGGCTATGCCCTGCAGACGCAAGGCCTGGTGTCCACTTCGGCCTCGAACTCGGGACTCATCACCGGTCTCTACGTGGTGCTCACCCCCCTGGTGGCGGCCCTCGTAGCCCACCGCTTGCCGCGACTCCTGGTCATGGTCGGCGCCGCGCTGGCATTCGTCGGTTTCGGAGCGCTCACCCTCCAAGACGGCCTCGCCCTCGCCGAAGGGGATCTGCTCACCGTGGGCGCGGCGGCGTCATTCGCCGGGCACATCGTCTACTTGGCGAAGACCGCCCACCGCCACGACGTTCTTCGCTTCACCGCCGTCCAGCTCCTCACCACCGCCGTCCTCGGTCTCGGGTGGTCTGCTCTCACCGAGGGATTCCCGTTCCCGAGCAGCGAGACTTGGCCCGCGATACTCCTCACCGGCCTGGCGGTCAGCGCCGGCGCCTTCCTGCTCCAAGTCTGGTCGCAGACGGTCATCGGTCCCGCCCGCACCGCGATCATCCTCGCCCTCGAACCGGCATTTGCGGCCGCCTCCGCCGCGGTGTTCCTCGGGGAACGCCTCGATGCGAGAGGCTGGATCGGCGCCGGCCTCATCATCGTCGCCATCTACGTCGTGCTCGGAGCGGCCGGCGAGGAGGACGAGCTACCCGCCGCCGAGGCCATCACCGCCGCCCACTGATTGCTCCACGGCCTCCCGCTCACGTCGCCGCTCGACCAGCCGCTGCACATGGAGCGTGAGTCGCAGCAACCACAGCAGGACGAAGACGACCACCATCAGCATGGCCAGCAACTCGGGTCCGTCGAAGTACGAGGTTCGGCACGACGACAGCCCTTCCCGGCAGAGGCCCCAGCCGGTCCCACCGCCCGCCAGATCGACGAGGACGAGCAGCGGCAGCAACGTCACCGCCACAATGGCGGCAATGATCGCGCCGATCAGGAGGCGGAGCGGGGTCATCACAGCGAGCCTACCGGGGGCTCCGCAACGCTCCGACCTGTTGCGGCGACGATCCGGCCACTGCTACGTTGAATCACACTCTTGTAATCCATCATGACTTCAACCACCGATCCCCGACTCACCTTCACCCCATCGGAGTACTTCGAGGAACCCTTTACCGACGCCGAGCGGGCCGTGCTGGATCGGTTCTTCACCACGACGACGGGACCGGTCTTCGCCCTCATCAACCTGCCCGAGGTCGTGAAGGGGGCGTTGTTCTCTCGCTACAGCCGGACCACCAAGTCGATCCGCCGCCTCTTTCTCGATGAGTTCTACGAGGTGCCCGAGATCGGGATCAGGGCGATGGCGGAAACGGTGGCCGGCGACGCCGAGGGAGTGAACCGCCGCAAGGCCGAGGATCTGTACCAGCGGGTCTTCACCGACTACGGCGACGACTCCGTCGCCCAACTCGGATCGGTCCACCTCGCCTGTGAGCAGGCCTCCAACCTGTTGACGAAAGCGCTCGAGTGGGGTCGGCTCGCCGCCTACCTGGAGCAGAGCACCCGCTACATGTTCTACGACCGTCCCCTCGGGGGCCGGTACCGCTACTTCATTCCCCCGGAGATCACCGCCTCTCCGCTCGCCGCGGAGTACATCGAGACGATGGATGCGGTCTTCGAGGCCTACGGCTCCCTCACCCCGGCGATGACGGCGTACTACGAAACGCTCTTCCCTCAGGAATCGGCCGATTCCGACTTCGTCTACAAGTCGACGATCCGGGCCAAGGTGTGCGATGACCTCCGCGCCCTGCTCCCGGCGGCCACGTTGTCGAACGTCGGGATCAACGCCAGCGGTCAGGCCTACGAGATGCTCATCATGCGACTCCTGGCGCATCCCCTCGCCGAGTACCGGCACTACGGCGGCCTGATCCTCACCGAACTCCGCAAGGTGATCCCGGCCTTCCTCCGGAGGGTCGACATGCCCGATCGCGGCGTCGCCTGGATCGACTACCTGTCCTCGACGACCGAGGCGATGCGGGCACTCGGTGGTGCCGTCGATCTCCCGATCGAGGATCGCCCCGAGGTGACCCTGGTGGAGTGGGATCCGGAGGCGGAGGAGAAGATCGCCGCCGCAGCTCTCTACGCTGCGACCGACCTACCCGACGACACCCTGCGCAGCCACGTGAAGGGACTCGATGCCGAGACCCGGGCCCGCATCATCGGCACCTACGTGGGCGACCGCGGCAATCGCCGCCACAAGCCGGGCCGGGCGATGGAGCGGGTCGGATACCGCTTCGACGTGCTCTGCGACTACGGCATCTTCCGCGACCTGCAGCGTCACCGCCTGCTCACCCTCGAGTGGCAGCGGCTGGGCACGCTCCACGGCTACATCGTGCCGCCGTCGATTCCCGACATCGGAGCCGAACCGGTGTGGCGCGAGATCATGGAGCGAACAGCGGCCCTGCACGAGAGGCTCACCACCACGGTCGGTGCCGAGGTCGCTCAGTACGCCGTCCCGTTCGCCTACCGCATCCGCTTCTACATGGACATGAACGTTCGCGAGGCGTTCCACCTCCTGGAACTCCGCACGGTCGCCGGCGGCCACCCCGGATACCGGCGGGTGGCCCAGGAGATGCACCGCCTCATTCGCGACAAGGCGGGGCATACCGCCCTTGCCGAGGCAATGCGGTTCGTCGACTACGAGGACTACGGCCTGGAACGGCTCGAATCGGAACGGAGGGCGGCCGCTCGCAGGGCCGCCGCCGGGATCGCCGACCCAGACAACGGCTGAGCCACCGGCCGCCCGTACCTGCTACTCCCCTTCAAGAGGGATACGCAGCACGAGGCTGCCGTCCTCGACCGTCCACCCCGCCGACGCCACCAGCGAATAGTCCATGAAGTCCAACTTGGCGCTCTCGATGTACTTTCGGCGGGCCTCGCCCTCGATTGGTGGGACACCGCGCTCGCGCACGGCGGCGGCGCGTTCCCGGAATCTGCCGAGAAACGCATCGACGTCGAATTCGGCCATCGTGGCTCCTCCCTGGACTTCGGCCCCAGGCTAGAGTCCCCTACGCTCCGGTTGGTGCTCAAACGCCGGCTCCTGATCATCTCCGGCAAGGGCGGCGTGGGCCGTTCCGCGGTGGCCGCCTCGATCGCCCTGCGCGCCGCCCACGAAGGGCGCAGGGTCCTGGCGATCTCGGCGACGGACGGGAGGGGGCTCGCCGTCCATCTGGGACGCCGGGCCCTCCAGTACGACGCCACCGAGATCCGGCCCGGACTGTGGGGACTCGATATCGACCCCGTTCTCGCCCTCGACGAGTACCTCCGACTGCAGCTCCACCTCCCCCGCCTCGGCCCCGCCGCCCGGCCCCTCCGGATGCTGGCCGACACGGTGCCAGGGGTTCGCGACACCGTGACCATCGGGAAGGTCCTGGC
>JBFELU010000077.1:0-12147 GCA_041551965.1 Acidimicrobiia bacterium
GGGCGACGACGACGACGGGGGCGGTGAGGCTCTCGGCGCCGCCGCCTTCTGTGATGCATTGCAGGACACGGGGGATCCGCTCGAAGGCGGGGACCCGGCCGATCTCGCCGACGCCGTCGAAGAATTCGAGGACGTCGCTGATCGGGCGCCGGCGGCGATTCGAGACGACATGCAGGTGATGGCCGGTTATCTCAAGAGCATCGCCGGGGGGGACATCGACGACATCGACGAGGGTTTCGATGCTTTCCTCGATGCCAGTACGAACGTCGAGACGTGGGTGGCCGAGAACTGCAACGGGGAGGCGGCACCAGGCGGCGGTGGCGCTGGTGACGATGACACCGACGACGGTGGCACGGACGACGGCGGCGACGCAGCGACGACGACGACCGCGGGCGATGCGGGAGGCTTGGCCTCTTCGGACTTCTGCGAGCGCGTCGCTGCGCTGGAGGACTCGATCGGTCTCGAGGCAGTGGGAGAAGGGGACTTCTCCGGATTGGCCGAATCCGCCGATGTCCTCGATGCGCTCGTGGCCGAGGCACCCGCCGAGATCCGTGGTGACATGGAAGTGACCGCTGAGTTCCTCCGGATCATCGCCGACGCCTACGAGGGTGTGGATGCCGACGATCCGGCCGCGGCGCTCGAGGTGTTCGAGGAGATCGGCCCCGCCATCGAAGAACTCGGTGCGGAGCTGGCCGTGGCCGGCGCCAACATCGAGCGCTTCCTCACCGAGGAGTGTGGGCTCGAGCTCGACACCACCGACCTCGGCGGCGGTACGGGTGATGAACCCATGTCGTACGGCGAGGACCCTGAGCTGGATGCGCTGTGGGACGCCTGCGCCGACGGCGACGGGGCGGCCTGTGACGAGCTGTACTACATCTCACCGGTCAACTCGGATTACGAGGAGTTTGGGAACACCTGCGGCGGCCGCTTCGAGCCGTTTGAGGTGATCTGCGAAGACGAACTCTGAGCTGCAGACCGTAGCTCGGCGGCGGGAGTCTCCGGTACGGAGTCCGTCCCCCGATCTGCCGTCATCGCCCGGCAATACAATCGTCGGCGAAGGACGGCAGGGGACGGTGGGGTGATGCGCGCGATGATGACTCCTCGCGAGCGGGTGCGGACGGCTCTGGACCACCGTGAGCCGGATCGCGTTCCCACCGCGCTCTGGGGCGGTCCATACGGTCTCGTGGACGAGCTGTATCTCTCGCTCGTCGAGACCTTGGGCCTGGGCGACCCGGTCGCGCCCTTTCGCGAGGGGCACAACGTGTCGTACATGGACGATCGGGTCTTGGAGCGGCTGGGCACGGACACCCGCTACGTGTGGCCCGGTGCCTCACCCAGCAGCCCTCGTCCCGACCCGTCTCAACCCGAGGTCATCAGGGACGGCTACGGACAGCCGTGGATCCGGGCCTTCCCCTACTACTACCCGGACAAAGGGATCCTGGTCGATGCCGATGCCGACGATGTCGATCGGCTGGTGACCTGGCCCGACCCGGCCGATCCTCGCTGGACGTCCGGTGTGCGGGAACGGGCCCGGTACTTGAGCGAGCACACCGACTATTACGTGATCGGGCGGATGGTCACCTCCCACGGGGTGTTCCAGACCGCCGGCGATCTGCGGGGCATGGAGCGGTTCCTGCTGGATCTCGCCCGCAGAGAACCGATCGTGCCGCTGCTGATCGAGCGGGTCACCGAGACCATCGATGGACTGTTGCGGGGCTACCTCGGTGCCTGCGGGGCCTACATCGACATGATCGAGCTCCCCGGTGACGACTACGCCGGCACCGAGAACCTGCTCATCTCTCCTGCCATGTTCCGGGAGCATTTCAAGCCGGCGCTGCGGCGGCTCGTCGAGACCGTCAAGGGTTTCCGCTCCGATCTCAAGGTGATGTTTCACAGCGACGGGGCCATCGAGCCGTTGATCCCCGACCTCGTCGAGGTCGGCATCGATGCGATCCATCCGTTGGAGCCCCTTCCGGCGATGGATCCCGTGGCCGTCAAGGCGGCTCACGGGGGTCGGATCGCATTCGTGGGCGGCATCGACATCGTCCGAGCCATGCCCGGTTCGCAACAGGACGTCGTCGAAGAGGTACGGCGCCGCATCGGGCAGCTGGCTCCGGGCGGCGGCTACCTCCTGGCCCCCGCCAATCACCTCCAGGGCGATGTGCCGCCCGAGAACGTCGTGGCGCTGTATGAGGCGGCCCATCGCTACGGCACTCTTCCGATCTCGGGGGCCGGGTGATGCGACTCGTCGGCCGAGTCTGTGTGGTGACCGGGGCGACCGGGATGGCGGCCGCCACCGCCCGACGGATCGCCCGGGACGGCGGATCGGTGTTCGTCGTGTCACTCGACGCCGGGGAGGCCGCCGACCTCGCGGCGGAGATCGACGCGGGAGGAACCAAGGCCGGGTCGCAGGGGGCCGACCTCCGCGATGATGCAGAGGCGGGCGCAGCCTTCGAGGCCTGCGTCGAGCGATTCGGACGCATCGACGGCCTGTTTGCCGTCGCCGGTGCCAGCGCCCGCCGCTTCGGCGACGGACCGGTGCACGAGGCGTCGCCGGCGGGGCTCCGAGCGGCGCTCGATCTCAACGTGGTTCCCGCACTGACGGCGGCGCACTTCGCCACCCGAACCATGCTGTCTCAGGACCCGAATCGGGAGGGCGGCCGGGGATCGATCGTGATGATGTCGAGCGTGCTCACTCGGCACCCGTCCCCGCTGTTCGTCACCCACGGATATGCGGCGGCGAAGGGTGCGATCGAATCCCTGACCCGGTCGATGGCGGCCCGCTACGCCGGGGATGGGATCCGGGTGAACGCCATCGCCCCGGGGCTGGTTGCGACACCGATGTCGGCCCGGGCCCAGGCCGATCCCGAGAGCGTGGCCTACGTTGCGGGCAAGCAGCCTCTGGCGGATGGGCTCCTGCCGGCCGAGGCGGCTGCAGAACTGGCGGTGTTCCTGCTCTCCGACGAGTCGAAGTTCATCACCGGCCAGGTGATCTCGCTCGACGGTGGATGGTCGGTGACCGAGGGGCCGACGGAGCGCTAGGAGCCGGGCTGCGCGACGTCGTCGGCGGCCGCCAGGGCGGCCCCGATCGCACCCGCTTCGGATCCCAGGGATGCCGGCACGATGTCGATCTTCTCGTGCGGGATGAGCGTGACGTGTTCCTTCGTCGCGGCGCGGATCGGGTCGAGGATGGCGTCCCCGGCTGCGGCGATTCCCCCGCCGATGACGATCCGGTGCGGTCCCAGGAAGGTCACGACGTTGGCGAGGGCGATCCCGATGTAGCGGGCGGCGGTGCCCACGGCGGCGGCGCACTGTGCATCGCCGGTCCTCAGACCTTCGAAGACTTCCTCGACACTCGACTTGCCGGCCATGTCGGCCAGCACGTCCGAGCGGGCGAGTCCCTCCATGCACCCACGATTGCCGCAACCGCACACCGGGCCGTCGGGCATGACGGTCTGATGAGAGATCTCGCCGGCGATGCCGGTCGCCCCTTGGAACAGCCGGCCGTCGATCATGATCCCTCCGCCGATGCCGGTCCCCAGCGTCACCGCCACCACGATCGGGCATCCCTTCCCGGCCCCCATCCGGCCCTCGGCCAGGGTGAAGGCCCGGGCGTCGTTGATGAGCGTGACCGGCATGCCCAGCCCCGCCTCGAGACGGTCGCGGAGACGAACGCCTCGCCACTGGCCCGGCAGGTTCGTGAAGATCTCGACCACGCCGTCCTCATCGAAGAGGCCGGGTGTGCCCATGCCGAAGCCACGGATCGGACCGTCGATCTCCGACTTCGAGAGAAATACCCCGATCAACCGTTCGAGGACCGCATCGTGCCCATCCTCACCCCCGGTGGGGACGCTGTCGGTCGACACGATCGACGGGGGGTCGTCCCCGGCGACCTCCAGGACGATCATCTTCGTGTTGGACGCCCCCAGATCGACGCCGAGATAGCGGCCGGCAGTCATCGCATCCCTCTCTCGATCGAGGATCGGGAGCATACCGGCCGGTTCCGATGCTCCCCGGCGGAGAGGGTCGATACTCCCGGTGCTAGCTTGGCGCCATGACGAGGCGGCGCTATCGGCGCCGGGCACGGGAGATCGATGGAGCAGACTGACTCGCCGGGGTCGGCAGGTTGGTGGCTCGCCGCCGCTCGCGCGGTCCTCGACCACATCGAGTCGACCCAGATGGACGCGATCCGCCGGGTCGCCGAGGTGTCGGCCGCTGCGATCGATGCGGGGGGCCTGGTCCACCTCTTCGGATCCGGCCACTCCCGTATCCCCGTCGAGGAGATGTTCCCGCGATACGGGTCCTACCCCGGCTTCCACCCGATCGCCGAGCTGTCCATGACCTATCACACCCAGGTGGTCGGCGCCAACGGCCAGCGACAGGCGATGTTCATCGAGCGGGTCGAGGGTTTGGCGGAAGTCATCCTGGGCAACTTCACCTTTCAGCCGACCGACGTCATGGTCGTCTTTTCCGCATCGGGTATCGCCGCGGTGCCCATCGAAGTGGCGATGGGGTCGCGGGCGCGGGGGTTGGCGGTGGTTGCGGTCACCGCCGTCGAGCACTCCATGGCGGGGTCGTCGCGGCATCCCAGCGGCACGCGACTGCTCGACCATGCAGACGTGGTCATCGACATCGGCATCCCCGTGGGCGATGCCGCGATCGAACTCGAAGGTGTCGACACGCCGCTCGGACCGGTGTCGACGATCGCCAACGTTGCGGTCGTCAATGAGATCAAGGTGCAGACCGCCGAGCTCCTGGCGGCCCGGGGGGCGCTGCCGCCGGTGCTCACGAGCGAGTCGGTGGTCGGGGCGGATCGCGCCGCGGAGCTGTTCGACGAGGCCTATCGGGAACACGCCCGCCGATTGGCGAGGGCATTGGGGGGCTCGTCGTGAGGCAGAATGAGCATTGCAGAGGTTGGCTTCGTTCGATGGCTCATCGCAACGAGGTCGGTACCAGACAAGATCCGGACACGGAGGGAGGAAACACCGTGTTGAGAGGAACGAGGTTTGGAGGCCTACGCCTGTTGGCGATCTTCGTCGTCTTCGCGCTGATCATCTCGGCGTGCGGCGACGACGACGATGCGGCCGATACGACGGCAGCCCCCGAAACCACCGCGGCTGCGGATGAGATGTTCACCCTAGGCGTATCCAACACGCTGGTTGGCAACGCCTGGCGTGAGCAGATGATCTGCGCCATCAAGGCCGAGGCGCGAGCCCGCGGCAACGTCGACAGGGTGGTTCTCCAGAACCGCAACACCGACGCAGCGGGCCAGATCGCCGACATTCAGACCCTGATCTCTCAGGGCGTCGACGCGATCCTGGTCAACCCCGCCGATCGGTCGGCTCTGGACGACGTGATCGAAGAAGCCGTGGCACAGGGGATCCCGGTGATCTCCATCGACGCACCGGTGACGGCACCGAGCGCCTACTTCGTCTCGAACAACCAGGTCGAGTACGGCGAGGTCGGGGCACGCTGGCTGTTCGAAGCACTCGGCGGCGAAGGCAAGGTCGCCTATATGCGCGGTCTCGACGGCCACCCGGCCGACACCGATCGTGATGACGGCTTCCAGGCCGCTCTGGCCGACTACCCGGGCATCGAGATCGTCTACGAGAACTGGACTGGTTGGGACCCGAGCACCGGCGCGCAGCAGGCGCTCGAGATCCTCACCACGATGGAGATCGACGGGATCTGGACGTCCGGGATCGATTACACGGTCGTCGAGCAGTTCGCCGTCGCCGGTGTCGACTACGTGCCGGTGGTCGGTGCCGACAACAACGCGTTCATCGAGCAGCTGATGACCATCGATGGCCTCACCGGTGCGGGAGTCACGAACCCGCCGTCGATCGGTGGTGTTGGGGCGGCAATCGCTCTCGACATCCTCGAGGGCAAGGATGTCGATCAGGTGACGCTGCTGACCCCCGAGGTGCTCGACACGATGGAGGAGCTCGAGGGCGTCTTCGTGTCAGACCTCACGGCCGGCTGGTCTTCCTACATGGTGATCACGCCGTCCGTCACGTACACGAGCGCTCAGGACGTCATCGACTGCAAGGGCCCGGGGGAGTGATCTGACCGGATGAGATAAGGGTGCCGGGCCTCGAGAGAGGCCCGGCACCAGCCCTACTCATGGACGGTGATGTGACGGATCCGAGCCCATCCCTTCTCGCCGCGCGGGCGGTCGACAAGCGTTACGGACCGGTCGTCGCCTTGCGCGGCGCCGGCCTGACCGTCGAGGCGGGGGAGGTGCATGGTCTGATCGGGGCCAACGGCGCAGGGAAGAGCACCCTGGTGAAGATCCTCTCGGCGGTGTTCCCGGCCGACTCGGGAACGATCATCGTCAACGGTGAGGAGGCGGTGCTGCGGAGGCCGAGCGACGCGCTGACCACCGGCATCGCCACCGTGTTCCAGGATCCGGCCCTGATGCCTGACCTCACCATCAGCCAGAACCTGCGGATCTCGAGGCTCGACCGCGGCGACGTGCTCCCGTGGCTGGAGCGGATGGATCTGGGTCGCATCGACTTCGATCTGATGGCCGGTGATCTTCCCCTGGCCGTGTTGCGCCTGCTGGATCTGGCGCGGGCGCTGGCTCACGACCCGCATCTCTTGATGCTCGATGAGATCACGGCGGCGCTCACAACCGATCAGGCCGCCTATGTGTTCGACGTCATGCGAGAGATGAAGGGCGCCGGTCGTTCGGTGTTGTTCATCACCCATCGGCTCGGTGAGGTTCTGATGATGTGCGACCGGGCCACGATCCTGCGCAACGGCGCCGACGTCGCTCACCTCGACCTCAAAGGCGTCGACGAGGCCGAGTTGGTGACGGCGATGCTCGGTGAGCAGCTCGGCGAGGAGTTGATCGAGGAGCAGGACGCCGAGGCGGCGGCCACCGTCGCCGAGCCGGTGGTCCTGGACCGACCCGTGGTGCTCGAGGCGCGGGATCTCCACTTCCGCGACAAGGTGAACGGCGTCTCCTTCGAGCTGCGCCGAGGCGAGATCCTGGGCTTGACGGCGCTCGAGGGCCAGGGTCAGGATGAATTGTTCCAACTGCTCTCCGGCGATCGCCGCCCCAAGTCCGGAGAGCTCCTCGTCGGTGGTGAGCGGCTCAACGCCAGGTCTCCCTTCGACGCGATACGCAGTGGCCTGGTCCTGGTGCCGTCGGACCGCCACCACGCTCTCCTCCCGCAACGGTCGGTGCGGGAAAACCTCTCGACTCCCCTCTACAACCGGATTCGCAACTGGTTCTCGCTCGTCGGCGATGAGGAGGAGCGGGTCGACAAGGCGGTCGGCCGCCTCGACATCGATGTCAGGGCCGGCAGCCAGGTGCAACGGTTGTCGGGCGGAAACCAGCAGAAGGTGACGATAGGGCGCTGGCTGGCAGCGGGTTTCGGCACTCTGTTGTGCAACGACCCGACCCGGGGTATCGACATCCAGACGAAGGCCCAGATCTACGACTTGCTCAAGGAGCTCGCTGCGGATGGCGCTGCGGTATTCCTCTACACCAGTGAGCTGACAGAGATCCCGCTGGTGTGCGATCGGGTGTTGGTGCTGTACGACGGTCGCATCGTGCACGAGCAGGACGCCGCCACCGCCACCGAGGAAGCCCTCCTCAGCGCGGCGCACGGACTCGAGAGCACCCCGGCATGACCTCGACGGTGCGCGAATCACTGCTCGAGGGCACCCAGTCCCCGTGGCGCCGCATGGTTCGGCGACAGGGGTGGACGGTGGGGGTATGGGTGCTCCTCTTCCTTCTCATTGCCTACTACTCCACCTTGATTCCCAAGTTCGGGTCCTTCCAGGTGGCCTGGGTCATCAACAACGGCCAGCCCATCGTCTTCTTGGCGGTGGCCCAGGCGGTCATCGTGATCGCCGGGGGAATCGATCTCGGGGTCGGTGGGATGCTCGTCCTCACCAGCGTCACCTCGGCTCGCTTGATGGAGGGCCAGTCGCTGTCCATGACCCTGCTGATCGCAGTGGGGGTCCTGGCTGCGGCCGCCATCATGAACGCCGGTGTCGGGTGGATCATCAACGTGTCGAACGTTCCCGACATCGTCATCACCCTCGGGTCGCTCTATGTGTTCCAAGGGATGGCTCTGGCCGTTCTCCCCAATCCCGGTGGTGGTGCCAACGGCGGCTTCCGCTGGCTGTTCACCGGATCGGACACAGGGGTGGGGTCCAACTGGTGGCCGGGGGCGGTGATGATCACGATCACCGTGGTCGCGACCGCGTTGTGGCTGGCGAGAACCCGGAGCGGTTTGTCGCTCTACGCGATCGGCAGCAACAAGGCGGCCGCCTACCTCTCCGGACTGAATGCGGCCCGGGTGAAGATCCTCTCGTATGCCGTCGGCGGTGCCTTTGCCGCTCTCGCCGGTCTGGCGACCACCGCCATCGCCGGCCGCGGCAACGCCACGGTCTTTGGGGGCACCCGCACGCTGGACTCGGTCGCCGCCATCGTGCTCGGCGGGGTGGCACTCACGGGGGGGATCGGCTCCGTGATCGCCGTGATCCCGGCCGGGCTGATCCTCTTCTTCCTGAACCCGATCCTCACTGCGATGGGGGTCGATCCGCACGGGGCTCAGATCATTCAGGGTGTGCTGATCGTGCTGGTGCTGATGGTGACCGGCGTGATCGAGTGGAGAAGGAAACGGCGCGGATGAGCATCGAGCAGACCCCGATCGAGCCGGAGGTGACCGAGCAGTTGCGCCGCCAGCAGCTCGGCCGCTACCTGGCGACGCACCCCCATCTCGTGCTCGTCGGCGTCTTGATCGTCCTGATCCTCATCACCGGGTCCATCGAGCCCAACTACCTGAGCATCAACGGTTTGCGCAACTCGGCCCTCTTTGCCGTGCCGATCGGGGTGCTCGCCGCCGGACAGACGATCCTCATGCTCACCGGGGGAATCGATCTCTCGGCCTCGATGATCGCCACGGGTGCCGCCTACGTGGCAGCCAACCAGTCGCCCAAAGGGGCCGTGATCGCCATTGCCGCCGGTCTGGTGGTCGGGGTGATCGCCGGGGCGGCCAACGGTGTGGGCGTCGGTATCTTCCAGGTCAACCCGCTGATCATGACGCTGGCGATGTCCGGGATCCTCCTCGGGCTCTTCACGTCGTGGGCGCAGACCATCTTCTCGGGTTCGACGCGCATGGGTGACTTCATCCGCACCCTCGGGGGCGGATCGTTCTTCGGGAAATCGATCCCGTGGGCGGTGGTCGTGTGGGCGGTCTTATCGGTCTTCGTGATCCTCATGCTGCGTCGCAGCGGTTTTGGGCGGAACCTGTATGCCCTGGGCGACAACCCGATGGCCACCCGCCTCTCCGGCACCAGGTCGTGGCAGGTGCTGATCGCCGTCTACACGTTGGCCGGCCTCTTCGGGGCGATCGCCGGGCTCCTTCTCGGCGGCCGCGTGGGTGCCGTGGACCTGCAGTTGGCGAACGTGTTCCTGCTTCCCTCGGTGGCGGCGGCGGTGATCGGCGGCACCTCTATCTTCGGAGGAGTCGGCACCTATTCCGGAACGATCCTCGGTGCTCTGATCCTGGGCGTGCTCCAGTCGCTGCTGACGTTCCTGGGGGCCGGCCAAGCGATCCAGCAGATGCTGTACGGATCGATCGTGATCGGGCTGTCGTGGCTGTATACCCGGATCGCAGCGGCTCAGTGAGAAGGGAGTCACCAGATGCGTCTGAGTGAGATCAAGGCCGGTGTCGTCGGGGTCGGATTCATCGGTGTGGCCCACGTCGAAGCCTTGCGTCGGCTGGGCGTCGACGTGGTCGGGGTCGTCGGTTCGACGCCCGAGCGAGCCCGCGCCAAGGCCGAGGCGGCGAACCTTCCCAAGGTCTACGAGAACGTGGAGGCGCTGGCCGGCGATCCCGACATCGACGTCGTGCACGTCGCCAGCCCCAACCACGTTCATGCCGACCAGGTGCGGGTGGTCCTCGACGCCGGGAAGCACGTTGTGTGTGAGAAGCCGCTCGGGCTCACCTCGGAGGAGACTGCCGACCTCGTCGCTCGGGCCGATCGGACCGGCCTGGTCCATGCTGTGTGTTTCAACATTCGCTTCTATCCCAACTGCCACCAGGCCCGCGCCATGGTCGCCGCCGGCGAGATCGGCGATCCCCGGCTGGTGACCGGCAGCTACCTCCAGGACTGGCTGCTGCTGGAAACTGACTGGAACTGGCGGCTCGAGTCGGAGAAGGCCGGATTCCTCCGGGCCGTCGCCGACATCGGATCCCACTGGCTCGATCTCGCCCGTTTCATCACCGGTGCGAGTGTGACCGAAGTGATGGCCGACCTGCACACCTTCGTGTCGGTGAGAAAGCATCCCCCGGGCCCGGTGGAGACTTTTGCCGTGGACACCGGTGACCGGGAGTTGATCGAGGAGGCGATGTCGTCCGACGACGCCGCCGGAATCCTGCTGCGCTTCGACGACGGAGCCCGGGGGGTCGTGACGATCTCCCAGGTTTCGGCCGGTCGGAAGAACTCGGTGTCGATCGAGGTCGACGGCAGCGACTCCGCTCTCTCGTGGTTCTCGGAGAACCCGGATCACCTGTGGATCGGCCATCGGGGGCGTCCCAACGAGATCCTGCAGCGGGATCCCTCGTTGGCGAGCCCCGATGCCGCCCGGGTCATCGGCTATCCCGGCGGGCACGTCGAGGGGTATCCGGACACCTTCCGGGCGCTGTTCGCCGAGGTCTACGCGGACGTGGCCGCCGGCGGCCCATCGGGGGATCCCTCCTATCCGACCTTTGCGGACGGTCACGATGCGCTGTTGGTGACCGAAGCGGTGGCCCGCAGTTCGGAGGAGCAACGCTGGGTACGTGTCGAGAGATGACGAGGAGGAAGGTATGAAGCTCGGATTGCTGACTGCACCGTTCCCGGAGACGCCGCTCGAAGAAGTCGCCGACTGGACCGCCGCCAACGGGTTCACCACGATCGAGATCGCCTGCTGGCCGGCCTCGGGCGGTGACACCCGGCGGTACGCGGGAACCTCCCATATCGATGTCGACGGGATCTCGGACGATCAGGCCTCCGAGATCGTCGACAGCATGAACCAGAAGGGCCTCGAGATCTCGGGTCTCGGCTACTACCCGAACCCGCTGCATCCCGACCGGGACCACAGTCGCATGGTGATCGACCACCTGAAGAAGGTCATCGTCGCCGCCGGGAAGATGAAGGTCCCGATCGTCAACACCTTCATGGGGGCCGATGCGGCGAAGAGCCAGGACGAGAACTGGGAGACGGCGACGAAGGTCTGGCCGGAGATCATCGCCGCCGCTGAGGACAACGGGGTGAGGATCGCCATCGAGAACTGCCCGATGATCTTCTCCCGTGACGAGTGGCCCTCGGGGCACAACTTGGCGTACAACCCGAGGATCTGGCGGCGGATGTTCGATGAGTTCGGCGAGACGTTGGGGCTCAACTTCGACCCGTCCCACCTGGTGTGGCTCATGATCGATATCGAGAGCGCCATCATGGAGTTCGGGGAGCGCTTCTATCACTTCCAGGCCAAGGACGTGATGATCGACGCCGAGGGCCTCTACGAGAACGGGACGCTCTCGTCGGGTATCGGATGGCAGATCCCGCGGTTGCCGGGTCTCGGGGATGTCGACTGGGGCCGGCTGTTCTCGGCCATGTGGAGGGTCGGCTACGACGGGCCGATCATCATCGAGCACGAAGACCGCAAGTTCGAGGGCACCGACGAACTGGTCAAACGCGGTTTCCTCCTGGCCCGTGACGTGTTGGCGCCCTACATCGTCTAGCTCGGCAGGTCATCGTGGCCGCGGCTGATGTCTACGGGCGGTTCGACGTCGTCGTCGTCGGCTCCGGCTCGGCCGGATCGCCGGCGGCGATCGCCGCCGCCCGTACCGGTGCCCGCACGCTGCTGATCGAGAAGCTGCCTTTCCTGGGAGGCAATTCGACCGCGGTCCTCGACACCTTCTACGGCTTCTACACGCCGGGCGACCGGGCCCGCAAGGTCGTGGGAGGGATCGGCGACGAGGTCGTCGCCGGGTTGCGGGCCTTGGGCGAGGTGGTCGAACGACCCAACACCTACGGGGCCGGCACCGGCGTGACCTACCTGGCGGAACACCTGAAGGTCGTGTGGGAGCAACTGGCCGTCGATGCCGGTGTTCGAGTGCTCTTGCACGCCTTCGTCCAGGA
>JBFELU010000078.1:0-11540 GCA_041551965.1 Acidimicrobiia bacterium
GGGGTGGTGACGGCGGGGGTGGTGGTGGGGCGGCGGTGGGTGGTGCCGGTCACGGTCGTTGGTGCGGTGCTGTTCCTGGCGGCCGGGCTGTGGGACGCCGGGTCGGCGGAGACGTTCCTCGGGATGAACCGGACCACGGCGGTGACCCACGTGGTGGTGGGGGCGGTCACGATCGTGGGTCTGGCCGTCGCGGTCTTGTCGTCGCAAAGCCCGAAGCGGGTCGGTTCCTAGACGATCCGCCGCTCGGTGGCCCACCTGGTCAGTTCGTGGCGGTTCGACAGCTGCAACTTGCGCAGCACCGACGACACGTGGGTCTCCACCGTCTTGATGGAGATCGAGAGCCGCCGGGCCACCTGCTTGTAGGCGTAGCCGCGGGCGATCTGGCGCATCACCTCGCGCTCCCGTTCGGTGAGCAGGTCGAGTTCCGGGTCGGTGGGAGCCGGCCCGGCGCCGGCGAAGGCGTCGAGCACGAATCCGGCGAGGCGCGGGGAGAACACCGCGTCACCATCGTGGATTCGCCGGATCGCATCGGCGAGGTCGTCGGGACCGATCGACTTGGTGACGTAGCCGCGGGCTCCGGCGCGGATCATGGCGATCACGTCTTCGGCGGCGTCGGACACCGACAGCGCCAGGACCTTCGTGTCGGGATCGGTCTCGAGCACCTGCTTCACCACCGTGGTGCCCCCACCCCCGGGCATGTGCACGTCGACGAGTGCCACGTGGGGTTTGGCCTTGCGGATGGCGGCGATGGCCTCGTCGACGTCTGAGGCTTCGCCGACGACGTCGAAATGCTCGCCCAGTTCGGCCCGGACCCCGGAGAGGAAGAGCCGGTGATCGTCGACGATGAACACGCGAATGGTCATACGGTGGCTCCCATGGTGAGGTGGATCTCGGTGCCTTCGCCGGGTGTGCTGGTGATCTCGGCGGTGCCCCCCGCCCGGCGCATCCGGGCCTGGATGGATTCCTTGATGCCGAGGCGGCCGGGTGGCAGGTCGGCCGGGTCGAACCCGGATCCCTGGTCGCTGACCCACACCTCGACGCCGTCTTCGCCGGTCTCGGCGTAGACCGAGATCTGCTCCGCGCCCGAATGCTTGGCGGCGTTGGTCATGGCTTCCCGGGCGGCGTCGACCACCGACCGCAGGGCCTCGGTCATCTCGGGATCGTCCCCGGTGGTCACGACCTCGATCGGGATCTTGTGGTCGGCTTCGATGCGGCTTGCCACCTGTTCGAGGGCCGCCCCGAGGCGGTCGGCGCCGGAAGCACCCGCTCCGTAGAGCCAGGACCGCAGCTCCCGCTCCTGAGCCCGGGCGAGGACCACCATCTCTTTGGGCTCACTGCTGCGCTGGATGAGGCTGAGGGTCTGCAGCACCGAGTCGTGGAGGTGAGCTGCCATCTCGGCCCGCTCCTCGGAACGAATCCGCTCCCGCCTTTCCCGGGTGAGGTCGCCGGCGAGCCGCCAGATCCACGGCCCGAAGAGCAACAGCAGCCCGGCCCCGGTGATCAGGGTGGCCAGGGCCACCGCCCCCAGCCGCTCCAGCACGTCGATCGAGCCCATGAACAGCGCAGTCCCACCCACGATGAGGATGACCCCCGCCAGGAAGCGGGTGGTGGCGGGCCGCTCGTCGGGGTCGCCGAGGCGGGAAATCAGGTCGCGTTGCCCGGCGGGCCGCCGCGCCCAGATGGCGGCTATGCCGAAGGCCACGAAACCGGCCGGCCACACCACGTTGTCCCCGAACCACAGCCCGATCGAACGCAGCACGAAGAGGGTTCCCAGGAACATGAGTCCCAGCCCCAGGCGCTGCGGGGCGGGGGCGGTCCTCGGCTCGGCGGGGCCCTCGGCCGGCCGGGACAGGAGCCAGGCGAGTCCGTAGGCGATGATGCCGATCCCGCCGGCGAAGGCCAGGGTCACCAGGCCGGCCCGGACCCAGTCGGGACCGATCCCGAGGCGATGTGCGATCCCGGCGGCGACTCCGGTGGCGAGGCGGTCGGTGGCGCTGCGAGGCACCCGCAAGGCGTCGGTGGGTGATCTGCCGGGGGTCTCGCTGGTGGTCATGCCGCTCCCATCGTCTCAGAAGCTGCCCGAATGGGGCAATCAGGGAAGACCCCGAGTCGGGGTCGGGGGTGCTCGGGGTCGGGGGAGGGGGATACCCGATGGTGCCGACCCGTCCGATGCGGCACGCTGCCAACATGACGAACGACACCACGACAACCGAGGTGCCGGAGACCATGGAGCCGCAACCCCACCATCATCTGGTCCGCTTGCGCGACGACCGGATCCTGGGTGGGGTCGGATCCGGGATCGCCCGGCACTGGAACGTCGATCCGTGGCTGCCGCGGATCGGCTTCATCGTCCTCACCCCGTTGGGTGGGCTCGGGGCCGTCCTCTACCTGGCGGCGTGGGTGCTCATCCCCGAGGAGGGAGCCGAGAGCTCGATCGCCGAGGGCTGGGTGGGCGGCCTCAAGAGCGCCACCGCCTGGCTGGGTGTGTTCCTGATCGTGGCGGCCGGGGTGTGGATCGCCGCCGCCACCGAGATCGTCTCGGCGGGATTGGCGTGGGGCGTTGCCCTGCTCATCGTGGGGGTGCTCCTGTATCGGGGGCGGCTCCCCGAACCGCCGATCCGGCCACCACGCCCGAAGCCGCCCCGGGCGCCGCCGATTGAGGAGCCGGAGCCGGTCTCCGCCGAGGCCGCGGCACCGACCCCGCCCCGGCCCCGGCGCCCCCGGCGGCGCCGCTCCATCCTGGGGCGGCTCACCTTCGGGGCGCTGTTGATCACCATCGGGTTGATGGCGACCCTCGACGCGAGCGGGCTCACCCAGCCGGCGCTGCGGCATTACGCCGTGGCCATGGTGCTGGTGGTGGGCATCGGCCTGCTGATCGGCACGCTGTTCGGACGGAGCCGGGGACTCATCGTGTTCGGGATCTCGTTGCTTCCGTTCCTGTTCGCCTCGGCGGCGGTCACCGCCCCGTTCACCGGGGGCTTCGGCGATCCCACCTACCGTCCCCTGGGACCGGCCGAGATCGACGAGCCCTACCGGCTGGCGGCGGGGGAGATGCGGCTCGACCTGGGCGGGATCGATCTGGCCGCCGGTGAGACCGTGGAGATCGAGGCCAGCGTCGGTGCCGGGCGGCTGTACGTGATCGTCCCGGCCGATGCCGGGCTCGACGTCGCCGGCCACGTGGGCTTCGGCGAGGTCTCGTTGCTCGGCAACGACGACGGCGGTATCGACATCGACCGGCGTCTGCAGCGTCGGGGTGAAGGAACCATCGTGCTCGACCTCGACGTGGGGTTCGGGCAGGTGGATGTGGCCCGGTCGCGGGTCGGATAGAGGAGAGAGAGAATGCAACGACACCGCTTCGACCTGCTGTCGGCCATCTTCGGGATCCTGTTCATCGGGGCGGCCCTGGTGGTGCTCATCTCCGGCGACGGCGTTCTCCACTGGGACTCGCGCTGGGTGTGGCCCGGGGTGATCCTTGCCGTCGGCCTGGTGATGGTCGCCTCGGGGATCGGCTCCGAGCACCGGCGTATCCGGCCGCGGGACCTTCTGGCCGAGATCACCGACGGGGAGCCCGTCTCGATCGAGGAGTAGGGCTTCTCTTCGGCCATTCCTCAAGGGGATCGCCACCGAGGCGACCCCCTTGAGGGTATTTCGAGGAGTGCTGTATATTGTGCTGTATGTCGACTCGGACCCAGGTCTACCTCACCGATGAGCAGCGGAGGAGGATCGACGCAATGGCCGAGGCCGAGGGCGTGACGATGGCCGAGGTGGTGCGTCGGGCGCTCGACGCCTATCTCGAGGACGAGGTCCCCGATCCGGAGGCGGCGCTCCGCGCAACGTTCGGGGCCGACCCCGACGCGTCTGCGCCCGACCGCGACGAGTGGGACCGTGGCTGATCTGCTCATCGATACCGACCGCTTCGTCGATCACCTCCGAGGATCGAGGCCGCTGACTCCCAAGAACCACCGGTTGCACTACTCGGTCGTCACCCGGGCCGAGCTCGTGGCCGGCACCACGGCGACTGAAGTCGTGAACACTCTGCTGGCTCCCTTCCGGGAGATCCCTGTGGATCGGGTGATCGCCGACCGGGCCGGGAGAATCCGGCGCGAGTCGGGGGTTCGCCTGCCGGATGCACTGATCGCAGCGACGGCGATCGAACGAGGACTCGGGCTGGTGACGAGGAATCGAAGCGACTTCGAGCGAATCCGAGGGCTCCGTCTTCGGAGTCTGTGACGCCTCGACCGGCGGAGAGGTTCTCCTTACACCTTCCCTTCGGTGTAGAGGCGGAGCAGGGCCTGGGTGCCCCGCTCCTCACCGCCGTCGGCGGCGACCTTGTCGTACAGGCGCTTGGCCAGCTTGAGGCCGGGGAGGTCGATCCCCAGCTCCTCGGCCGAGGCGATGGCGATCCCCATGTCTTTGAGGAAGTGCTTCACGTAGAAGCCCGGCTTCAGGTCGCCGCGCAGCGCCCGGGGCATGAGGTTGCTCAGCGACCACGACCCGGCGGCGCCGCTCTCGATACTCTCCAGCACCGAGAAGGGATCGAGCCCGGAGGCCTCGGCATAGGCCATGGCTTCGGACACCCCGATCATCCCGGCGGCGATGGCGATCTGGTTGGACATCTTGGCGTGCTGGCCGGCCCCGGGTCCGCCCTGCAGCACGACGGTGGCGCCCATGATGTCGAACAGCGGTTGGGCCCGGGCGAAGGCGCCGGGATCGCCGCCCACCATGATCGACAGGGTGCCCTCTCGGGCCCCGCGATCACCCCCCGAGACCGGAGCGTCCAGCGAGGCGACCCCGTTTGCGGATGCCTCTTCGTAGATGCGGTGGGCCAACGCCGGTGACGAGGTGGTCATGTCGATCACCAGACCGCCGGAGGCAATCCCGGCCAGGACCCCGTCGTCGCCGAAGTAGACCTCTTCGACGTCGTGGGGGTAGCCGACGATGGTGATCACGATGTCGGCCGCGGTCGCCGCCGAGCGAGGGGTGTCGTGCCAGGTGGCGCCCGACGCCACCAAGCCATCGGCTCGTTCCTTGGTCCGGTTGTGGACCCCGAGCGGATAGCCGGCCTCGAGGAGGTGGCCGGCCATCGAGGCTCCCATGACCCCGGTCCCGATGAATCCCACTCGCTCCTTGGCCACCGTGTCTCCTTGATCGGTCGGTGGTGAATGGTACGGCGCCTCGGTGCGCCGATCTATCTTGACGCGGTGCAGGAGACACCGCTGCTCGACGGGGTTCGGGTCCTCGACCTGTCGCGGGTCCTGGCGGGCCCGTTCTGTGGGCAGATCCTGGCCGAGATGGGCGCCGACGTGATCAAGATCGAACCTCCCGACGGCGATCCGGCCCGGGGGATCGGACCGCATCGGGACGGCCGATCGCTCTACTTTGCCTCGCTCAACACCGGCAAGCGCAGCGTGGTGCTGGATCTCGCCGCCGAGCAAGACCGAGCCCGCTTCGAGGTGCTGCTGGCCACCGCCGACATCGTGGTGGAGAACCTGCGGCCCCGGGCCGCCGCCAAGCTGGGCTTGGATCCGGAGGCGGTGTTGCCGCGCCATCCACATCTGGTGTGGGTGACCATCTCCTCTTACGCCCGCCACACCGATCGCCGCGATGAGGGCTCCTTCGACCTCATCGCTCAGGCCGAGAGCGGGATCATGGCGGTGACCGGTGAACCGGGCGGCTCTCCGGTGCGGGCCGGGATCGCGGTGACCGACCTGGTGGCCGGCCTTTGGGCGGCGCTGGCGGCCGCGGCCGGGTACGCGGCCCGGCTCCGTGAAGGCCGGGGTCGCCGCCTCGAGGTGCCCCTCCTGGACTCGGCGATGTCGTTGCTGACGTATTGGGCGACCGGGGCCATGGCCACCGGCGAGTCACCGGGCCCGGTCGGTTCCGGTCACCACACCATCGTGCCCTACCGCGCCTACGCCACCGCCGACGGGCAGCTGGTGGTGGCGGTGTTGGGCGACCGGTTCTGGCTCCCGCTCTGTGAGGCGCTCGGGCTCGACGACATGGCGGCGCGGGACGACCTGGCCCACAACGTCGACCGGGTCGTCGCCCGGGCCGAGGTCGATGCCGCCGTGGCCGAGGCCATGGCCGACCTGACCAACGACCGGGCGATCGAGCGGCTGGCGGCGGCGGGTGTTCCCCATGCCCCCATCGCCTCGGTGCTGGAAGCCGTCACCTCTCCCTATGCGGCGGCCTCGGGTCTGGTGACCGAGATCCCCTACGGCGGCGGCTCGTACCACGTGGTGCAGGGCCCGCTCCGCTCGGAACGGCCGCTGCGGCCGGCTCCCCGGCTGGGGGAGCACACCACCGAGGTCCTCGGCGAGATGCTTCCCGGCGATTGACCGAGCCGGCAGTGAGCAGATCGGGGCGGCGGGCCGGGAACTCGGCCTGAGATCGGTTGGGGAGGGATGAGGACTCCGTGAATCGGCGCCGAGCGCCTATGGTCGGATGGTTCCCGCGAGGAAGGGTCCGCGATGACCACCACCCACACCGGCTCGATTCTCATGCTCTCGACCCACGGCTACGTGGCGGCGGAGCCCGAGCTGGGCCTGCCGGATACCGGCGGGCAGGTGGTGTTCGTGTTGGAGCTCGCCAAGCAGTTCGCCGAGATGGGCTATCGGGTCGACATCGTGACCCGCCGCTTCGAAGACCAGCAGGAAGTCGACGACATGGGGCCCGGTCTGCGGGTGTGGCGGATCCCGTTCGGGGGTTCCGAGTTCATCCGCAAGGAGGACATGCACGACCACCTCGATGAGTTCAAGCGCAACTTCCTGGCCCTGATCCGGGAGCGACAGATCGCCTACGACGTGATCAACTCCCACTACTGGGACGCCGGATGGGCGGGCCAGCACCTCGCCGAGGAGCTCAACATCCCCCACATCCACACGCCCCACTCACTGGGGTCGTGGAAGCGGGAAGGCATGCAGGGCGACCCCCAGGAACTGGAGGGCAACTACCGCTTCGAGGAGCGGATCCGCAAGGAGTTCCTGGTCTACCGCCGCTCCGAGCACGTGATCGCCACCACCAATCAGCAGGTTGAGCTGCTCCAGGAGTACTACGAGGTGCCCGAGCGACACGTGGCGATGATCCCCCCCGGCATCGACGAACGCCGCTACACCCCGGTCGACAACAGGACCACCCAGTCGATCCGCCGCCGGTTCCAATTTCGCAAGCACGACGTGTACACGGTGGGGCGGGCCGCCGCCAACAAGGGCTACGACCTGCTCATCCGGGCCCTTCCGGCGCTGCGGGAATCGGTTCCCGATGCCCGGCTGCAGTTGGCGGTGGGGGCCAACTCCGACAAGGACCGCAAGATGGTGGAGAAGTGGCAGGGCATCGCCGCCTCGGAAGGCGTGGCCGAGCACGTCAAGTGGTTGGGGTACGTGCCGGACGAGGTGATGGCCGACTACTACCGGGCGGCGCCGGTGTTTGCCCTGCCGTCGCGGTATGAGCCGTTCGGGATGACGGCGGTGGAGGCGATGGCCTGCGGTACCCCGTGTGTGGTGACGGTGCACGGCGGTCTGGAGGAGGTGTTCGACTTCGGTTCCCAGGCGTTGTTCGCCGATCCGAAGCGGCCGGCCGAGTTCGCCACCATGCTGTCGATGCCGTTGCGGTATCCCCGACTGCGGGAGCGGCTCTCCATCGATGGGGCCCGGTTTGCCCGCCGCCAGTTCGGGTGGCGGGGGATCGCCCGTCGCACCGCGGCGGTGTTCGAGCGCTACCGGGGCCGCTACGACGCTGCGGCTCCCGAGTTCTAGCCGGCCCCAGGGCGGATCTGTCGCAGGGCGGTGCGGGCGGTGTCGGCGTCGGCCGTCTCGAAGGCCTTCCGCATCCCCGGTTCCGAGTAGACGAAGTACCCGGCGGTCTCGAAGGTCCCCATCAGGCCCTTGTTGGTCGCGTGGGAGCGGCGCCGGTCGCGGGGGATCACGTAGATCGCCCCGTCCCCGCCCACCACGAGGTTCACGTCGTGGTTGAGGGTGTCCCGGGCGATCCACGTGCTGGCCGTCTCGTGGGCCGGGCCGATCTCGGTGAAGCGCTGTACCGGGATGGGATAGGCGGAGACGTCCTCGAGGTCTTCGATCGGGAAGGCCCGGGAGGTGACCTGGTAGTGGAAGTGCCATCCGATGGTGGCTCCCACCCCGGCACCGTGCCAGGTGACCCGGAACCCGGTGCGAGCCCGGAGTTCCACCATCTCCTGCAGCGCCTCGGGGCCGTACTGCTGCTCGGTGTGCTCGGCGGTCATCACCGTGTAGTGGTGGGGGGCCGACCAGGCGAAGTTGACCCCCGCGGCGAACCGCCGGTCCCCGAGATCCAGGTCGACCAGGATCTGGCGAGGATGAGCCAGGCGGATGTTGGCGGGGCACAGGAAGCAGTGCCGCCCGTCGTCGCGGGGATCCCGGTACAACAGGTTCTCGTTGCGGTGGGGATCGAGGATGCCGCGCCGCTCCAGCTCGGCCACGTCGTGACGCGCTTCCCGGTGGGGCAGCCACACGAAGCGGAACCCAACCCTCGATTGCGGGTCGAACCCGGTGCGGGTCTCGATCTCGCCGGGCGGGCGGAGCAGGAACCCGTCGGCGGCCTGGCGGTCCCAGACCTCGATCATGCGGTCGCCGAGTTCAGGCATCCAACCGGTCGAGCAGCGCCTTGGTGCGTCCCAGCCACGAGAAGTGGGGCACCGTCGCCGCCAGGGCCGCCTTCCCCATGGCCCGGCGCCGCTCGGGGTCGGCGAGCAGCATCCGCAGTGCCTCGGCGAAGCCGTTGACCGAGTCGGCCGGGACCACGATCGCCCCGTCTCCGATGAGCATCTCCCCGTCGGTGTAGCGGATTCGTTCGGGACCGGGGCCGAGGAGCACCTCGACCGCGAAGGGCACCAGTGCCGAGGCCACCACCGGGACCGCGGTGGCGGCGGCCTCCTGGGCGCTCATGCCCCAGCCCTCCATCACCGAGGGGGTGCAGTACACGTCGCTGATCGCGTAGAGGCACGGCAGCTGCTCCCACACCGAGCCCACCGTGATCACATCGTGTTCGAGACCGAGAGCGTCCACGAGGCCCGTCAACTCCTCGGCGACCGGTGAGGCATGCTCGTCGATGGCCACCACCAGCAGGGCTTCGGGAACGAGATTGCGGACCTGGGCGAACGCCCGAATGAGCACGTCCTTGCGCTTGGTGGTGTCGGTGCGGCTGATCTCGGTGACGATCAGGCGTTGCTGCAGTTCTTCTGCGGCCTGTCCACTGCGCTCGGCGAGCAGATCCCAGGCCGATGAGCAGGCGCCGGGGTCCCGCGGGTGGTAGCGGTCCTCGTCGACGCCGGGTGGCAGCGAGAACCGCGGCTCGTGGCCGTAGTCGTTGCGCAGGGTGTCCCGGATCGCCGAGGAGGTCGAGACCACCCCGTCCACGCTCTCGACCAAGCGCCGTTCCTGGGCGATCCGCTCCTCGATGCGAAGCCGCTTCCACGTGGCCGGGTTGGTGTTGGCCTTCTTGAGGGCCCCCAGGGAGTGGGGCACCCAAAGGTGCGGCGCCCCGGAGTGCTCGGCAGCGGCGACCCCCAGCACCCCCCCGTCCCAGTAGTGGGAGACCACCAGGTCGATCGCCTCGCCGTCGATCCGACGCAGGAGATCCTCGGTGAGCGCCGGAAGACGCTCCGCCATGTCCTCTTTGCGTACGAATGATCCCAGGCCATCCTCGAGATAGAGGATGCGGGCGTGGCCCGAGGGGTGAGGTGCATCGCCGCTCATGAGGTGTGCGTTGCGGGGATGGGGGAATCCGCCCCGGTTGGCGATCGTCACCCGGTACCCCAGGTGGATGAGGGCTTCGACGAGGTGGTTCACGTACACGTTCTGGCCGCCGGTGTCGGGCAGCCCCGGGGTCACATTCCACTCGTGGACCCCGTGGTTGGTGATCATGAGGATGTGGGGCCGGTTCACGGTGCGGAAGGCTACCGTCGCCGCGGTCGGCTCCGGATCACCCCGTCCCGCCTCGACGGCATCAGGTGAAGGGGCTCTGCGCTCAGAGGGGACCGTGGAAGCGGGAGGGGCGGAGACGTCGCCGGATTGAGTCCCTTCTCTTCTCCTCCTCAGGCTCCTCCGATTGGGCCAGCGGTCGGTCGGTGCTGCCCAGCGAGTCGATGATCGCCTCCCCCTCGGGGGTGATGGCGATCTTGGTGGAGGGGATTCCGAACACCACCAGCACCGCCTGGGCGAAATGCTCGGCGGGCACCGCGTTCCACGACGGTCCCGTCAGCCAGGAACCATCGGGGGAGAGGCCCTGTGCCTCCCGAAAGAGCGCCGCCATCGGCAGTTCGGAGAAGCTGCAACTGATGTCGAGGTGGTGGGCGAACTCGTGCACCAGGTTCTCGGTGTTGACCTTGCCGTGCTCGATGTACACCACGGCTGCCGGGGGGAACTCGTAGAAGGAGGCGATGGGCCCGAAGTCGCGGCCGGGGTAGAAATCCTCCACCCGGTCCACGACCCGCACCTCGATCGACCCCATGCAGTCCCAGTCGGAGAAGAAGGTGGCAAACCGGGACCACTCGGCGATGACGATCTGCTGCTCCTCGGCGGTCGGCGCCCCGGTGACGGCCAGCGTCGGGCCCGCCACCTGGGCCGAGGCGATCGGGATGGTGTTGACGAGGAGCGCCGCTGCCAGGGTGAAGGCTGCGGCGCGCCGCGAGGCGGTGGATATCACAGGTTGTCCATCGGGCGTGGAGGCGCAGAACTTGAACGTCGGAGGCAGATGCCGATGTACCCGAGCGGAGGGGGCGATTCAAGGGGTGCGTGGCGCGGCTACTCGCAACCGGTGGCGATCTCCAGCGACCGGCACAGGTCGGTCCCGCCGCCGCCGTTGCCCCGGTCGATCCCCCGGAAGCCCCTGAGTTCGTCGTTGCCGGAGAACCCGAACAGCTGGTCGGCACCGGCCCCACCCTTGAGCACGTCGTCGCCGGTGCCGCCCTTGAGGAGGTCGTCGCCCGCCTCCCCCCGGAGACGGTCGTGGCCGGCTCCGCCGCAGACGATGTCGTTGCCCTCACCGGCCAGCACGAGATCGTCGCCGCCGAGGGCGTGGATCACGTCGTCGCCGTCGGTGCCCTCGATGACGTCGTTGCCGGGGGTGCCGGCGATGGTGGCTTCCACGCCGTTGCAGTACAGGCTGCGGAAGCCGGCCACCGTGGCCGCCGTCTCGTTGAGGGTGCGGGCGTTGTCGTTGCGGGCATCCCCGGTGGGAGCACCATCGAGGAGGAGCGTGGCGCTGGAGAAGCGCAGCACCCGGGCGCACTCCCCGTTGCAGGCATCTTTGGTGGCCATCACGGTGCGGAATCCGGCCTCCGCGTCGAACCAGGCGTGCGAGTAGGAGAACAGCGTGGGGCGGGAGACGGCCATGCGCTCGTGACCCGCCCCCATGATGTGGCCCAGCTCGTGGGTGAAGGTGGCCCGGGCCAGGGCGCAGTCCTCGGCGACCACACTGAAGGCGTAGTCGGCAAAGCCGCTGCTCAGTATCTGCATGTAGTTGGCGATGCCGCACACGTCGCGCACCCTGGCGATCAGGGTGAC
>JBFELU010000079.1:0-11483 GCA_041551965.1 Acidimicrobiia bacterium
CCGCCGCCGGCCACGACGTCGTCAAAGGCACGGGGGGCGCCGCCACGATCTGTGGAGGCCCGGGCGAGGACGAACTCAATGGGGGAAAGGGCGATGATCTCCTCATCGGCGGTTCCGGCCACGACGTGTTGTCGGGCAACGGTGGATCCGACACGGTGAAGGGCGGCAAAGGCATCGACCTGTGCCGGCAGGGCGCCAAGAAGAAGTGTGAGCGCGTGGCGAGCATCGAGCGGGACCTTCTGGACGAGCTCAACGACGAACGGGCGACGACGTGCGGCGTGGATGCGCTCACCCGCAACAAGAAGTACGACTGGATGGCCGCCTTCCACTCGTGGGACATGGCCGCCCACGACTACTTCAGCCACACCTCGCCCACGTACGGCGACCTCGGCACCCGGGCGGCGCTGTTCGAGATCCCCGGCTCGGCGTTCGCCGAGAACATCTTCTCGGGGTTCTCGGCGACGGGTAGCACCATCATCAGCGGGTGGTTGGACAGCGATTTCCATCAGGAGAACCTGTGCAACCCGCAGTACGACAAGGTCGGTCTCGGGGTGATCGTCTCCGGTGACCTCGGCTGGGTCACCGCCGTCTTCGGCGGCTGAGCCCCTCCGCCTCTCGGCTTCGCTAGCCCGTGGGAGGTTCGGGTAGCGCGTACGTCGGTGCGAACAGCTCCTCGACGGCCCCTTCGTTGGGTCCTTCCACGAGCTTGGCGAAGACGATCAGGCGTTCTCGGGACGAGTAGAGAGGATTGCACGTGGTGAGCGTGAGCCACGCGCCCTCCCACTGCTCGGTGACCCACACTCCGGTGGGCTCCACGATTCGGCTGCCGACCACCTCGTAGATGTGGCTCCCGATCAACGTGTCGACCGTGATCCGGTCCCCGGGCTGGAGGCGGTCGAGGTGGTGGAAGGGGGCGCCGTTGGTGGTGCGGTGCCCACTGATGACGGCGTTCCCGGGCTGGCCGGGAATCGGGGTGTGAGGCATGTGGCCGGGCCCCTGCTCCAGGTCACCGGCGGTCACTCCTTCGACGACCATCCAGTCCAGGTCGATGGCCTCGGCGGAGATCCGTCCCAGCACCTGGCCCGATGCCGGGGCGATCTCGAGGAGGACACCCGCCGCCGCTTCGGTGGTGGTGGTCAGCGCGTCCCCGGCGGGATCGAGGGTCGGCTCAGGGACGGTCACCTCGATGACGGGGTTGTCCCACGGGGAGAGCGGCTCTGCGATCGTCGGTGCCGTCGAATCGGTGGAGGGGGCGGGGAGCACACCCTGGGCGGCGGCATCGAGCCGCGTCTCGAATTCCACGGCGAGACGTTGTTGGTGGCGTTCGGTGAGGACCCCGGTGCCCCAGATCTGATAGGCGGCATAAGCCACCATCAGGAGGGAGACGACGATCAGGCCGATACCTATCGCCTTGAGCCGGCGGTGGGAGGAGTGTGAGATCGGGATCCGGCGGCGGTGGCCGTCGACGACCGACGAATGGGTGACCGTGGCCTGGGACCACTCCGGGTCCCATACTCCCGTCGGGGCTGGGTTGTAGGTGATGGCTTCGGTCCCCGTACCGGTCGTTCGTGTGGCCACTCGGCGGATCCTAACTACTCTCCGCAGCCCAACCGGCAGTGGTCGGTGGCGGTGCGGATCGCTCGTTCGCGGACATGGGGCCCCCAGTCGGAGCCGGAGCGGGGATTCGAACCCCGGACCTGCTCATTACGAGTGAGCTGCTCTACCCCTGAGCTACTCCGGCGCGGCCCGCATCGTACTTGGTCCGTGGGAGTGATTGGTATCCTGGTGGCCCTGATCGATACTCCCCCCGGGGGTGGGGTTTCTTGGCCGACCAAGCCACCTTTGAAGACGACGTGATGCCGTTCGCCCCGCAGCTCTATTCGGCGGCGCTGCGAATGACCCGCAACCCCACCGATGCCGAGGACGTGCTTCAGGAGACCTTCCTCAAGGCCTTTCGGGGGTATCACACGTTCAAGGCCGGCACCAACCTCAAGGCCTGGCTGTATCGGATCCTCACCAACACCTTCATCAACCGGTATCGCAAGCAGTCCCGGCGCCCCTCCGAGGTCGAACTGGGCGAACTCGAGGACCTGTACCTCTTCAGACGCCTCGGCGACTCCGGACCCGGAGGGGCCTCCCGCAGCGCGGAGGAGGAGGCTCTGGACCGGTTCGTCGACGAGGACATCAAGGCTGCCGTGGAGTCCCTGCCGGAGAACTTCCGGTTGCCGGTGCTGCTCGCCGACGTCGAAGGCTTCTCCTACAAGGAGATCGCCGAGATCATGGATGTCCCGATCGGGACCGTGATGTCCCGCCTTCACCGGGGAAGAAAAGCGTTGCAGCGGGCGTTGTGGAGATTTGCAGAGGAACGCGGAGCAGCGGAGAAGCCGTGATGAGCCGCAAGTGCGACAAGGCCGCCGAGAAGGTATACCGGTATCTCGACCGCGAGATGATCTGGTATCAGCGGGTCTCGATGCGGTGGCACCTCCGTCGGTGCCCACCGTGTCACGACGGCTTCGACTTCGAAGGACGGCTCAAGCAGCGAATCCGCCGAGGATGTCGGGAAGACATGCCGGTGGAACTCGATGAGCGGCTCCGAGCGTTCCTGAGAGAACACGGGGCGAGCTAGGCGGCCGAGAGAGTCGGCCCGCTCGTCCGGGAAGGCAACGACATGTCCGACACCCTGAGAGGCAATCGAATCAAGGGCAAGCTGCGGGCGCCCAAGGCGCACGAAGGCGAGCGCGTGTGCATTCAGAATGACTGCACCACCCGCCTCTCGCGTTACAACAAGCGCGACCACTGCTACGCCCACGCCCCCACGAAGTTCCCACGGCTTCGCGGTCGGGTTGTTCCCGAGTCCTGATTCCGCCCGCCGGTCGGCGTTGAGCGTCGTTGCGTGCGGGCGGTATCCTGACCGCCCGTGAGACGCCTCATCACCATCGTTGCAGTCCTGCTCGTCGTGGCGGGCCCTTGGTCGGTGGCCGGTGCCCAAGAGGAACCGCCGGACGACGGGGTCGTGGTCACCGAGGAGCCGGCCTTCGAGCCGGGCCGGGAGCCGGCCGTGGTCCTCGAAACCGAGGCCGAAGCGGCCGAGGAGGACGCCTGGACGTTCCGCTATCTCGTGCCGACGCTGATCGTCATGGCAGCACTCGTTCTGGCGGCGGTGGCCCTCCACTACGGCTTCCGGGTGCGGGGCCGTTACCGAGTCGTCCGGTGAGCGGAGTGCACTGGCCTCTGGCGGCTCGGGTCGCCGCCAGGGTGGCCGGCCGATACCCCCTCGAAGGGACCTATCACGAGTCGCTCTTTGCGAGGCAGGCTCCCGATCTGGTGGAACGCGCTGCCGAACTGGTCTCCACCGAGACCCGCTTGCCGTGGCCGGGCGAACCGACCGTGGAAGTGGTGAGCCGCGCCGAGTGGGCTCGCACCAACATCGATGCTTTCGGCATCCTCCTCGCCCCGGCCGAAGCCAAACTGACGACCGGCCGGCGCGGCTTGGGCGCTCGCCTTGCCGGCCGGTTGATGGGAGCTGAGGTCGGAGCCCTCGTCGGGGTCCTCTCGCGTCGGGTGCTGGGCCAGTACGAACTGGTGCTCCCGTCGGGTGACGGAGAGCTGGGCGACACGGTCTTGTTCGTCGGGGGCAACGTGCTGGCGATGGAGCGCCAGCACGAGTTCCGTCCCGCCGAGTTCCGATTCTGGGTGGCGTTGCACGAATGCACCCATCGGTTGCAGTTCAAGGGCGTTCCCTGGCTCCGCGATTACTTCATGGGGCTCGTCGCCGACCTGATCGAGGCCTCGGTGCCCGAGCCCGGCCGGATGAGCCGACTGGCGGCCGAGCTCCGCGATGCGGCGCGTGAGGGCCGACCGGTGATCGACGAGGCGGGGTTGGTAGGCCTGCTGGCCACACCCGACCAGCGAGCCTTGATCGACAAGGTGCAGGCGCTGATGTCGCTGCTCGAGGGGCACGGTCACGTCGTGATGGACCGCATCGGGGCGCGAACCCTCGTCACCCAGGACCGCATGTCCCGGGTCCTCAAGATGCGGCGAAAGGACCCTCGCATGGCGGCGTTCATGCGGCTGGTCGGGATGGAGATGAAGCTGAAGCAGTACGAGATGGGAGAGCGGTTCATCCACGTCGTGGAACGTCAGGCCGGTTTCGAGGCACTCGATCGGGCCTGGTCGGAACCGGCGGCTCTCCCGACGCTCGTCGAGATCAAGGATCCGCAGCAATGGCTGGAGCGGGTGGCCTGAGTCCGGCGGCGCGCCGAATTCGGGATTCGATCGTTGCGCGACTCCCCGAGGGTCCGTTGGTGGTGGCCCTCAGCGGCGGCGCCGACTCCGCCGTCTGTGCCTGGGCCGTTCGAACCTCGGGACGCGAGGCGCGGGCCGTGACCGTCGATCACGGATTGGCGGCTTCCGGGATGCTGGTCGCCGCTGCCCGGAAGATCGCCGACGTGCTGGGTGTCGAGCATGCCGTCGTCGACGGGTCGGCCGGTGATGACGAAGACTCACTGCGGATCGCCCGTTACGCGGCGCTCGAGGAGGCGTGTCGTGCCGATGAGACGATCCTCACCGCCCACACGGCGGACGATCAGGCCGAGACGGTGCTCGGCAACGTCCTCCGGGGCGCCGGGGCGGCCGGAGTGGCGGGCATTCCACCGGGCCGGGGCCGCTGGGTGCGCCCCATGCTGGGTCTCGGCCGCGCTGAGGTGCGGGAGTTGGCCGCCCGGCTCGGTCTTCCGTTCGCCGACGACCCCGACAACGTGGCGGCACATCGGCGTCGCAGCCGGCTCCGGACGGAGGTCATCCCCTATCTCTCGGATCGAGTCAATCCGGCGCTGCGAGCCGCCCTGCTCCGACTCGGGGCGGCGGCCGCCGCCGATGAGGACGTGCTCGCCGACCGCGCCGACCGGGTTCAGCTGCATCATGAGCGCGGCGTCGTGCGCATCCCGGCCGCATCGCTCGCCACCCTTCCGCGCGCAATCTCCGCTCGCGTCGCTCGGCGGGCACTGCGGATCGTGTTCCGGCCCTACGCCGGCCGCAGCGGTGACGTGGAGGCAATCCTGGCGGTGGCCGCCGGTGCACAGGGCTCGGCCTCGCTTTCGGAGGGATGGTTGGCCCTCCGTGAGGGGCCGTGGGTGGTGCTGGCGGGGCCGGCCCCGGGGGCGCCCCCGCCGGCCGATCTCGTGGTCCCCGGCGCCACCAGGTTCGGGGACTGGACCCTCACCGCCATCCGGGCCGACCGGCCCCCGACGCCCCGCCCGTTGGGGCGATACCGGGCCGTGGTGCGGGGCGACCTCGAGGGTCTCGGGATCCGGGCGGCCGCGGCCGGGGACCGGATTCCCATCCCGGGCGGCTCGAAGCCGGCCTTCGAGGCCCTCGCCGAGGCCGGAGTGCCGGTCCGGCTGCGGGCGGTGTGGCCGGCCCTGGTCGCCGGTGGAACAATGGGGTGGTTGGTGGGGGCCCGGCTTGCTCCCGAGTGGCGGGCGGAGGCCACCGGACCGGTGATCATCCTGGAGGCGACGGAGGCATCGTGAAGATCGGTGGAACCCTGGTGTCGGCGGAGGCGATCGAGCAGCGGCTGGCGGAGATGGGAGCCGAGATCACCGCGGACTACCGGGGTCGGGACCTGCTGCTGGTGGCGGTACTCAAGGGTGCCTTCATGGTGATGGCCGACCTCTCCCGTCACATCGCTCTTCCGGTCGACATGGATTTCATGGCGGTGTCGTCGTACGGAGCGGCCACCCAGACCTCCGGCGTGGTGCGGATCCTCAAGGACCTGGATCGGGAGATCGCCGATCGCCACGTCCTGATCGTCGAGGACATCATCGATTCGGGGCTGACCCTCGACTACATCCGCCGCAATCTCGAGGTGCGCCAGCCGGCTTCGATTGGCATCGCCACCCTCCTGCTGAAGACCGGCCTGCAGCGGGTGCCGATCGAGGTGCAGTACGTCGGGTTCGAGATCCCACCCGACTTCGTCATCGGATACGGTCTCGACTGGGAGGGGAAGTACCGCAATCTCCCCCATGTGGCGGTGATGGAAGAGGAGTAGGCGGCCGGAGGACCCCTCAACAGGAGACGGGGGGCGGCCGATGGGATGAAGGTGGCCGGAGGCGCCCCCGCCGTCGGCATAGGGCCCGCGGGTGGATACCATGACCGACATCTGTTCCCCGGCATCCTGAAAGGAGGATCGTGAGCCGGACTGCACGGACCGTGCTGCTGTATCTCGTGGTGATCACGGTGGCGATCACCGCAGTGAACCTCTTCGTCAGCAGCACCACCGCGCCTCAGAAGATCCCTCTCAACGAACTCGAGGAGCGGATCTCGAACGGCGAAGTCGAGTCGGTCACGATCAAGCAGAAATCCAACGTCGTCGAGGGCGAGATGGTGGGGGGCATCCTTCCCGGGGGAGAGACCCGTTTCGAGACCTCCTACACCGAGGGCTACGAGGGCGACCTCACCTCACTGCTGCTCGCCAACGGGGTGGAGGTGGAGTCCGATTCGGAGAATCCCTCTATCTTCCAGTGGTTCCTGAGCACGATCCTGCCCTACATCCTCATCTTCGGGATATTCATCTTCATTCTGATGCAGCTGCAGGGCGGCGGGAACCGGGTCATGTCGTTTGGAAAGGCCAAGGCCAAGCAGGTCACCCGGGATCAGCCCAAGGTGACCTTCAGGGACGTCGCCGGCCTCGACGAGGCCGTCGAGGAACTCAGCGAGCTCAAGGAGTTCCTCGCCAAGCCGCAGAAGTTCAGGGCGATGGGGGCCAAGATCCCCAAGGGCGTCCTGCTGTATGGGCCACCGGGTACCGGTAAGACGCTGTTGGCGAGGGCGGTCGCCGGCGAGGCAGGGGTCCCGTTCTTCTCGATCTCCGGGTCCGACTTCGTTGAGATGTTCGTCGGCGTCGGCGCCAGCCGGGTTCGCGACCTCTTCGAGCAGGCCAAGACCCATGCCCCGGCCATCGTGTTCATCGACGAGATCGACGCGGTGGGCCGCCACCGGGGGGCCGGTCTCGGCGGCGGTCACGACGAGCGGGAGCAGACGCTCAATCAGCTCTTGGTTGAGATGGACGGCTTCGACGTCAATACCGGCGTGATCCTCATTGCCGGCACCAACCGCCCGGACATCCTGGATCCGGCTCTGCTGCGGCCGGGCCGTTTCGACCGTCAGATCATGGTGCCCCGTCCCGACATCCGGGGCCGGAACGAGATCCTCGAGGTGCACGCCCGGGGCAAGCCGCTCAACGGGGAAGTCGATCTCGAGGTGTTGGCCCGCCAGACCCCCGGTTTCACCGGCGCCGACCTCGCCAACCTCATCAACGAGGCGGCCTTGCTGGCGGCCCGCTTCGATCTCAATGAGATCGGGATGAAGGAACTGGAGGAGGCGGTCGACCGGGTTCTCGCCGGGCCGGAGCGCAAGAGCCGCATCCTGACCGAAGAGGAGAGGGAGCTGACGGCCTACCACGAGAGCGGTCATGCCTTGGTCGGCTATGCCCTGCCGAACGCCGATCCGGTGCACAAGGTGACGATCATTCCCCGCGGCCGGGCCGGCGGGTACACCAAGTCGCTTCCGGAAAACGACAAGGACTACCAGCGGCGCAGCGAGCTGGTCGATCGCCTCGCCGTCATGCTGGGCGGGCGGACGGCCGAGGAGCTCGTCTTCGGGGATCCCAGCACCGGCGCCTACAACGACATCGAGAAGGCCACCGAGCTCGCCCGGGCCATGGTCATGGAGTACGGGATGAGCGATCGGTTGGGGCCGATGCGCTACGGCTCGCCGCAAGGGGAGGTCTTCCTGGGCCGGGACTACACCCGGCATCAGGACTACTCCGACGAGATGGCTTCGATCATCGACGAAGAGGTACGCAAGCTGATCACTCAGGCCCACGAGGAGGCTCGGGCGATCCTCACGACCCATTTCGATGCCCTGGACCGGATGGCCAAGACTCTCCTCGACCAGGAGACCCTGGGGGCCGAAGAGGTCAAGGAGATCTTGCACGACGTTCCCAAGTGGCAACACAGCCCGAACGGCACCCTGCGGATCCAGGCGCCGAGTCCGGCCGTTCCCGCCTCGGACGGGGTGGCGGCGGCGCAGACTTCCGACGAGGCCCGGACCGGCTAGGCCTTGCCCGAGGCGGACTCCGGCGCCGACTCCGTCACCTGGCGGGTCCGTGATCGGGTCCTCAGCAACGGCGAGCACACCCTCATCATGGGGGTCGTCAACGTCACCCCCGACTCGTTTTCCGACGGCGGCCGGTTCCTGTCGGCCGATGCCGCCGTCGCTCACGGATTGGGGCTCATCGAGGCAGGTGCCGACATCGTCGACGTCGGTGGTGAATCGACCCGCCCGGGTTCGGAGCCGGTGCCGGCGGATGTCGAGATCGATCGGGTGGTGCCGGTGGTGCGGGCTCTCGCCGAGACGGGCGCACCGGTGTCGGTGGACACCTCCAAGGCCGAGGTGGCGAATGCTGCCCTCCGAGCCGGGGCGGCGATCGTCAACGACGTCACCGGAGGTGGCGATCCGGAGTTGGCCGGGGTGGTGGCCCAAACCGGGGCCGGGTTGGTGCTCATGCACATGCAGGGCGAACCGCGCACCATGCAGGAGGATCCCCACTACGACGATGTAGTGGCGGAGGTGACCGAAGCGCTGGTCGATGCGGCGGCTCGGGCCGAGCGTGCCGGGGTGGCGAAGGAATCGATCTGCATCGACCCCGGCATCGGCTTCGGGAAGCGACTGGAACACAACCTGGCCCTGTTGGGAGCCGTGGTCGAGCTGGCCGCCACCGGCTATCCGGTGCTGGTGGGAGCCTCGCGGAAGTCCTTTCTCGAGCACCTGCTCGGTCCGCTCCCGATGGAGGAGCGGGAGGCTCCCGCGGTGGCGGCCCACGTCATGGCGGTCGCCGGCGGGGCCGCCGTGCTGCGAGTACACGACGTGGTCATAGGACTACGTACAGCGCGTGTCGCCGACGCTATCGTGAGGTCACAACGAGAGAGGCGTGGATCATGACGGGGCTCGAGCCTCGCGACTTCACGTGGGTGATCACCGACCGCCTGGCCGTCGCCGAGCGAATCGGCGGCCACGGCTTTCAACACCGGCGGGTGCGGCGGGAAGAGGAGATCGCCTGGCTCCTCGACAAGGGTATCACCGCCATCCTCTCTCTCCTGGAGGGGAACCAGAACCTCACTGCCTACGAGTTGGCCGGACTCGACACCCGCCATGAACCCTTCGTCGACGGCGAGCCGGAGACGGTCGGTGCCGTGTTCGGGGCGATTCGAGAGATGCTCGATGTCCCCGGCGCCGCCCTCCTCGTCCATCGCGACATCATCGACGACACCGTGGCGGGACTCATGGCCGGCTACCTCGTGTTCTGCGGGCTGATCGAGGACCCGATCGTGGCGACTGCGGCCATTCAGGAGATTCTCAAACGTCCTCTCGGACCGGAGGGACGCTCGCTCATACCGTCGAAGGCGGGCACCTGAGGGGCGTGCGAGCCGCCGTCGGTCTGGGTTCCAACCTGGGTGATCGGCGCGCCCATCTCTCGTTTGCGCTCCATCGCCTCGCCGAGACCGAGCAGCTGACCGCCGTCTCTTCGCTCTACGAGACCGCCCCCATCGGCGGTCCCGAACAGGACGCCTTCTACAACGCCGTTGCCGTGCTCGAGACGTCGGCCGGCGCTCGACGTCTTCTCGCCCGTTGCCTGGCGATCGAACGGGAACGGGGGAGGACGCGGAGGGTCCGATGGGGACCGCGGACGCTCGACCTCGATGTGCTGCTCCACGAAGGCGGCCCGGTCGACGAGAAGGGGCTCACCGTGCCCCATCCGCGCTTGGTCGATCGCCGCTTTGCGTTGGAGCCGCTGGTGGAGGCGTGGCCCGAGGCGACCCTTCCCGGCGGCGCTCCCCTGTCGGACTACCTGGCCGGGATCGCCGATCAGGAGGTGACGGTGATCGCCGGGGGAGAGTGGTGGATCAGCCGAGCCCGCGGGCGTCCTGCTTGAGCGCGGTGTCCACACCCACCGCCGACGCAAACGCCAGGAGCCGGAGCGTGCCCTTGGCCGCCGGGGAGATCTCCAGCACGTAGTCGTCTGCGGTGGTGAAGACCGTCTTTGCCAGCCCCTCCCACGTCTTGGTGATACGGCCCACCTCGGTGCCGGCGACGTCGACGATTGCGAAGTTCCACGCCCGCCAGTTCTCCGCCTGGATCTCTCCGATCTTGGCCCCGGTGGTGTCGTGGAGTCCGAAGCGGATCTTCCCGAACACGTTCTGCTGGCGGATCTCACCGACCTGGGCTCCGGCGCCGTCCGACACCCGGACGGTCGACTTGACGAACTTGCGGGGTCGAACCAGTTCGAGGACCTTGGTCCCGTCGGCGTCGTAGGCCCCGAGGGTGTGGGTCATGAACTGATCGAGGGAGGAGACGAAGCGGGCGACCTTCTTGAGGGTCGACTGGCCTTCCTGGCGGATCACACCGATGTCGGTGCCCTCTTCGTCCCTGATCTTGTACTCGTTGGTGAGTTCGATCAGTTTGGCCTTCTGGTTGATGATGATGCGGTCGTGGTCGAGCAAAGTCATGGCCGGAGCGTAGCCGGGACGCCGCTTGGGGCCCCGGGGACCGCCCTACACTCGGGACGTCCCGGTACCCGGAGGGACTGGAGGCACCATGGACATCATCGTGGCCGGCCCGGGCCGCGCCGGCCGTTCCCTGGCGATTCGCTTCATCGATGCCGGTCACAGGCTCGTGGGAGTCCTCGCCCGCAGCGATGCGGCGGCGGCCGAGGCCGGGGCCGAGCCCCTGGCCTGGGATCGGGCTCTTCCGGCGGCCGACCTCCTCGTCGTCGCGGTCCGCGACGACGCCATCGGCGAAGTAGCCGAGCGACTGGCTCCCGTGGCCGGGGAGGTCGAGGCGGCCGTGCACCTCTCGGGACTGGCACCGATCTCGGTGTTGGACCCACTGGGCCCGCCTATCGGCTCGTTCCACCCGCTGCAGACCCTTCCCACCCCCGAAGTGGGGGCGGCCCGTCTCGGTGGCGCCTGGATCGGTATCACCACGCACGACGAGGATCTGGAATCCCGGCTCCACGCGCTCGCCTTCTCGATCGGTGCGAAGCCGTTCTCCCTGGCCGATGAGGCGAAGCGCCTGTATCACGCCGCAGCCGCGGCAGCGGCCAACTACCCGTTGGCTGCTCTCGCGATGGCGCAGCGGCTCTTCGAGGCGGCCGGCGTTCCCTTCGAGGCGGCGGCTCCGCTGGTGGAGGCGGTGGTGGGGAATGCCTTCTCCCTCGGCCCTGAGGCCGCGTTGACCGGCCCCATCGCCCGGGGCGATGTGGGGACGGTCGCCGCTCAACTGGAAGCGGTGGGGCAGGCCGCCCCCGATCTCGTCGACGACTTCAAGGCGCTGGGCCGGGCCGTGGCGCGGGTGGCGGGCCGATCGAATCTGTTCGAGGAGCTGCTCGGGTGAGGACGGTTCGAACGTTCGCCGAGGCGCGG
>JBFELU010000080.1:0-11105 GCA_041551965.1 Acidimicrobiia bacterium
CGGGGATCTCGATGGGTGTCGCCCCTTCGGGTGGGGTGTCGGGAGTCGGGGGTTCGATGTCGGGGATCTCGATGGGTGTCGCCCCCCTGGGTCCCGGTTCGATGTCGGGGATCTCGATGGGTGTCGCCCCTTCGGGTGGGGTGTCGGGAGTCGGGGGTTCGATGTCGGGGATCTCGATGGGTGTCGCCCCCCTGGGTCCCGGTTCGATGTCGGGGATCTCGATGGGTGTCGCCCCCCTGGGTCCCGGTTCGATGTCGGGGATCTCGATGGGTGTCGCCCCTTCGGGTGGGGTGCCGGTGTCGGGATCGGAGCGGCCCGAGCGTTCCTCGTCGCGTGCCTTGCGGGCGGCCTCTTCCTCCTTGCGGCGCCGGCTGCGTTTGAGTGCCATGGCCTCTCTCCCCGGGGCGAACACCGCGAACCCAAGACCCGCAGCCGCCCCTGCTGCTTCGGATCAGACCTACCTGAGCCTACGCTCCCTCCCTCGTCTCTGGCGTTGAGGTCGGGGCCGGACCGCCGAAGTTGCTTTGGGCGGACCGCGTTCTGTGACTTGGCCGTTCGTTGACCTAGGGCGTTTGGTACTCGATGTGGAGTTGGGGTGCCGCGTCGGGTCGACCGTCGTAGGACTCGGCGGTGCGCCACCCGTCGCCATCGATGAGAAACGCCATGGCGTTACCGGGAATCCAATCGGCTCGGTTGATGACGGTCTGCACCAGGCTTGCCAGGCTGGGCGTCCGTTGCGAGGCTCCGGCTTGGCCCACCGTGGTCCAGTCGGAGGGATACCACATCACGAATGTGGTGGTCGCGTGGCGTGTCGACACGTCGTGGCTCCCAGAGAACCCGGTGGCGTTCCCCGCGTCGTTGGCTCTGATCCGCAGCGTCGCCGAACCGGCCGAGTACTCGTCCACGGTGAACTGGATCCACGCATCGACGACCACCGCGTTCTTGGGCACCGTCACGCCCGTGAAGCGGAGCCCGACCCTCTGGGTGGCATCCCCGTCCCGTGTCAGCTCCAGATCCGACGAGTCCCTGTACAACCATCCATCGGGTTGCTCCTCGACGTCGTCGCCCGATGCGCTCACCCTCACCTCGAACACCGACACCCCAGAGGTGGGTGTGACAGTCCAAGCGAACGACGCGCCGGCATATCTCTGTGGAACGTCGTTGTCGATCGCGGTCACCGTCACCCAGAACGGGGACCCGGTCGCGGAGGTGATGATCCCCGAGATCCTGCCCGAGGTCGGGTTGATACCGAGCCCGGGCGGCAGGCCGGTCGCCGACCAGAAGACGGGACCGCCATCGGGATCCGATCCCACCATCTGGAGCCCGACGGAAGTGCCCACCACGCTCCACTGGCTCCCGGGGTTGACCACCACGGGCACCCGGTCCAGCAACGGCGCAAGGACATCGATGATGTGCCGCGCGGCCGCGATCAGGCCGCGGGCTTCGGTCGCAGGGATCTTCCACCCGGCTCGGGCCTCCACCTTGTGGATGAATCGCATCAGTTGCCTGACCGCCTTGCCCGCATTACCCCACTCGAGCCCCTTCAAAGCCTTCCGCAGCTTCTTGGTGAGCCGCCACTCGAGCCGGGGCATGTCGAGATCCTCGACCTCGTCGATGAGATCGTGGATCAGGGGTCGTGCGTGCGAGATGCTGCCTCGCACCGCCGACGAATCCGAGGTCTCCGTCAACCGAGGCTCGGCTGCAGCCGCCGGGATGACCGTGGCCAGCAACAGCGCACCAACCGTCGAGGTGAGAACACATCGAGTCCGCACGAGAGCCCCCCTTTCGGCCCAACACTCTGGGGACCCCCCAAACGTACACCCGTTGTGTTGGGGGCGCCCGTCACGCTCCACCCGCCGTGAGTCGACGACCCGAAGGTTGCGCCCTGCAGGCCCGGCTGCCCGTCTCACCATCCCGCCGGGACTTCTGCCGGGCTTCTACCGAACCTCTCGACACACGGCGTCACCGGACGGACGGACCGTCACCCCAGGTCCGCGAAACCACAGGTGGAGGGCACGAAACGGCTTGGCGGCGACACACGTCGAAGAGTCGCCGTGCACATGCTCGCTCGTGGCCTGCTCACGTCGCGCCGGCGCCGGTGAGGATCTCTCCCGGCTTCTGGCTCCCGCAGTGGGAGGCATGCCGGAGGGCGGTTCTGCCCTCAGCGTCTCGAGCATTGACGTCGGCACCGGCGGCGACCAGGAGGCTCATTTCGTCTGCGTCGCAATGGCTTGCCGCATGCATGAGGGGAGTCATACCTGCGACATCCGCGAGGTCGATGTCCGCTCCGTGGGCGATGAGCGCCGGGATGGCCTCCCCGGCGTCTCCAAAACGGTGGTCCCGGGCGATGGCCGAAGCGAGAGCGGTTCGGCCGTCGTCGTCCCTGGCGTTCACGTCTGATCCTGCAGCCAGGAGGACGCGTACCAGTCCTGCCAGGTCGCCGACCGCGCGGGTCCCGGGTACGTGCGTCATGGGGACGCGCGGGACGGTGCGTCGCGTGGCGGCGCCGATGAGCGCGGTCCGTCCCGCCGTGTCTCGAGCCGACGGGTCGGCGCCGGCGGCGAGGAGGGCTTCGGCGGCGGGGCCGCTTCCGGCCCACATGAGCGGCGTCTCGCCACCTTCTGAGCGGGCGTTGACGTCGGAGCCCGCCGCGAGCAGCGCCTGGACGGCGGCGACATGACCCCACTGGGCGGCCCGCATCAAGGGCGTCTCGCTATTCGGCCCCTTCTCGTTGGGGTCCGCCCCTGCAGCGATGAGGGCAGTGATCAGGGCAGCACGACCGAGTTCTGCCGCCGCGAACAGGATCGGCATGCCGTCGATGCGATCGGCCGGCGAGACGGTGTCGCCTCGTGAATCGAGATCGAGAGCCCGATCGATCAGCTTCCCGACCCACCCCGGATCCCAGTTGTCGATCATGCCGCTCGACGCGCCGGAAACCCCGGCGGCGGCTGCGTCCTTGGCGTCTTTGCCGTCTGAGTTCTTCTGTGTGGCGGAGGCGCCTGCGGCGAGCAGTCGGACCACCGTCCAGGCATCCTGACGTCCCGCTGCGAGCATGAGGGGCGTCCAGCCCAGGTCGTCGGCGGCATTGGGGTCGGCGCCGGACTCGAGGAGTGCGTCGGCAACCGCAGGTCGGGCCTCCATCAGAGCCGTCCGTCCGTGCGTGCCCCGTTCGTCGACCGGCGCTCCGGCGGCGAGGGCTCGTGCCACGATGCTCGACTGCTCGGTCTTGACGCCGGCGTGGAGAGCCGCCGTGGCCACACCCGGGTCGGGCTGCAACTCGAGGATCCGATCCAGCAGATCGGCGTGCCCTTCGCGGCCCGCCCAGGCGGCCAGCGGCTCGGCCTCCTCTGCGTCGAGGGAGGAAACCGATGGGAGCAGGATGCCGGCGACGTCGGACCGGTTCTGCTTGGACGCAAGCATGAGGACGTCGATGGCGGTCCGCCTCGGCACCGCGGTGGCGCCCGCTTCGAGAATCGCCAGAACGATCTCCCAGTGGCTGCGGACGGCCGCGTCGGTGATCGGCGACGCCTCGGCGGCGTCGACGGTGTGCGGATCGGCCCCGCCGGCGATGAGGCTTCGAGCGGCCGCAACACTGCCGGTCCTCGCTGCCAACTGCAGCGGCGTCTCGCCGGTTGCGTTCCGGACCCCGACGAGTGCGCTCGCGGAGAGCAACGCATCGACGATCTGAGCGGCGGCATGGGCCTGCTCGGGCGTCTTCGCGTCCTTTTCCGCAGTAGTTCCTGCGGTGGAGGAGAGCCAGTTCAACACCCCGATCCCGGCGCGATCCAGCCAGCGCTCCCCGGATGAGAGGTGCCTCGGGCTCACGGCCCACGCGAGGGCCGTGTCGCCCTCGTCGTCTGTCTCGCCGACGTCGGCACCGGCGTCGAGCAGGGCCTCGACGACTGCCGTGTGGCCGGCGCGAGCAGCGATCATCAACCCCGTCCGGCCCGACGCCACCCTTGCGTTCGGGTCGAACCCCTCGGCCAACAGGGCGACGACGTCGTCCGCATCACCCTTCTGCACGGCCTTGAAGAAGCGCTTCTCCGTTCCACTCGCCATGGCTTTGCCCCCTCCGTTCCGGTGGCGTCAGGTTATCTCCCCGACGATCGGCGCTGCGTCCCGCCCAGCAACGGCTCCGGATGCGGCCGGGTGTCGATTCGATCGCTCGCCTGCTTCCTGGGATGTGAATGCCGTTCCATCATGCCCACGCGAGAAGCATCTGGTCACAGCCCGATCCGGACGCAGGGAGACGCCGGCCGTGAGCCCGCGTGGCGGGCCAGCGGCGTGAACGAGGGGGCGGACACCTTGTACTTCAGGCAATACGCCATTTGCGCCACGGTCGCACTCTGGTGCGGAGGGGGTGGCCGGCTGCAGTGGACACCGCCGTCATGCCTCCTGACAATGGGGATCACATGCGGCGGCGAACCCGGCTCGTGATGGTGCCTGATGACCTCTCGATGGCCGACCTGATCGGTCGTTTGGGCGGCTACGACGTCGTCGTCGTCGACGTCGACAACACACTGACGCCCGACGAGGCGCCGGGGTCGGTGGTTGCCGCCTCTCTCGATGAGATCCGCGCGGCGGCGCAACAGGGCGGCGTCGGTCGGCTGGTGGCGCTGTCGAACGGGTCCCCGTATCGGGCCGTCGCCGGCGACGGGGTGATGTGGGCCGCCGGGAAACCATTCACCAAGATGAGCGCAGTCGGCGTCGGGGCCGGGCAATCGGTGGCCGTGGTCGGCGACAAGATCCTCACCGACGGGGTGCTGGCTCACCGCTGGCGTGCCGTGTTCTACCTCAAGCCGCTCACGTCCCCGTCCGGGCGCCGCCCGATGGTGTCACGGGCCGTCGGCTGGTTGGCCCGAAGGCTGCTGTTCGCCGCTCAACCGCTCGAGTGAACCGAATCACCGACAGGGATCTGCGTCCTCTCGGCTCGGGGGAGGCAGAACCGGAAGGTTTTCCCGAGTCGACCGTGTCGAGGGGTGCGATCGTCGCCCTTCGGGCCATCCTGCAATCGGCATAGGGCCACCCGGCCCTGGCCGCGATCGGCCGGATTCGCCGATACTCAACGGTCTACACCCCCGTCGGGTCGGGATGTCTTCGGGAGGCCGCAACGTGAAGGGCATCGGCGTCATCGCTCGCCTCGGGATGTGGTGCCACCGGCACCGCGGGGCCACCGTGATCCTGTGGATCGTGGGTCTGGTGGCCCTGTTGTCCGGCTCGCAGATGGTGGGCAGCGACTACGCCGAGGATCTGCAGCTCCCCGAGTCGGACAGCCGCAACGGCATCGAGGTCCTCGTCGAGCACTTCGACGGATTTGGCACCGGGTTCTCGGGGTCGATCGTGTTCCAAGCCGAAGGTGGGGTCACCGATCCCGCCGTGGTTGCGGCCATGGAAGAGATGTTCGCCGCGGTCTCCGAGATCGAGGGGATCACCCTGCGCAGCCCCTACGGGGGGTTCGGGAACCGGATCAGTCCCGACGGCACGATCGCCTTCGCCGAGCTCGAGATCAGCCCGGAGATGACCTTCAACGAGATGATGGCCGCCGGGGAGGAGATCAACGATCTGGTCCCCGAGGTCGAGGGGCTCCGCGTGGAGATCGGGGGAGAGGCGTTGGCCGCCTTCGAGCCACCCCAATCGGAGCTCATCGGTGTGGCTTTTGCGATCTTCGTGCTCATCCTCTCCTTCGGCTCCGTGCTGGCCATGGGGCTCCCGATCTCGGTGGCCCTCGCCGGCGTGGCCGGCGGGGCGGGCCTGGTGGCGTTGCTGTCGAACCTCACCACGGTGCCGGAATTCGCCCTCACGGTGTCGATCATGATCGGGTTGGGGGTCGGCATCGACTACGCCCTCTTCATCGTGACCCGCTATCGGGAACGACTCCGCGCCGGGGCGGAACGGGCGGATGCCCTGAGCTTGGCGATGGACACCTCGGGACGGGCGGTCATCTTCGCCGGGTCGACCGTGGTGATCTCGCTGCTCGGAATGCTGATCATCGGTCTCGGTTTCGTCTCCGGTCTGGCGCTGGCGGCGGTGACCGCGGTGCTGATGACGATGATCGCCGCGGTGACCCTGCTCCCGGCACTCGTGTCGTTCGTCGGCGATCGGATCGAGGTGACCCGGTGGCGTGGTCTCATCGCTGCCTCGTTCGTCTCGGTGGCGTTGGTCGGGCTGGGCCTCGAGGTCGATGTGCTGTTGGTGGGAGCTCCGCTGGCTGCCGTGGTGCTGCTCGCCGGGTTTGCGGTGGCCCCACTGCGGCGGGAAGTGAAGCGGCGTCCTCCCAAGCCTCGCTCCGAGACCTGGGCGTATCGGTTCAGCCGCTTCGTGCAACACCGGCCCTGGACCATCGCAGTGGGGGCCGCCGCTCTGCTGCTCGGACTGGCGATTCCGTTGTTGGGATTGCGGATGGGCTTCGGTGATGAAGGCAACTTCTCTCCCGAGACCACCACCCGCCGCGCCTACGACCTGCTGGCGGAGGGCTTCGGGCCCGGCTTCAACGGTCCGCTGCTGGTGGTCGGCGAGGGGTCCGCCGAAGACCTGCCCGTGGTCCTGGCCGTCGCCGACGCCATCGCCGCCACCCCCGGCGTGGCGGCGGTGTCGGATCCCTTCCCCAACGACATCACCGATCCCACCGCCGTGCTGCTCCAGGTCATCCCGGCCTCGGCACCGCAGGACGAGGCCACCTACGACCTGGTGGTGCAGCTGCGCGAAGAAGTGATCCCGTCGGTGGTCGGCGACACCGGGCTGGAGCCCTACGTCACCGGATTCGTGGCGATCGCCATCGACTTCACCGACTATCTGGCGGCTCGGACCTGGTATTTCTTTGCGGCGGTCCTCGCCCTGTCGTTCCTCCTGCTGATGACGGTGTTCCGCTCAGTGTTGATACCGGTCAAGGCGGTGATCATGAACCTGCTGTCCATCAGCGCCGCCTACGGGGTGGTGATCGCCATCTTCCAGTGGGGATGGCTCGGTTCCCTCACCGGACTGCAACCCGCCCCCATCGAGCCGTTCGTGCCGATGATGATGTTCGCGGTGGTCTTCGGGCTCTCGATGGACTACGAGGTCTTCCTGCTGAGCCGGATCCGCGAGGAGTACCTGCGGAGCGGAGACCCGACCGGCTCGGTGGCCGACGGCCTGGCCGCCACCGCCCGGGTCATCACGGCGGCGGCGGCGATCATGGTGGTGGTCTTCGGTGCCTTCCTGCTCGAAGACGCCCGGGTCATCAAGTTGTTCGGGGTGGGCCTGGGGTTTGCCGTGTTCGTCGATGCGACGGTGGTTCGCATGCTGCTCGTGCCGGCGACGATGGAGCTGTTGGGCTCCTGGAACTGGTGGATTCCCGGGTGGTTGGACCGGATCCTGCCCCGCGTGAGCTTCGAGGGATCTGCAGAGGATGATGGGATGCCCTCCTGACGGGGGCGCATAGGATGATGTGACCCACCACCGGGGGTGTTTGATGCTGGCCATCGTTCTCGTCACCACCGTGATCGGCTTCTTCGCCGGGACCGTCGGGCTGGTGGCGTGGGGCCGCAGGGAGCCGTCGCAGCGGCGCAGCCTGCGAGTCGTGAAGCGCGTCACGATCGGGCTCGCCGCAGTCATCGTGGGTGTGGTCGGGTTGGTCGTCGGTATGGTGTTGTGGGCGCTCACCGCCACCGACTCGTCCGTGCTCGCCCGGGCGATCGTGTGGCAGGAATCCGACACCGGCGACATCGATCGTTTTCCCGCTCGCTCCTTCAGCGCTGCGGCCGAACCGGTCGTGTTCCCCCATCTGCCCGATCCACTGGTGGCGGAGATCAGGGTCGATCCGGGCCAGGTACCGCTCGACGAATACCTGGAGGCTGCCGAGACGTATGCGTTCCTGGTGCTGCGGGGCGACGACCTCATCTACGAGGGCTACTTCAACGGAGCGGCTCGCGAGGATCTTCACACCTCGTTCTCGGTCGCCAAGTCGTTCACGGCGACCCTGGTGGGGATCGCCCTCGGGGAGGGTCACTTCTCCGGTCTCGATGATCCGATCACCGACTACCTGCCCGAGCTGGCGGAGCGAGACCCCCGGTTCGGCGACATCACCCTTCGGCATCTCATCACGATGTCGGCCGGCATGCGCTTCGAGGAGTGGCTGTCGGCCTGGGACGATCCCACCCTGAGCTACTACGCCACCGACCTGCGCGCCGCCGTCCTCGAGCACACCGAGATCGAGGATCCACCCGGCACCGTCTTCCACTACAACGACTACTACCCACCGTTGCTGGGCATGGCCCTGGAACGGGCCGCGGGCATGCCGGTGAGCGAGTTCATGGAGACCCGGTTGTGGCGGCCGATGGGCGCCGAGTACGACGGATCGTGGAGCCTCGACGGCGACGACTCCGGATTCGAGAAGATGTTCGTCGGCGTCAACGCCGCCGCCGTCGACTACGCCAAGCTGGGATGGCTGTATCTCAACGGCGGGCGGAACGGTGACCGCCAGGTGGTCCCGGAGACCTGGGTCGATGAAGCCACCCGCCTCGATGTGACCACCGACCCGGCCCCCGAATACCAGTACTACTGGTGGATCGACGAAGAGCGGGATGCCTACTACGCCCAGGGCGACAAGTGCCAGTTCATCTACGTCTACCCGAGTGCCGACATGGTGCTGGTTCGCCTCGGGCGCGATTGCGGAGGTATCTACTGGACCGGTCTCATGGGCGACATCGCCGGATATCTGGAAGGGCGATTCGCCGAGGGTTGAGCCCTAGCGGGGAGCGAGCCTGAAGAGCGGCAGGACCGCTGCCGCCGCTTCCAGGTCGTCGACGAGCGATACCCCGAGGCGCCGGCCGATGACCGCAGCGGCCTTGGGGTGCTCGACCCGATATCGCTCGAATACCGCCAAGGCCTCGGCAGGGCCGAGGCGTTTGGCGGTTGCCTCGACCCTTCTGCGGCCGGAGGTGTAGGCGACTGCGGGGTCGGCGGTGATGTTGCGGTACCAGTCGGACCGGTCCCCGAACCCGCTCACGATGATTGGGGCATCGGTGTCGTCACGCTCCATCACCTCGAGCATGGTGCGGCGGGCCACTCCGCTGCGCCGACCGGTGTGCTCGAGCAGCAGGAATCGCCTGCCCAAGAGCCCCCCGAGGCCCACCCGGTAGAGACCGATGGGGGCTCGCATCATGAAACGGGTGAAACGGCTCATGGGTCCACGGTGGCGCGCGAACCGCCATGCGGCCAGAGCCGAACGGCCCTCATGGATTACCCTCCGCGCGCACCGAGGAGGTGCGATGGGTACGAAAGGCTCCCGTTACTCGGAGCGGGTGGGCGAGTTCGCCGAGCAGTTGGTTGGTGACTGGGGAAGCCTCGGGGAAGTGACCTGGAAGCGGATGTTCGGCGGTGCCGGGGTCTTCGTCGACGGCTCGATGTTCGCCCTCATCGACTCCGACGCCCGCCTGCACCTCAAGGCCGACGACACCAACCGGGCCGATTTCGAGCGGTCCGGCGCCGCCAAGCACTCCCGGATGCCCTACTGGTCGGTGCCGGCCGAGGTGCTTGCCGACGACACGACCCTGCTGGAGTGGGCGGGCCGGTCTGCCCGGATCGCACCAGGCTGAGCCCTACAGCTGCTCGACCGGCTGGGGAGCGCCGTCTTCGGCTGAGCGAACCACCGCCTCCAGGATGGCCACGTTGCCGAGCCGCTCGGCGTCGTCGAAGCGGTACTCCGCCCGTCCGGTGACGGCGTCGGCCCAGTGCTCGTAACCGGCCTTGACCGGGCTGGCCGGTTCGAAGTCGATGCGGGTCTGGTCGGCGTCGCCCCGACGGCGGGTGTAGAAGTGGGTGGTTCCGCCCGGGTCCACGTGCTGGGTCTCTCGGGCCTCGACCCAGGCGTGACTGCCGAACACCGCAAAGCGGGCGTAGTCGGGAGTGGCCGACAGGGCGGCGATGTGTCCGGTCGTGCCGTCACCGAAGCGGAAGTGGGCCGAGACCACGTCCCCGGTGGGGATCTCGAGGATCCGGCGGGCGGTGTGGGCCTGGACCTCGGCGACCTGTCCGGCCAGGCTCAGCATCATGTCGCTCAGGTGGACTCCCATGCCGGTCCACCCGGCGGCCGGCGCTTCTTCTTTGCTCCCGCGCCAGTTGTCGGCCGCCATACCCAGCCACCGATCGTGGCTCCAATGGGCCTCCATGTGGATGATCGTGCCCAGCTCGCCGGCGTCGGCCATCCGCTTGATCTCTTCCCAGGCGGGCTCGAACCGGCGCTCGTGGCCGATGCCCAGCACCAGCCCGGCCTCGTTGCAGGCTTCGATCATGCGGCGAGCGCTGGCAACGGTCAGCGCCAGGGGTTTCTCGCAGAAGACCTGCTTGCCGGCGGCGACGGCGGCAAGCACCGCTTCTTCGTGCATGCGGTGGGGGACGGTGAGGATCACCGCCTCGACGTCGGGGTCGCCGAGGACGTCCTGGTAGTCGGCGCAGACGTCGAGTCCGTAGTCGTCGCGGAACTTGGCGGCAACCTCCGGCGCGGGATCCACCCCGCACACGATCTCTATCTTCTCGCTCCCCCGGAGGACCTTGGTGACCTGGCTTCCCCACCAGCCGAGCCCGACCTGGGCCGCCTTCAACATGGTGCCGTTCCCTTCGCCGTGCCCGTCGTCTCGGGCCATCGATGCTCCGCGGTCAGGTTACCGCCGCCCGCAAAACCCCTATCCGGCGCCCTCGATGGGGTCTCCGGAGGCATCGGTGGCCCAATAGTCGAGCACCAGGAGCTTGTTCACGTTGGGCCGGCTCAAGGCGATGAAGGCGGCGTGATCGAGGTGAGGGAGATACACGTCCCGATCGGCCTCGGAGGCGAACGAGACCACGAAGCAGTGGGTGTAGTCGCGACCGAAACCCTGCACGCTCACGTCGGTGCCCCATTCGAAACCGGCGATCTCGGGGATCTTGGCCGGCAAGGAGCACAGGGTCTCCTCGATCTCCTTGATCAACTCGGGCGGTGTCTCCGGCTTCCAACTGAACAGGACCACGTGGCGCAACATCGTCACCTCCCTACCGATCGGCTCAGGCTAGACCCGATGACCGGCCTCCCGGTCAACGGGAAGGATCGGCAGGGCTTTGGTCCGGCATCGAGCAGGGCACGACGCGGTGTGGGC
>JBFELU010000081.1:0-10740 GCA_041551965.1 Acidimicrobiia bacterium
GGCAAAAGATAGCCCACCAGCTCAAGGGTTTGATTTTTTTGGGCATGATGACGGTCAAATCCGGTTTTAATCAGGGCTGCCGCCGTGCTCGAATCAACGCCGCCCGATAATCCGATCACACACCCGCTGGATCCGGTCTCCAACACCGTTTCGACGAGAACGATCTCGACGGCTTCCGGCGCGAGTTGAGCGGCGGACTCTCCTCGTACCCGCATCCCCGGCTGATGCCGGATTTCTGGGAGTACCCCACCGTGTCGATGGGGCTCGGCCCGATCAACTCGATCTACCAGGCGAGGTTCAACAAGTACCTCCACCATCGCAGGATCGACGACACGACCGAATCGCGGGTGTGGTGCTTTCTCGGCGACGGCGAGGTCGACGAGCCCGAGACGCTCGGATCGATCTCACTGGCGGCTCGAGAGCACCTCGACAACCTCACCTGGGTGATCAACTGCAACCTGCAGCGTCTCGACGGCCCGGTTCGGGGGAACGGCAAGATCATCCAGGAGCTCGAGGCGATCTTCCGCGGCGCCGGATGGAACGTCATCAAGGTGATCTGGGGCTCCAACTGGGACCCGCTGCTGGCCCGGGACACCGAGGGTGTGCTCGTCAACCGGATGAACACCGCCGTCGACGGCGAATACCAGCGCTACAAGGCCGAGAACGGGGCCTACGTGCGCGAGCACTTCTTCGGTCCCGATCCCCGCCTTCGCCGACTCGTGGAGCACATGAGCGACGACGAGATCTGGGCTCTGCGGCGGGGTGGACACGACTACAGGAAGCTGTATGCGGCCTACAAGGCGGCCACCGAGGTGAAGGCGGTGCCCACGGTCATCCTGGCCAAGACCATCAAGGGGTGGACCCTGGGTCCGGATGTAGAGGGCCGCAACGCCACGCATCAGATCAAGAAGCTCTCCAACCAGCAGCTCATGGCTCTGCGGGAGCGGATCCATCTGGAAGAGGAGATCCCCCTCGAATCGCTGGCTCCCGGTGCCGACCCCCCTTACTACCGGCCGCCGGAGGGCTCGCCGGAGTGCCAGTACCTCACCGATCGTCGCAAGGCACTCAACGGGCCGCTCCCCAGCCGGCCCGCAACGCTGCGGCGCCCTCTCGTGATACCGGCCGCGGAGACCTTCGCCGAATTCGATGTCGGTTCCGGCGAGCAGGCCGTGTCGACCACCATGGCCTTCACCCGGCTGCTGCGAAACCTCGGTCGGGATGAGGGCTTCGGGGAGCGCATGGTGCCGATCATCCCCGACGAGGGCCGGACCTTCGGCATGGATGCCCTGTTCCGCGAATTGGCGATCTACGCCCCGCACGGCCAGCTCTACGAGCCCGTCGATCATCATCTCCTTCTGTCCTACAAGGAGGCGAAGGACGGTCAGATCCTCGAGGAGGGCATCACCGAAGCCGGGTCGATGGCGAGTTGGATCGCAGCAGCCACGTCGCACGCCACGCGAGGCGTGCCGATGGTGCCCTTCTACACCTTCTACTCGATGTTCGGCCTCCAGCGGGTCGGCGATCTCGTGTGGCTGGCGGCCGATGCCCGGGCCCGGGGATTCCTCCTTGGGGCGACCGCAGGGCGGACCACCCTTCTCGGCGAGGGCCTGCAGCACCAGGACGGCCACAGCCACGTGCTGGCCTCGACGATTCCGGTTTGCGAGGCCTACGACCCCGCCTTCGCCTTCGAGGTCACAACCATCATTCGCCGGGGTCTGGAGCGGATGTACGGCGGTGACGGCGAGGACGTCTTCTACTACCTCACCCTGTACAACGAGAACTACGTGATGCCTCCCAAGACCCCGGGCTCCGACGCCGGGATCATGGCGGGCCTCTACCGGTGGTCGCCGGCACCCGAGGGCGGGGCCCATCGAGCGGCACTCCTGTTCTCCGGGTCGGCCCACACGGCCGCCCGCCAGGCGCAGGCCGAGCTGGCCGAACGCTACGAGGTGGCCGCCGAACTGTGGAGCGCCACTTCGTACAAGAAGCTGCGGGAGGAAGCGCTCTCGGTGGAGCGATGGAACCGCCTGCATCCGGGCTCGCCCAAGCGCACCCCCTACGTCACCGCCCAGCTGGCCGAGGTCGGCGGGCCGGTGGTGGCGGTCAGCGACTTCATGAAGATGGTGCCTGACCAGATCGCTCGATGGGTCCCGGGCACGTTCGCGCCGCTCGGCACCGACGGCTTCGGGCGCAGCGACACCCGCGAGGAGCTCCGACGCTTCTTCGAGGTGGACGCCGGCCACGTGGTGGTCGCCGTGCTCGCCGCACTGGCCGACGAGGGGCGCATCGGGCCCGAGGTCGTGGCGGGCGCCATCCGGCATTACGGCATCGACCCAGATCTCGTCGACCCCCGGGTGCGGGGCACCGACGGCTGAGTGGCCGGCCGGCGCGGCCCGGCACCCCGCCCCGAGCCTGTGGGCCCGGTGCCAGGATGGTGGGGCGCAGGCCAGCCCACGGTACGCCGGTGGGGTGGCACTGCGGTCTGCCCGGGTCAAGGGGTATCGGCCGGACAAGAGCCCCGATGAGGCCGACACCGTCGACGCGGTGCGGGCGCTGCACCGTCCCTAGGAGAGCGGGATCTCCCCGAGCAGGGAGGCCCGTTGCACGGCCTCCCTGCCGAACGAAGCCCGGGCATCGTCGACGGCGCGGTCGATGGCTCTCTGGGCCAGGTCGCCGGGGCTCCCCGGCCGCGGAACGTCGTGACCCGGGAGCGGCAGCTCGAGCTGGAGGGGCGGGGCGTCACGCAAGCCTCCGACGGAGACGCCGACCAATCGGAGCCCGCGTCCCCGCGACCGGCGCAGGAGCTCGTCGAGAAGGCCCCGGGCGACGGTGTAGATCATCGTGGTGGAGGAGGTGGTGCCGGGGACCGTGGTGCGCCGCGTCACGGTCTCGAAATCGGCAAAGCGGGCCGTCACCGTGATGGTTCGGCCCTCCCGGCCTGCGGCCCGGAGCCGGGTCGAGACCCGGTCGGCGAGCCGAAGAAGGACGCGTCGTGCGGCGGTCCGGCCGGTCACGTTGCGGCCGAAGGTGCTCTGGGCTCCGATCGATCCGCGCCGACCGTCGGCGCGAACCGACCGCGGGTCGCGGTTCCATGCCAGCGCGTGGAGGTGTCGGGCGGCACCGGAGCCGAGGCTCCCGGCCAATCCGGCCACCGGCACGGCCGCCAGGTCGCCGACGGTGCGAATCCCGAGCCGGTGGAGCTTCGCCGCCGTGGTGGGACCGATCCCCCAGATCATCTCGACCTCCAAGGCGTGGAGGAAGGCGAGCTCGCGGCGGGGATCGACCGCCACGAGACCATCGGGCTTGGCCCGCCGGCTGGCGATCTTGGCGAGATGCTTGGTGCGGGCGATGCCCACCGAGGATGGGAGGCCGGTCTCGTCGCGGATCGCGAGCCGCAGCGATGTTCCGATCACCCGCGGCTCTCCCAGGAGATGAACGGACCCGCCCACGTCGAGGAATGCCTCGTCGATCGAGATCGGCTCGACGACCGGGGTGAAGCGGCGGCAGATCCGGAAGACCCGACGGCTGAGTTCCGCGTACTCGGCGAAGTTGCCTCCCACGACCACGAGACGGGGACATCGGCGCCGCGCCGCAGCGGTGCTCATGCCGGAGCGGATCCCGAAGCGGCGGGCCGGGTAGCTCGCCGAGAGCACGACCCCACCCCCGACGACGACCGGCCGATCTCGCAAATCCGGGTTCCGCCGGACCTCGACCGACACGTAGAACGAATCCAGATCCATGTGGAGGATGCAGGCCACCGCCGACTGCATGCCGTCAGTGTGCCGGTCGGGTGTGACGCGTCTTCGTCAGTTGAGGGACGGGTGCGGGGGGAAGTCGGCGTACCAGGCGAGCGAACCTCCCTGGCGGCGCAACACCGACCTCCACAGCGAACCGGGATCCGCGGTGAAGGGATCGCCCGCCTCCGCTGCGACGGGATGCCAATCGCCGGCGGCCACCTCGGCCTCGAGCTGACCCCGGCCCCAGCCGGCGTAGCCGCTGAAGACCCGGAGGGAAGACAGATGACCGGTCGCCTCTCCCGGAGGGCTCGACAGGTCGATCAATCCGACCGGTCCCTCGACGCGCTCGAACCCGACGGGGGCACTCGATCCCCGGAGGCGAGCCAGGCCCACGGCGGTCTCCGGTTGCACCGGTCCGCCGACGAACACCACTTCGGGGCGCGCCAGTTGCTCTACCCATCCCGGGAGGTGATCGCCCACCGGGATGTCGGTGGGCCGATTGAGGACGATCCCGAATGCGCCGTCGTCGCCTCGTCCGCAGATCAGCACGACGGTACGGATGAAGTTCGGATCGAAGAGGCCGGTTCCCGCTACGAGCAGGGTCCCGACGGCCACGGAGGACATGACACCGATTCTCGCAGAGCGGATGCGGGGTTATTCGATGAGGAAACCGTTGCGGGTGGCCCAATCACGCATCGTCGCGAGATCGTAGAAGTCGAGAGCCTGAGCCACATCCTCGACCAGGGTCGCGACGTCCTCGCCGTGGGCATCGAAGGCCCACTCGATGCACCCTCCCTCGAACAGGAAGAACCAGGACGCTCGATAGCGCGGTGCGGAGACGTCGTCCTCGATGTCCTCGAGCGCCTCCTCCAAAGGCTCGATCTCGGATTCCTCGGCCCGCACCAGTTCGACCGTGCGGCGTAGCTCCTCGGTCATGCCGACCACCAGGGCATGACCTCCGGTAGCCCGCGCGTCGGCGACTCTCGTTTCGGCAGCGATATCGCGGCCATCGAGCTCGACATTGATCGGGCGCCCCTTGAGTTCCCGGCCGGCGATGTCGACCGCCACCTCGGTGGCGTAGCCGACGGCGGCTTGGGTTCGCGGAATCACCGTGATCGAGACAGGCTCCACGGTGAGGGGCCCCTCGCTGAGAGCCTCGATCCCGGGGCGGGGATCGGCGGTGTGGAACGCCCGCGTGGTGTCGCAAGCCTCGGTGAGGACGACGGTCAAGAAGTCGTCTCCGAGCCGATCGGAATCGATCCAGAACCTGGCCCTGCCCGACTCGGCTTCCTGGTGCTGATAGTCCCACCCCAGCGGGAGGTCGTCGATACACGGTCCGAACATCGCCGTGGGGACCGCCAGCGTCTGCATGACGGTCGACCTCCCCACGTAGTCCTCGCCACAGAGTGGCAGGTCCCGGCCGAGCCGTTCTCCCGCCGAGCAGGCGCTTGTCAGGAGAGCCAGGACCGCGAGCACACGAATCGATCTCACAGGAAGCCCCTTCCCGACGCGTTCTCGATGACGAAGGCGAGGAGGATGAACGCCGCCAGCGCCGCACCGAGTGCCAGGCCGAATCGGCGCAGGCTCCACCGCTGCACCCGGATGGGCTCGGCCGGGGGCGCCAGCGCCCTGAACTCCTCGATCAGGTCGACGCCGGTGTCCTGGAGCCGCCTCTTTATCGCCGTGCTCAGCTGTCGGGGCATGGTGATGCCGCGGGTGGCGGCGAAGGCCTCGGCGATGTCCTCCGGGGCGAAGTACTGCAGGGCCCGTTCGTAGACCCGTGCCGGGTCGGTGTTGACGGCGAGAACGAGGAGCATGTTGGCGAGGTCGACGGCCTGGCGCCACGGGGTGGGGCGAATCGTGGCGAACGCCACGTCGATGAGCCGCACGCGCTCATCGCGCACCATGATGTTGGCCGGCTTGATGTCGCGATGTGCCAGGCCCTCGTCCCAGAGCCTCCGCACCACCAGGAGGGCCGAGTCCATGACCGGATCGTCGGCCTCGAGATCGCCGATCTCGACGGCGTCGGCGAGGAACTCGGTCACGATCAGGTACTCCCGGTCGGGCGTGATCTCGACGATCCCGTAGGGCTCGGCTGAGGGTATCTGCGCCTTTCGCATGGTGAGGAGCAGGTAGTCCTCGTACTCCACCAGCCGCCGCACCGAGGTGAATCGGACCTCGTCCTCCAGGGCGCCGTAGAGGATGGTGCGGCCCAGCTTGTACCAGCGGTCGGCGCGCAGGTGGCTGCGGGCGTAGAGCTTGGCGAACAGATGGGTGTCGGGATCACCCTCCACGGTGAGCCTGAGCGGCGTCGATCCGCCCGAGCCCGCCAATCCGAACGGTGTGATCTCCTTCACCGTGATCCCCAGTTGGTCGGCCGTCGCCTGTGTGATGGCCCGACCTCTTCGGCCGGTCACGTCGAGGTGGGCGGTGCGTCCTCGCCGGAAGGCGACGGGGAAGATCGATTCGGGAACGAGGACCCGGAAGAGGACGATGGCAATGGCCAGGCCGAAGACGGCACCGACGACGCCGTCGCTGAGACGCTCGACCCCCAGGTAGAGCCGGGACCCGACCAGGACCGCCACGGCGACGGCGGACAACCACATCCATGCCGTTCGCCATCGGCCCCTGGGTATCAGCGAGAGCCCGATCACCGCCAGGGTGGCCGACAGAGACGCCACCTCGGCAGAAGGGTGGGAGTAGCCGGTCCACGACCCGATGGCGTCGAGGGGTGGCCGGGGCCGGGCGATGGTAACCACGACGGCGTTGACGATCACCTCGAGGAGCAGGAACGCGAGGAGCGCGACGAAGAAGTGGCGCCACCGCCGGGTCGCAGCCAGTGCGGCGAGCGTCAGCCAGCGCAGGGGGCGCCAGGTCCAGGCCTGGCCGAGGGCGTGGAGAGCCTGGGCGAGGGTGGTCAGCCACGCCGTGCGCCGGTCGAGCATCCAGACCAGAACGCTCCGGTCGCGATTGTCCCACCACTCCGAGGTATCCGGCCACAGGAAGAGGGAGATCCACACCGCCACCACGGAGATTCCGAGCAGCAACCACAACCGGCCCGAGGCGCGCAGTTGGATCGGGAGCGGCGGTCGCTCCCCTGTCGGCCTCCGGCGTCGCCCCTTGAATCGGATTCCGGCCACGCGAACCTCGAGGCGATCCGCGACCGCGTCGAGCTGGCGTGCGACCCGCTCCCCCAGCTCCACCTGCTCGAGGGAGAGAACGCTCTCGCGGGGCTCGCCTGTGCCCAGGGCTGCCTCCAGGCTCTGGCGGCGGTCCATGCGCCTGCCCCCGTCCCAGAGCTCCTGATAGCGGGCGGCACCGAGTTGACGGCGGGCCGTCATGAGCAACGCTTGGTGAGCGCGTCGGCGGTCTCCGCTGGGAGGGAGGCGGGTCTCCTCCCTCTGTCGGGATCCGGCCGCGATCAGCCGCACGAGGCGCTCGTAGCGCCCGGTCTCCGCCGCCACGACCGCCAGACCCTCGATCGCGAGGATCGCCGTGGAGCGGGCCTCGCTTCCCGGGCTCCTGCTGGCGGTTTCCAGGGCATCGCGGAAATGCTCCTCCGCCCCCCGGAGATCGCCGGAACGCCGCAGGGATTCCCCCATCAGGTAGTGAGCTTCGGCCACGGCCGGCGTCGCTCCCACCTCCGTGGCGATTGCCAGGCCCTCGGTGAGCAGCTCGATGGATCGGTCGAGGTTGCCGCGCTCGCGCTCGTCGATGGCCAGCGATCCGAGTGCCGCTGCAGTCCGACCCCGATCCCCGATCTCGCGAAACGTGGCAACGGCCTCGGCGTGGAGTTGGACCGCACGATCGACGCGGCCGCGGCGCCGGTGGAGGGTGCCCAGCGATGCCATCCCGTTGGCGAGCCCAAACGCATCACCCGCGGCCCGAAAGCCCCGGATGGCCTCCTCGGCGAGCCGCAGGGCTTCGTCGATCTCGCCCCGCCGCTCGGCGTTCGTGGTCTGGAACCAGCGAGCCCAGGCGACGCCGAGGTCGATGCCGGCTCCGGAGAACACCTCGGCTGCCCGGTGGAGCTCTCGGTCCGAACTCTCGGAACGGCCCCGCGCCTGGGCTCCGATCCCGGCATAGAGGTGGGCCTCGCCCTCCCCGACCGCGTTGCCGAGCTCCCGGTAGATCGCCGCCGCTTGCGTCAGGAGCTCGTTCGCCTCATCGCCCGCTCCGGAGACCCCGGTCAGCAGCCCGGTCCCGACGAGAGCGGAGGCATGTACTGCTGGTTGCACTTCCCCCTGCATGCCGAGGGCACGACGCGCCAGGCCCAATGCTGCGGAGTCCCACCGTACGAACCAGTACCAGTACAGGGTGCCGACCAGCGCCTGGGCCGTGTTGACGTCGCCCGTGTCGATCGCATGGTCGAGCGCCGCCCGCAGGTTGCGGTCTTCGGCCTCCAGCCGATTCAGCGCCGCGATCTGTCGCGGTCCTCGTAGCTCCGGAACCGTGGCCGCGGCCAGGGCTGCGAAGTGCTCGGCGTGCCGATCGCGACGCTCGCCGGCCTCGGAGCGCTCTTCGAGGCGCTCTTGGCCGTAGCGCCGCAGAGCCGTCGGGAGGCGGTAGCGGCGGTGCTCGCCACCTCCGGCGACGACGAGCAGGATGGACTTCGAGATCAGGCCGGCCACCAGGTCGAGCACCGATGCGGCCGGGAGATCCGGTCCGCTGACGACCGCCTCGGCGGCTTCGAGGGTGAAGGTTGCCGGGAACACCGACATGCGTGCAAAGGCCGTCCGCTCCTCAGGGCTCAGGAGCTCGTAGGAGGTGTCGACGATGGCTCGCAGGGTGGCGTGGTGATCGCCGCTGCGCCCGGCGTCTCCACCGGTGAGCAGCCGGAATTGGTCTTCGAGCCGTTCGGCGATCTGGCGGACATCGAGGACCCCGACCCGGGCGGCGGCGAGTTCGATCGCCAGAGGGTTCCCCTCCAGGGTGCGGCAGATCTCGGCGACGAGGGGCAGAGTCTCTTCGGTGAGGGTGAAGTCCGGCCGCGTTGCTTGCGCCCGGTCCGCGAAGAGGAGGACGGATTCGTTGCGGGCGATCGCCTCTGGATGGTCTCGACCTTCCGGGACCTCCAGCGGCGGTACCTGCCGGAGATGCTCTCCGGCGACGCGCAACGGCTGAAGGCTCGTTGTGAGGATCGTCAGGTCGGCGCACCGGTTCGAGAGGGTGCTCGCCACCTCGGCGACCGCGCCGAGGGCATGTTCGCAGTGGTCCAGGATGAGGAGGCCGCGTCGGTGCTCCAGGTGGCCGGCGATCTCCTCGATGAGCTCCCGGGGGGCCTCGGTGGCGACGACGACCGCCCGGGCCCGACTTCCCCCGACCCCGATCCTCTCGGCCAGCGCGTCCGTCAGTCCCACCGCACCCCGGAGTTCGCTGAGCCGAACCAACCAGACGCCGTCCGGGTACTCGAGGAGCAACCGGTGGGCCGTCTCGACCGCCAAGCGAGTCTTTCCCACACCGCCCCCTCCGGTGAGGGTGACGAGACGATGATGCTGGAGGGCCGTTTGCAGCGCGTCGAGATCGTCGTCGCGACCGATGAAGGCATCGTGGTACGTGGGAAGCCGCACCGGTGTCGTCGCGACCCGCCCTTCGCTCATCGTCCTCTGGCCCTCCTTCTGCGGTCAACCTAACCCACCGCGGTCGACCCCGCCGTCCGCAGTAGGGTCGGGGTCGATGGAGGACTTCCCCTCCGCTCCCGAACCGGCGCTCGATCCCTCTGAGGTTCGCCGGTCTCCCGTCGGCCGGTTCCTGCGCGCCGCGACCTCGGTGGCAATCGGGGTCGGGCTCCTCGTCGGCGTTCTCCCCCGCCTGGCCGACCTCGGTGAGGTCTGGGACTCCGTCGGAACCCTGACCACGTCCCAGATCGTGCTGCTCCTCACCCTCTCGGCGTGGAACATCCTCACCTACCAGTTCGTGATGGTGGCGGCCCTGCCCGGTCTCCGTCTCAGTCACGCCTTTCTCACCGGGCAGATCTCGACGGCGGTGACCAACACCGTGCCGGCCGGGAGCCTGGTGGGGATCGGGGTCACCTACGCAATCCTTTCGTCGTTCGGGCATCAAGGTTCGGCGATTGCGCTGGCTGCGGTGCTGACGGGGTGGTGGAACACACTGGTCAAGTTCGGTCTCCCGGTGGTGGCGCTGCTCGTGCTGTCGCTACAGGGTGACGTCAACGAGGGCATGCTGTCGGCGGCGGCGGCCGGCCTGGCGCTGCTCGTCGGCGCGGTGATCGTGCTGGTTGCGGTGACCACCAGCGAGCGGCTGGCGCGCAGCGCCGGTCGGCTGCTGGCGCGCATCGTGTCCGGTATCCGACGGGTCTTCGGGCGCGGCCCCGTGGTCGGTTGGGTCGACCGCTTTGCGCGGTTTCAGGAGCGCAGTGCCGCCTTGCTCAAGCGGCGGTGGCATTGGCTGAGCCTGGCGACACTCATCAGTCACCTGTCGCTCTTCGCCTTGTTGCTGCTCTCGCTGCGGGCAATGGGGGTCACGGTCGACCAGGTGACCGGCGCCGAGGCACTCGGGGCGTTTGCGATCGTCCGGCTGGCCACCGCCTTGCCCATCACCCCAGGGGGGATCGGCGTCGTGGAGGTCGGGATGGCCGCGGCGCTGGTGGTTGCCGGAGGCGAAGAGGCGGCCGTGGTGGCGGCCGTACTCGTCTACCGGGCCCTCACCTACCTGCTGCAGGTCGCGTTGGGGGTCGTCTCGTACGGCTTGTGGCGGCGGGCGACCCGAGTGGCGCCCCCGCCCTAACCGCCGAACCGCTTCTCGTAGTACTGCTGGTGGTAGTCCTCGGCTTGGTGGAACGGAGCGGCGGCGTTGATCTCGGTGACGACCCGTCCCCCGGCTTCGCCGGACTCCTCCAGGTTCGTCAGGGCCTCCTTGGCTTCCTGCTCCTGTTCCGGGGTGAGGGCGAAGATGGCGGAGCGATATTGGGAGCCGACGTCGGGTCCCTGGCGGTTGATCTGCGTCGGGTCGTGGACCGACCAGAACACATCGAGGAGCTCCC
>JBFELU010000082.1:0-10339 GCA_041551965.1 Acidimicrobiia bacterium
ACCGCGAAGGTGATAGTCGGGAGTGAGACTGCGGGTGCTAAGATTCGTAGTCGAGAGGGAAACAGCCCGGACCGCCAGCTAAGGTCCCTAAGACAGTGCTAAGTGGGAAAGGATGTGATGTTGCTCAGACAGCCAGGACGTTGGCTTAGAAGCAGCCACCATTTAAAGAGTGCGTAACAGCTCACTGGTCGAGTGATTCTGCGCGGAAAATGTAACGGGGCTCAAGTACACCGCCGAAGCTGCGGATTTCCGTCAATAGCTCGGCCCTTTTCCTTCGGGAACTGGGTCTAGGCGACGGGAGTGGTAGGGGAGCGTCGAGCAGCCCATGAAGCGGCGGCGTAAGCCAGCCGTGGAGGCTGTTCGAGTGCGAATGCCGGCATGAGTAGCGAAAGAGGAGTGAGAATCTCCTCCGCCGAATGTCCAAGGGTTCCTGGGGAAGGCTCGTCCGCCCAGGGTTAGTCGGGACCTAAGGTGAGGCCGCGAGGCGTAATCGATGGACAACTGGTTGATATTCCAGTACCACCACGTGTGCGTCCAGGTCGAGGCCGGTTTGCTAAGGAAAGCCCTTCGGGGCCTACCGACCCAGCCGGTAGTAGACCAGCGACGGGATGACGCGGAAGGGTAAGCAGACCCGGGCGTTGGTTGACCCGGGGCAAGCGTGTAGGGCGAGGTCTAGGCAAATCCGGACCTCATCAAAGCCTGAGGCGTGATGCCGAACCGCTTATAGGTGAAGCTGCCGAACTCCCATGCCGCCGAGAAATAATCTCTAGCGAGCACACGCGGTGCCCGTACCCCAAACCGACACAGGTGGACAGGTAGAGAATACCAAGGCGAGCGAGAGAACCGTGGTTAAGGAACTCGGCAAAATGGCCCCGTAACTTAGGGAGAAGGGGCGCCCCGGTAGGGTGACGAGGCTTCCCGCCTCACAGCCCGAGGGGGCCGCAGTGACTCGGCCCAAGCGACTGTTTACTAAAAACACAGGAGCGTGCGAAGTCGCAAGACGCTGTATACGCTCTGACGCCTGCCCGGTGCCGGAAGGTTAAGGGGAGGGGTTAGCCGCTTCGGCGGCGAAGCTCTGAACCTAAGCCCCGGTAAACGGCGGCGGTAACTATAACCGTCCTAAGGTAGCGAAATTCCTTGTCGGGTAAGTTCCGACCTGCACGAATGGCGTAACGACTTGGGCGCTGTCTCAACCACGGACTCGGCGAAATTGCAGTGTGAGTAAAGATGCTCACTACCTGCGACAGGACGGAAAGACCCCGGGACCTTTACTGCAGCTTGGCATTGAAGTTTGGCTTGTCATGTGTAGGATAGGTGGGAGACGTGGAAGCAGCGGCGCTAGCCGTTGTGGAGTCAACGTTGAAATACCACCCTTGGCATGTTGAGCTTCTAACCCGGATCCGTTATCCGGATCGGGGACAGTACCTGGCGGGCAGTTTCACTGGGGTGGTGGCCTCCCAAAATGTAACGGAGGCGCCCAAAGGTTCCCTCAGTCTGGTCGGCAATCAGACGGCGAGTGCAAGGGCACAAGGGAGCTTGACTGCGAGACCTACGAGTCGAGCAGGTGCGAAAGCAGGGCCTAGTGATCCCACGGCGGCATGTGGAAGCGCCGTGGCTCATCGGCTAAAAGGTACCCCGGGGATAACAGGCTTATCTTGCCCAAGAGTCCATATCGACGGCAAGGGTTGGCACCTCGATGTCGGCTCGTCGCATCCTGGGGCTGGAGCAGGTCCCAAGGGTCGGGCTGTTCGCCCGTTAAAGCGGCACGCGAGCTGGGTTTAGAACGTCGTGAGACAGTTCGGTCCCTATCCGTCGCAGGCGCAGGAGGTTTGAGGAGAGCTGTCCCTAGTACGAGAGGACCGGGATGGACGTACCTCTGGTGTGCCAGTTGTCTTGCCAAGGGCATGGCTGGTTTGCTACGTACGGAACGGATAAGCGCTGAAGGCATCTAAGTGCGAAGCCGCCTCCAAGATGAGACCTCCCACCGACTTAGGTCGGGTAAGACCCCTGGGAGAACACCAGGTAGATAGGCCGGAAGTGTAAGCACAGCGATGTGTTCAGCTGACCGGTACTAATCGGTCGAGGGCTTGAATAGAACTCAAGACGTGCGTGCTCGCTATGGAGTGCTCGGGGTACCGAGTACAACCGATTTCACCGGTTTCCGGTGGTGACAGCGGCGGGGAACCACCCGTTCCCATTCCGAACACGGAAGTTAAGCCCGCCAGCGCCGATGGTACTTGGGGCGTAGGCCCCTGGGAGAGTAGGTCGCCGCCGGATTCTTTCGAGGGCCGCCTCCGGGCGGCCCTCGACCTTTTCACCCGGAGGTCGTGCCGACGTCATCCCGGCGTGGCGCCGGGCCCGCAGAGTGGCGGTCGTGGATCGGCAAGAACCCGGTCGCTGCTTGGAAGAGCCCGTGTGATCGTTGGGGCACCACCCGACCGCGATGGCGTCGGCCCCGGACGAGGAACGACGGGCAACGAGAGCCGGGGGGTTACGATGCTCCGGCGGAGGAGCGTCATGGCCCCCAACGACAATCGAAGAGACCGCGGCGCAGACCGGCGAGATCGGAGACCCGGCCCGAGCCGGGAGCACAAGACCCCACCGAGCCGTCGCCAGTGGGATGTGTCCGGTGGGACCCTGCCCCGCTGGGTGGCCGACGACCTCGCCCGGGTCACACCCCGCGCCAAGCTGAGCCAGGCCACCGAGAAGCTCACCGCCGCCGCCGAGGCTTTCGCCGGGGGGAAGCACGGTCGGGCGGTGCGGTTTGCGGAGCAGGCCAAGGAGGCTTCACCCCGCGATGCCACGATCCGCGAGGTGCTCGGGCTGGCCGCGTACCGGCTGGGTCGGTGGCAGCAGGCCCTGCGGGAGTTGCGCACCTTCCGCCGCTACACCGGCGAGACCACTCACCTCGCGGTCGAGATGGACGTCCTGCGGGCCCTGGACCGTCCCGACGACGTCGACGCCGCTTGGGACCTCTTTCGACGCCTGGGAGGAAGCCGCGACGCCCGCAATGAGGCGAAGGTCGTCTACGCCGCTCACCTCCTGGACCGCGAGGAGCCGCGCCGGGCGTGGGACGTGGTGCAGCCGATCCGCATCACGGATCGGGCCAGGGAGAGCGACCTCCGGGTCTGGTACGTCGCCGCCCGGGTGGCGGCTCGGCTCGGGGACCGGGAGGCCGCCCGCCGCCTCTTCCGGGCGGTTCAGGAAACGGATCCGGCCTTCCCCGGGCTCGATGAACTCGACCGGGTCATCGCCGGCTGAGCCAGCGGAGGATCCCGGACGCCTGCATCGGCCAGAAGGTGTTCCTGTCGTAGATCTCGATCGTTGCCTCGTCGACCCCCCGGCGGCGATAGCCGTCGAGCACCCAGGCCCGCATGGTGTCGGTCAGGTCTCCGGGGCCGGCTCGGGCGGCCCCTTCCACCCAATCGACCCAATCCCGGAGCCGGGATTCGGCCTCGGCGAGGGATCGTTGCGGATCGCGATCCGGACCGAAGTGGGCGAACCCCAGGAAGGCGGGGTCTCGAGCGGCGATCCGATGGAGTTGAGTGACCACCTGGTCGGGATCGAAGTCGGGCGGGGGGGTCACCGGCTGGACCAAGTGCCCATGGGGGAAGGCGATCCCCACCGCGTCGCCGACGAAGGCCGCCCCGGTCTCGTCCTCGAGATAGACGACGTGGTGCCGGGCGTGCCCTGGGGTTGCCATCACCTCGACCGAGCGTCCCATGCCGAGCGGGAGCCGGTCGCCCTCGTCGAGGATGAGGATGCGGTCGGGATCGATGGGCTCCATGGGGCCCCAGAGATCGGTCATGCCCTGCTCGCCGTAGATCCGGGTGGCCGACGCCCACAGACGGTCCGGATCGATGAGATGAGGTGCTCCGGCGGCATGGACCGCGACCCGGGAGTTGGGGAACCGGGCGGCGAAGTGGCCGGCCCCTCCGGCGTGATCGAGGTGGATATGGGTCACGGCGAGGGTTCCGACGTCGTCGATGCCGGCCTCGTCGAGGGCGGCCAGAAGATGAGGGAGCGACCGCGATGGCCCACACTCGACGAGGACCCGCTCCGGGGTATCGAAGAGATAGCAGGCGAGCCGCTCGGCCTCGTCGTGCATCCAGGCGTCGATGAGGTAGAGATCGTGGCCGAGGGACCGAACCGACGTGTGCACCATGGCCGGCACACTAGCCCGGGGCTTCTCGGGCTCGGGTGGCGCCGCCGGGTCCGTACGAAGTGATCATCTCGAGGGCGTTTCGACCCGGGTCGGTCAGACGGCGGGCCCATTCGGAGGCGAGACCCCGGTCCACCCGGCAGACCGGTCACACCCTCCCCATACGGTGGTCGCACCGCGACGAAAGGGATCACCATGGGCCTCGATCTCAACCTCGTGGTGCTCGCCGGTCGGCTGGCGGCGCCACCCGAGATCCGCCAGTTCGAGAGTGGGGCGATGCTCGCCCGCTTCCTGGTGACGGTGCGTGGCTCGAAACGGGTCGACGTGCTCCCGGTGACGCTGTGGGATCCGCCGCCGGATCTCATCGATGCCGAGCCCGGGCCCGGGATGGGGCTGTGGACCGCCGGTTCGGTGCAGCGGCGCTTCTGGAGTCATGACGAGGGGCGCCGCAGTCGCATCGAAGTGATCGCCGAGCAGGTATGCCTCGGCGAGCCCGAATAGGGAGATCCGGCTCCGGGCGGGCTACCCTCCCCACCCATGCTGCGGGTCGTGGTGTCGTCGGGATCGTCCATCGCCGCCGAGGCCGGTGCCGAAGTGGGCGATCGGGGCGGCAATGCGGTCGACGCCGCCATCGCCGCCACGGTGGCCGCCATGACGACCGATCCCGGCATCATCGCTCCCGGTGCCAGCGCCTTCATCACCATCTGGCCCCCAGACGAGGATCCCCTCGTGATCGACGGGTATGCCGAGATGCCGGGTCGCGGTCTCGCCGAGGGTGCGGTCTCGGGATTCGGGGACGAGGTGTATATGACCTACGGGGGAGGCATGACCACCCTCATCGGGCACGCCTCGGTGGCCACGCCCGGAGCTTTTGCGGGCTTGGGGGAGGCCTCGGCTCGGTACGGGGCGCTCGACTGGGAGGCGGTGCTGGCGCCGGCGATCCGCTGGGTGGAGGAGGGGTTCCCGCTCTCGCCGCCGGCAGCCGCTTATCTCGTGTACGCGGCCGAACCCATCTTCGATCCGTTCCCCGAGTCCTATGCGGCTCTCCACCGCGCCGACGGCTCGTTGATCGGTGAGGGGGACATCGTGAAGATCGAGGGCCTGGCGGCGAGCCTGAGGACGCTCGCCGAGGAAGGGCCCGCCTCCTTCTACACCGGGAGCATCGGTCGCAAGCTCGCCGAGGACATGGCGGTATCGGGGGGAAGGGTCACCGCCGAGGACCTGGCCGCCTACCAACCGGTCGTGCGTGACCCGATCGTGGTGTCGTCGGACGGCTGGCAGGTCGCCACCAATCCGGCCCCGGCCATCGGCGGCGCCACCCTGGCCGCCATGCTGCAACTGGTGGAGGACCATCCCTTCCGTGCCTGGGACGAGGCCGAGGTGGGACGGCTCGCCGAGGTCCAACGGGCCGTCCTCGGGTACCGGGCCCGGCACCTCGACGATGCGGACGACCGGGTCGCCGCCGTGGCCGAACTGCTGGATGCGGCCCGGCTCGGCGATCATCGGCGGCTCCTTGCTTCACCGTCGACGGTGCACACCTCGGCCGTCGACAGCGAGGGACGAGCGTGCGCAATCACGGCATCGGCCGGATACGGGGCGGGCGTGATGATCCCGGGCACGGGGCTGTGGCTCAACAACTCCCTCGGCGAGGTCGAGTTGGTGCCCCATGGGCTCGATCGGATTCCGATCGGGACCCGTCTCCCTTCGAATATGGCCCCCACGGTGGCCCGTCGCGACGACGGCTCGGTGCTGGCGATCGGAACCCCGGGGGCGAGCAGGATCACGACTGCGCTGGCCCAGGTGCTGCTCAACTTCTTCCACCTCGGCATGTCACTCAGGGAGGCGGTCAATCACCCGCGAGTGCACGTGGAGGTCTTCGAGGGCGAACCCACCGTGGCCTTCGAACCGGGCATGCCGGTCGGGGAGATCGAAGGGCTGCGGCCCCGCCGATTCCCCGATCTCTCGATGTACTTCGGCGGCGTGGGCGTCGCCATGTGGGACCCGGTGGCCGGCCTGTTCGGCGCCGCCGATCCCCGACGCAGCGGCGCCGTCGCCACCGGCGGTCACACCTGAGATCCGCTCAGTAGGGAGGCCACGGGAGCGGTGGCCGGTCGGTGGGGGGCTCGGGGTGGACGGGATGGCGGCGGAGGTCCTGGAGCCGTCGCCGGAATGCCCGACCCGCCTCGGGACCGAGCACGTCGGCGACCCGGGACGCGGCCGTCCCGGCGGCGAGCCGCTCGAGGGCGGCGAGCATGTCACTCGGGAGCGACCGGCCGGCGAAGGACCACAGCACGGTGCGGAGCTTTGGCTCGGGGTGAAACGTCAGCCCGTGATCGACCGCCCGGAGCCGACCGTCCTCCACGATGAGGTGGGAGGCTTTGCGGTCGGCGTTGTTGACGAGGAGGTCGAGGACGGCGACCGGCCAGAGACCGGGATCGGCCCGCTGAATGAGATCGACGGGATCGAAGCCCTCATCGGCGTCCACGAAGCGTTGCACCGAGCCGGGCCCGAGCGGGCCGTCGCCGATCACGGTCTCCGGGACGCATTCGAAGCCGAGGGCCTCGGCGATCTCGGCGGTGAGCACTTCCCGGTCGGCGAGCGTGGCGACGTCGAAGTCCCACAGGGGGCGGCTTCCTGCAGTCGGTTTGTACACCACGAGTCGGCCGGCGCTGCGGCCCAACAACGTGGTGTTGGAGGCGGCCGCAAACCGGCCGACGATCTCGTCGACGAAGAGCCGTCCGCTCACCCCCGCCGCCGATCCCCATTCGACGCCGGACACACGTGGCCGTCGGGATCGAGCGGGAAGCTGCAATAGGGGCAAGGGGGGCGCCCGGCGGCGACGACGAGCAGGGCCCGCCGTGCCATGGCATCGAGTCGGGTGGGATCGACGACGAACGACACCGGGGTCTCGTCCGCCTCTTCGACGGGGTGGAGCGCGATGGTGATGCCATCGCGACCGGCGTCGATCTCGATCGCTCTCACCCGGAATGTGGGCTCGTCGGCCGCGGTGAGTTCATCGATCGGATCCTGGGGCGAGACCCCCAAGGTTCGGGCGAGGTCGAGGCCGCGGGCGGCGAGCGCGGCGACCTGCTCCTTCTCGAGGAGGAAGTACTCGCCGTCGACCTCCAGCAAGAACGTGCGCCGGCCGGGCTCGCCGACGGCTCCGGCCCGGAAGAGCTCGACGGCGCCGAGGTCCCTCATGGGGTGCGGTTCACCCCCAGGATCCGCGGTGCGGCGTCGGGCAACAGCTCGAGCACGGAGACCGAGCCGGGAGCAATGGTGATCCGCTGGAACAGGTCGAGTGGGGTCCCCAGGTAGTGGGCCACGACGGCTTTGATGACGTCGCCGTGGCTCACCGCTGCGATGTCGGATCGGCGATGCGCGGCGGCCAGCTCCTCGCAGGCGGCGACGGCACGGGTCTGCACCGCGGTCAGGCTCTCGCCCCCGGGGAAACGGACCCGGGAGGGGGCTATGAAGAGCATCCGCCACAGCCGGGTTCGCCGCAACGACCCCAGCGTGCGACCCGACCAGGAGCCGTAGTCGACTTCGGTCAGGCTTTGGTAGGGGATGGGGCGGAGACCGTGGGGGTCGGCGACGATGCGTGCCGTCTCTCGGCACCGGCGAACCGGAGAGGTATAGAACGCGGCGAACGGCACATCGGCCAAGGCCTCGGCGAGCCCTCGGGCGAGGTCCTGGCCGGGAGTGCTCAATCCGACGCCGGGGAGCCGCCCGGTGAGGCGTCTCCCGGTCTCCGGAGTGGGGGCGTGCCGGATCAGGTGCAGCCGGGTCACCGGGTCAGGATACCGACGACCGGGCCCTGAGCTGTATGGTGCGTTGGTGACTTCCCCCACCGACTACCTGCGGCTCACGCTCGATCCCGTGCGCCTGGCGGTGCTCGGTCACGCGGCAGTGGCGCCGGTGGATAGCGAGGTTTTGGCGAGTCGGCTCGGCATCAAGCCCCGCCGAATCCTCGTCGAGGTGGGGCGGCTTCGTGAGGCGGGGCTCTTGGACGACGACTTGAGGCTCGACCGCCGGGCGCTGCGTCGAGTGGCGGAGGCCATGCCGCGCGCCGTTCCCGCCGATCCCTCCCTGCTGCACGGCGAATGGACCGCCGAGGAATTGGAGACGCTGGGGAAGTTCTTCTCCGGGTCGCGCCTGATCGGGATTCCCTCCCAGGCATCCAAGCGGCGGGTGGTCCTGGAACGAGTCGCCCAGGAGTTCGAACCGGGCCTGCGGTACCCCGAGCGCGAAGTCAACGAGCTGCTCCACGTGTTCCATCCCGACCACGCCCTCCTGCGGCGGCTGCTGGTGGAGGACGAACTGCTGACGAGAGCCGAAGGCGTGTACTGGAGGACCGGGGGACGCTTCTAGGAGGCGCCGGTGGTGCTCGCGGGCGGGGCCGGCTCGAAGGCGGGGCCGAGACCCAGGGTGAGCGGATGTGCCGATCCATCCAGCAGCTACGACGTGATCAGGGAGCCACAGACGAGGAGATCCGCGCCGCCGCGCTTCAGTGCGTGCGCAAGGTGAGCGGGTACCGCAACCCGTCGCAGGCCGACGTCGAGGTTTTCGAGAGAGCGGGCGCCGAGGTCGGCGCCGCAACCGGTCGCCTGTTGCGAGACCTGGTCGTTGGCTCGTCCCGGGCCGTGCCAGACTGAGCCGCCATGGACCCCACAGCCAGGCCGTCGTGGGTGGCAGACGCCGTCTTCTACCAGGTCTTCCCCGATCGCTTCGCCCGATCAGAGCGGATGCCCCGACCGGCCCGTCTCGAGCCCTGGACGGCCGAGCCGACTCGTCGCGGATACAAGGGGGGCGACCTGTGGGGGGTGGTCGAGCACCTGGACTGGCTGGTCGACCTGGGGATCAACGCTCTCTATCTCAACCCGATCTTCCAGTCGGCGAGCAATCACCGCTACCACACGTTCGACTACCTCCGTGTCGATCCGATGCTGGGCGGCGACGCAGCATTCGAAGCACTGCTCGCCGCCTGTGAGAGGCAGTCGATCCGAGTGGTGCTCGATGGTGTGTTCAACCACAGCGGGCGCGGGTTCTTCGCCTTCCACGACATCCTGGAGAACGGAGCCGACTCGCCATGGCTCGACTGGTACACGGTCTCGGGGTTGCCTCTCGACGCATACGGCCCGTCGCCCAACTACGCGGCCTGGTGGAACGATCCGGCCCTTCCGAAGCTCAACACCGAGAATCCCCGGGTACGGGAGTACCTGATGGAGGTCGCCGAGCATTGGATCCGTCGGGGAGCGCACGGCTGGCGGCTCGACGTGCCGGAGGAGATCACGACGGCGGGATTCTGGGAGGAGATGCGGCAACGGGTGCGGGCCGTCGATTCCGACGCCTATCTCGTCGGCGAGGTCTGGGGCCCTGCCGGGCGCTGGATCGGGGACGGGACTCGCTGCGACGGTGTCATGAACTACCCGATGACCGAGCTGAACCTCCGCTTCGCGGCCGGGGGCCGCGTCGATGAGGCGGTCGTCGAGCCGGTGAATCTGGTGCTCACCCCACCGCTCGATGCCGCCGGCTACCGGGACGCCGTGTCGGATCATCTGGACGGCTACCCGTGGGAGGCGCACACGGCCAACCTCAATCTCCTGGGTTCCCACGACACGGCCCGGGTGCTCAGCATGGTGGGTGGCGACCCGCCGTCCGTCGCCCTGGCGGCGGTGCTCGAATTCACCTTTCCCGGGGCTCCCTGCGTCTACTACGGGGACGAGATCGGCCTCGAGGGGGGCCACGACCCCGGCTGTCGCGCCGGGTTCCCTTGGAATGACCGGGGGAGTTGGAACACCGAGTTGCTCGAGGTCTTCCGCAGTCTCATCGATCTTCGCCATCGATCGGAGGCCCTGCGGCGCGGGGCGTACCGGGACCTGGCCGCCGAGGGCCCGCTGTACGTCTTCGTTCGGGAAGCAGACGAAGATCGCATGATCGTGGGCGTGAACGCCGGCGACGGCACCGCCTCGGTGCGGATCGCCGAGGACTCCGGGACCATGGTGTGGGGGAGGGGAGAGCTCGGGGGAGGGACGGTGACCGTGCCGGGGCGCAGCGCCGGGGTCTGGCGGGCGTGATGTTCGATGCGCAAGCCTTCCGGGAGGGGCGTCACGACCGCCTCCACGAGTGGCTGGGGGCGCACCCGCATCCTGCGGGCGGCTATCACTTCGCCGTGTG